>NZ_WBUS01000015.1 GCF_008933605.1 Albidovulum sp.
GTCCCGGCTCGCGCTCGATCGCGGCGAGCCGGGACAGCGCGCGATCCATGTCCGGGGCCCGGCGCAGGTCGTCGCGAAGGTTGGACGCGAGGCGCACCTCCTCGGCCAGGAACCGCACGGCGTCGAGGCGGGCATGAATCTCGTGCAGGTCGCAGGAAGGCGCCGACAACCGCCGTTCCAGGAGCCGCGCGCCGGCCGCCGTCGCGGTGCAGTCGATGGCGGCGATCAGCGACCCCTCGCGCCCGCCCGACAGGCTTTGCGTGATCTCGAGGTTTCTTCGCGTAGCGGCATCGATCTGCACAAAGCCGCCCGGCAGTTCCTTCACCGGGGGCCGGAGGAGCGGCAGCCTTCCACGCTGCGTGAGGTCGAGGTACTCGATGATCGCGCCGAGCGCGGACAGTTCCGCCCTGTCGAAGCCTCCGAAGGCGTCGAGCGAAGCGACTTCGTAGAGCGCGCAAAGCCGTTTCTCCGCCCCGGCGCTGTCGAAGGCCGCACGCGACAGGGGGGTCATGGCGGCCCCGGAATCAGACACTACTCCAGCAAGATCGCCCTCTTTCGCCTCGCTCACCAGGACCTCGCGCGGGGCGAGGCGCGCCAGTTCGGGCGCGAGCCGGGAAAGCGGGCAGGGCGTCACCCTGACCTCGCCCGTCGAGATGTCGACCCAGGCAAGTGCCGCGTCACCGCGTACCTCTGCGAAGCTGGCGAGATAGTTGTGCCGCCGCGCCTCCAGGAGCGATTCCTCGGTGAGCGTCCCGGGGGTGACCAGACGCACCACATCGCGCGCCACGACCGCCTTCGATCCCCGCTTCTTCGCTTCGGCCGGGTCCTCGATCTGTTCGGCAATGGCGACGCGGAAACCCTTGCGGATCAGCGACAGCAGGTAGCCCTCGGCTGCATGAACCGGCACACCGCACATCGGGATGTCTTCGCCGAGGTGCTGGCCCCGCTTCGTGAGCGCAATGTCGAGCGCCGCGGCGGCCGCCGCCGCGTCGTCGAAGAACATCTCGTAGAAGTCGCCCATCCGGTAGAAGAGGAGC
Organism: Albidovulum sp.; assembly: GCF_008933605.1. GTDB lineage: Bacteria > Pseudomonadota > Alphaproteobacteria > Rhodobacterales > Rhodobacteraceae > Albidovulum. The sequence goes on from NZ_WBUS01000015.1 coordinate 1,038, forward strand.
GCATCCGGGTGGCGCCCCTTGATCTCCAGATATTGCGCCATCATCGGCGTGACGTTGGCGTCGGCAGACACGGATGACCCCCCTGAACCCCCGCGGGACCCTACAAAAGCGCCCGGCGAGGGAAAAGCCGCAAATCCTGTGGATTGTCACATTCCGGAGCGCTAAGAGGGCATCGCCCGGAGGAGGACCTGAGCCCCATGTCGAAGAACCGCGTCACGCCGGAAGAGGCGCTTGCCTATCACCTCAATCCTGTGCCGGGGAAGTTCGAGGTGGTGGCGTCGAAGCCGATGGCGACGCAGCGCGACCTGTCGCTCGCCTACTCTCCCGGTGTCGCGGTGCCTGTCGAGGCGATCGCAGAGGCACCCGAGACAGCCTACGACTACACCACCAAGGGCAACATGGTCGCCGTGATCTCGAATGGTACCGCGATCCTCGGTCTCGGCAACCTCGGCGCGCTCGCCTCGAAGCCGGTGATGGAAGGCAAAGCCGTCCTCTTCAAGCGCTTCGCCGACGTGAACGCCATCGACATAGAGCTCGATACCGAGGACCCGGACGAGATCATCCAGGCCGTCCGCCTGATGGGGCCGACTTTCGGCGGCATCAACCTCGAGGACATCAAGGCACCCGAGTGCTTCATCATCGAGAGCCGCCTGAAGGAGATGATGGACATCCCGGTGTTCCATGACGACCAGCACGGCACGGCGGTGATCTGCGCGGCGGGCCTCATCAATGCGCTGGAACTCAGCGGCAAGAAGATCGAGGACTGCCGGATCGTGCTGAACGGCGCCGGGGCGGCCGGCATCGCCTGCCTCGAGCTTCTGAAGACCATGGGCGCGCGGCATGACAATTGCCTCATGTGCGACACGAAGGGCGTGATCTGGCAGGGCCGGACCGAAGGCATGAACCAGTGGAAATCGGCCCATGCCGCGCGCACCGAGGCGCGCACGCTCGAGGACGCGATGAGGGGCGCCGACGTGTTCCTCGGCGTCTCGGCCAAGGGCGCGGTGACGCCCGCGATGGTCGCCTCGATGGCGCCCAATCCGGTGATCTTCGCCATGGCGAACCCCGACCCCGAGATCACGCCGGAAGAGGCGCAGGCGGTGCGCCCCGATGCAATCGTGGCCACGGGGCGGTCGGACTACCCAAACCAGGTGAACAACGTCCTCGGCTTCCCCTACCTCTTCCGGGGCGCGCTCGACATCCACGCCCGTGCCATCAACGACGAGATGAAGATCGCCTGTGCGAAGGCGCTGGCAAGGCTCGCGCGAGAGGATGTGCCGGACGAGGTGGCGATGGCCTATGGCCGGAAGCTCTCGTTCGGGCGCGACTACATCATCCCGACGCCCTTCGACCCGCGCCTGATCTACGTCATTCCGCCGGCAGTGGCCCGTGCCGGGATGGAGACAGGTGTCGCCCGGCGGCCGATCATTGACATGAGCGCCTACGAGTTGCACCTGAAGTCGCGGATGGACCCGACGGCGTCGATCCTGCAGGGCATTCATGCCCGCGCCCGCCAGGCGCAGGCGCGAATGATCTTCGCCGAGGGCGACGACCCGCGCGTGCTGAAGGCGGCCGTCGCCTACCAGCGCGCCGGGCTCGGCAAGGCTCTGGTGGTCGGTCGCGAGGCCGACGTGAAGGAGAAGCTCGCCGCCGAGGGGCTTGCCGACGCGGTGAAGGAGCTCGAGGTGGTGAACGCCGCGAACACGCGGCATCTCCAGCCCTACAAGGATTACCTCTACGCCCGGCTGCAACGGAAGGGCTTCGACATGCACGACGTCCATCGCCTTGCCGCCCGCGACCGGCATGTCTTCTCGGCGCTGATGCTTGCGCATGGCCACGGCGACGGGCTGGTGACCGGGGCCACGCGCAAGTCGGCGCATGTTCTCGGTCTCATCAACCACGTCTTCGACGCGCGCGCCGAGGATGGGGCGGTCGGCATCACCGCCGTCCTGCATCGCGGCCGGATCGTCTTCATCGGCGACACTCTTGTTCACGAGTGGCCGGACGAGGAGGACCTCGCCGACATCGCCGAGCGCGGTGCGAGTGTCGCGCGCGCACTCGGGATTGAGCCGCGCGTCGCCTTCCTTTCGTTCTCGACCTTCGGCTACCCGGTGTCGGAGCGCGCGACGAAGATGCATCAGGCGCCCAAGGTGCTCGACCGCCGCGGGGTGGATTTCGAGTATGAAGGCGAGATGACCGTCGATGTCGCGCTCAACATGGAGCAGATGGCACATTATCCCTTCTGCCGCCTGACCGGGCCGGCCAATGTCCTTGTCGTGCCCGCCCGGCATTCCGCCTCGATCTCGGTCAAGCTGATGCAAGAAATGGCAGGTGCGACCGTGATCGGCCCGATCCTGACCGGCGTGGACAAGCCGATCCAGATCTGCTCGACCGGCTCCACGGTCAACGACATTCTGAACATGGCCGTGATCGCCGCCTCCCGGATCGGTCTCTGACGCGTCTGCCGTCAGTGCACGAAGGCCGCTTGGGAACCCCAGAGTTCCTTGACCCGCGCATCCCTGCCGCAGGCCTTGCGGTAGAAGGCATAGGCCTTCGCCTGGCGCATGGGCCCGCGCCGCGTCAGAACTACCTTCGAGCCCTTGTAGTACCCCTGGTGGTAGGCTTCGGCCTTGAAGAAGGGGCCGGCATCGCGAATCTCGGTCGCAACCTTCCGGCCAAGCGCGGATTCGGCGTCAGCCTTTGCAGCGACCGCATCTGCGCGCTGCGCTGCGGACTGGACAAAGATGGCCGTGCGGTAGCTCTTGCCGCGGTCGCAGAACTGTCCGCCGGCGTCGAGCGGGTCGCTCGACCGGAAGAAAAGATCGAGGATATTTCGATAGCTGACCCGGGCGGGATCGAAGAGGATCTTGACCGCCTCGTAGTGGCCGGTGCTGCCGCTCGAAACCTGCTCATAGGTCGCGTCCTCGGCCACGCCGCCCGTGTAGCCGGAGACGACCTCCTCAACCCCCGGCAGGCTTTCGAAATTGCTTTCGACACACCAGAAACAACCGCCGGCGACGATCGCCGTCTCGGTCTTCGCCGCGGCGGGCAGCGCGGCCAGCAACAGGATCAAGGAAAGCAGCAGCTTCGCCATCTCACGCACCTCACGACGGACGCTACCAGAGGCGTCAGATGGGGCGCATCTGGCAACACACCTTAGCGTGATCGGAAGACATCCGGCCAGAGACCGCGCGTCAGGACAGAAGTCTCGCCAGACCCATCGCCACGCCGAGGTCCCCGGAAACCTTGAGCTTGCCGAGCATCACCCCGGTCATCGGATTCAGCTTGCCCGCAAGGAGCTTCCCGAGGTTCTCCTCGGAAATCGTCAGCGTGCAGTCCGTGGCGCGGTCCTCTGTCGTTGCGGTGCCGTCTGCCAGCACGATCACCCCCGCCGGGCCGCAATCGAATTTGAGAGTTCCGGAGAAGCGCCGGGTCTCCAGCGCCTTGCGGATGCCGGCGGCAATGGTTTCTAGGGACATGGGTGCTCCGCTCGGGTCAGGTGGGTCGGGCATAACGTCCGGACGGACGTCCCCGCAAGCGGAGCGCAGCGTCATGCGGGCGCCGCGCCGCAGGTTAGCGCTTCACCCGCGCGTTCCGTGCCGCGATCAGCCGCAGCCGGAGAGCGTTCAGCCGGATGAAGCCTTCGGCGTCCTTCTGGTCATAGGCGCCCGCGTCCTCCTCGAAGGTCACGTGCTTTTCGCTGTAGAGCGAATGGTCCGACCAACGCGCGACCGTGGCGGCGCGGCCCTTGTAGAGCTTCACCCGCACGGTGCCGGTGACATGGTCCTGGGTCTTGTCGATCAGCGCCTGCAGCGCCTCGCGTTCGGGGCTGAACCAGAAGCCGTTGTAGATCAGTTCCGCATAGCGCGGCATGATCGAGTCCTTCAGGTGCCCGGCACCGGCATCGAGCGTGATCTGCTCGATGCCGCGATGCGCCTCCAGAAGGATGGTGCCGCCGGGCGTTTCATAGACGCCGCGCGACTTCATCCCGACGAAGCGGTTTTCGACGAGGTCGAGAACGCCGATCCCGTGCCTGGCGCCAAGCTCGTTCAGCTTCGCGAGGATCGTCGCGGGCGACATGGCGACGCCGTCGATGGCCACCGCATCGCCCCGCTCGAAGGCGATTTCCAACAGTTCAGGCGTGTCGGGTGCCTGTTCCGCCGGCACGACGCGCTGGAGCACGTAGTCCGGGAACTCCCGCGCGGGGTCTTCAAGAACACGCCCCTCGGAAGAGGTGTGCAGGAGGTTCGCATCGACTGAGAAGGGCGCGTCGCCGCGCTTGTCCTTGGCGATGGGGATCTGGTTCGCCTCGGCAAACTCCAGAAGCTTCGTCCGGCTGGTCAGATCCCAAAGACGCCAGGGCGCAATGACGCGGATCGCCGGGTCGAGGGCCGCCGCCGAAAGCTCGAACCGGACCTGATCATTGCCCTTTCCGGTCGCTCCGTGGGCAACGGCATCCGCGCCGTGGCGGTGGGCGATCTCGACAAGGTGCTTGGAAATCAGCGGCCGCGCGATCGACGTGCCGAGGAGATAGAGCCCCTCGTAGAGCGCGTTTGCCCGAAACATCGGGAAGACGAAGTCGCGCACGAATTCCTCGCGCACGTCGACGATGTGGATGTTCTCGGGTTTGATCCCGAGCAGGATCGCCTTTGCCCGCGCCGGCTCAAGTTCCTCGCCCTGGCCGAGGTCGGCGGTGAAGGTCACGACCTCGCATCCGTACTCCGTCTGCAGCCATTTCAGGATGATGGAGGTATCGAGGCCGCCGGAGTAGGCGAGCACGACTTTCTTCGGGGCGGACATGTGGAACCTCCGTCGGCCAGAGACGATCGAGCCGCGATTATCGGAGAATATGCCCAAGGGCAAGGAGCCCCGCCGATCGGGCCGGCGGGACTCCGGATCGGTGCCCGCCCGGTCAGAGGCCGAGCTGTTCGCGCAGGAAGTCGATTGCCGGGTCGGAGAGCGTGCGGCCGTTCGCGGCGGTCGTCAGGGCCTCGCCCTCCGCCATCTCGGCGTCCGCAAGCGCTGTCTCGGCGTCGGCCGTGGCCGTCTCGGCGTCGGCCACCGCCGCCTCGTTCGTGGCGATCTCGGTCTCGAGAGCCGCGCGATCCGTCTCGTAGGTCTCGGCTGCGGTGCGCTCCGCGTTGAGCACGTCGAGGCTCGACTGATAATCGGTCGCAGCGGGGTCCAGCGCGGCGATGTCGGCGTCGATCTCGGCGGTTGTCCGGCCGCTGTAGTTCTGGTCGAGATCGGCCAAGGCCTGTTCGCTGGCGGAAAGCGCCGCGGTTGCCTCCTCGAGCGCGGCCGCGGCCTCCGCAGCCGCTTCGCCGGCGGCAACGGTCTCCAGCGCGGCCTCTCGGTAAGCGGCGATCCGGCCAACCTGGCTGTTCGGGCTCGCGTTCGCGAAGGCGGTCTCGCTCGCGTGGTAGGCGTTCAGCCCCTTCAGTTCCGAGGCCATCTTCCCGTGCGCGTTGGGGGCGGTCTCGACCGGTTCGGCGATGGCCACGGTGGTGGCCGTCGCGGTCACAGCCGTACCGGCGGCAGCCTTGGCCACATTTCCGGCCCCCTTGGCCTTGCCGCCGGCGTTGGCCTTGCCGGCGCCGCCCTTGCTGCCGGAGTTCCCGCCCTTGCCGTTGCCTCCCCCGTTCCCGCCGCCATTGCCGCCACCGTTGCCTTTCGCGAATGCCGGCGTGGCGCCGAACTCGAACGAGACCGGGGCAAGGGGTCCGAGGATCAGGGCAGACAGTGCCACAGCCGTCGCCAGTGTCTTTGAGCGGAACATGTTCATTGCCTCCAGGTAAAGCGCGCGATGGCGCGGCGCAGACCCCCGCGCAAGTATAAGCGGTAGATCCGTGGCAAAACTATGGCGCACCCGTCACTGGGGCGATGGACTTTGCCGCGAAACCTTGGCACCTCGTCGCAATGGTTCGATCTGAGTTCGGAGGGCGGCATGGGCGAATTCTCGCGGCGCGCGCGTGCGGCAACCGAGGCGCTGCGCGATCTCTTTCCCGCGACGCCGCTGCAACGCAACGAGCACCTGTCTGCCCGATTTGACGCCGAGATCTGGCTGAAGCGCGAGGATCTGACACCGGTCCGAAGCTACAAGCTGCGCGGTGCCTTCACGGCAATGCGCAGGGCTCTCGTCGTCGATCCGGGCAAGGCACATTTTGTCTGCGCGAGTGCCGGCAACCATGCGCAGGGAATGGCCTATGCCTGCCGTCATTTCGGCGTCCGCGGCACGATATTCATGCCGGTCACGACGCCGCAGCAAAAGATCGACAAGACACGCATTTTCGGCGGAAACAGTGTCGAAATCCAACTCGTCGGCGACTATTTCGACCACACTCTTGCCGCTGCGCAGGATTACTGTGCCAAGGCCGCCGCGCAGTTCCTGTCGCCGTTCGACGACGACGACGTGATCGAGGGCCAGGCCAGCATCGCGGTGGAGATTCTCGATCAACTGCCCGACCCGCCAGACCTGGTGATCCTGCCCGTGGGCGGCGGCGGGCTTGCCGCCGGTGTCACGGCGGTCTTCGCGGAGTCGGCGCCGGCCACCGACTTCCGCTTCGTCGAACCCCTCGGTGGCACGAGTCTCGCCGCGGCCGTTGCGGCGGGCGAACCCGTGACGCTGAAACGCGTCAACAGCTTTGTCGATGGCGCCGCCGTGGCGCGAATCGGCGCGCGCCCGTTTGCACGGCTGAATGGGATCCGCGCGGAGCAGGTGCTCGCCGCGCCCGAGGACCGGATCTGCATCACCATGCTCGACATGCTCAACGTCGAGGGTATTGTCCTGGAACCGGCCGGAGCGCTTTCCGTCGATGCCCTGCCGGACCTGGCCGATGCCATACGCGGCCGGAGGGTTGTCTGCGTGACCTCGGGCGGTAACTTCGATTTCGAGCGCCTGCCCGAGGTGAAGGAGAGGGCGCAACGCTACGCCGGGTTGAAGAAGTACTTCATCCTGCGCATGCCGCAACGTCCGGGCGCGCTGCGCGAGTTCCTGGAGATGCTCGGGCCCGACGACGACATCGCCCGCTTCGAGTACCTGAAGAAGTCAGCCCGGAACTTCGGCTCGGTTCTCATCGGCATCGAGACGAAGTCGGCGGACAGCTTCGCGGAGCTAAGGCGCAAGATGGACGAGGCCGCGTTCAGCTACCGCGACATCACCAACGACGAGGCGCTGGCAGATTTCCTCGTCTGAGGCGCGTCACGCCGCGTTGTCGTCCCGGTTGCCGAGGTCCGCGAGCCCGGACATGAATTCCGCCTTCGAGGCGAAGTAGGTGGCGACGATCGTCGCCGCGTCCACCTCGTCCTGTCGCCCGCTTGCAGCCCGGCGCTCCCCGTCTTGGCAGAGAGCACCGAACGCCGCGAACCCGAGGTTCCAGGCGCTCCCCTTGAGGAAGTGCAGATCCGCCTCGAACTGCGACGGGTCCGGCCGCTCGTTCAGGCGCTTCACTACGGATTCGACCTCGTCCAGAAAAAGATCAACGATTTCGGCGAATCCGTCGGCGCCGATCTCCGAGCACAGCTCGCCCGCGCGCTCCCAATCAATCATCATCTTCACCACCACTTGCCACCCCTTGGCAGCTGCAGCGTAGGCCCGCCGCGTTTCGCAGCCGTTAATCGGACCCGGGGCGCGAGGCATCGGCTGTCTTCAACGCGTGTTAACGACGCGACGGCTAAATGGCCGATGAAGTCCGGTGCAGTGAGAGGCGATGGCCCAGTCAGAGGCGGCGATGACAGAAACGGGACTGCCCGAGGTTCCGGCCCGGGCGGTCTGCCGCGTTCTGATCGTCGACGACAGCCGGATGCAGCGCAGGATCCTCTCCGCTCAGCTTGCCCGTTCCGGCCTAGCCGCGATGGAGGCGGGCACCGCCGAAGAGGCGCTCCGGCTCTGCGACCGGGATCCGCCGGACCTGGTGATCTCCGACTGGATGATGCCCGGCATGACCGGCATCGAATTCTGCCAGGCACTGCGCGCCCGCGTCCGCACACACTACGTCTATTTCATCCTGCTCACCTCCAAGACGGAAACCGCCGAGATCGCCCGTGGCCTGGAAGGCGGGGCGGATGACTTCCTGACGAAGCCGGTCAGCGGCGACGAGTTGCGCGCTCGGATCGCCGCGGGCGAACGCATCCTCAGGATGGAACGGGAGTTGACCGACAAGAACCGGCTTCTGTCCGACACTCTCGCCGAGCTCCAGAGCGTTTACGACTCGATCAACCGAGATCTCATCCAGGCGAAGAAGATACAGGAATCGCTCGTGCCCGAGCGGTCGAAGACATTCGGCGCGTCGCGCTTCGGCCTGCTGCTCAAGCCAAGCGGCCATATCGGCGGCGATCTTGTCGGGCTCTTCACTCCCGGTTTCAACCAGGTCGGGTTCTACAGCCTCGACGTCTCGGGCCACGGCATCACCGCCGCGCTGCTCACGGCGCGGCTGGCAAGTTATCTGTCGCCGTCGAACCTTGCGCAGAATGTCGCGATGGAGCAGCGGCAATGGCACCTCTACCGCCTGCGCAAACCGCAGGAGGTGGCCACCGCACTGAACGCCCGCATGACCAACGACACCGGAGTCGATGAATACTTCACGATGGTCTATGGCGTGGCCGACCTCTTTTCGGGGTCGGTTCGGATGGTCCAGTGCGGGCATCCGCATCCGCTTCTGCTCAGGGCCGACGGCACGGCCGAGTTCCTCGGCGATGGCGGCCTGCCGATCGGAATGTTCGCCGAGATCGGCTGGAGCGAGTTCGACATCACTTTGGAGCGCGGCGAACGCCTGTTGTTCTACAGTGACGGTCTCACCGAGTGTCGGCTGAAGGACGGCAGCATGCTGGAGCCGGAGGGTTTGGTGCGTATCGCGCGACGCGCCGCGTCGGCAGGACAAGGGGGAGAGTTCGTTGACGACCTCTTCTGGTTCCTCAGCCAGGAGATGGCCCCCGGCGCCTCGCTCGAGGACGACGTCTCGGCCATCGTTTTCGAGTTCGGCGGCGCGTAGGCTCGCCAGCTCGCGCAGAGACGGAGCGGCTCAGAAAGGGCAGGACCACAGGTAGGTCAGGCGCCGGCGACCGCGCGGGCGAAATGCCGGTCGCCCGCATTTCCGAGCATCCGGGGAGCAGCGGAGAGCGGCATCCAGACGGCTTCGTGGCCGGGCTCCGAGGGATTGCCGAGACGCCGCACCGGGCGCGCAAGGTAGATCGCGCAAAGCTTTTCGGCCCAGCGATCATACTCCGGCATGTAGACGAAGCGACGGAAGGCGCCGATCCGGCGCGGCGCCGCGATGGACCAGCCGGTCTCCTCGAAAACCTCCCGGTGGAGCGCCCGCAGCGGGGACTCGCCCGGATCTATGCCGCCACCCGGCAGCTGGAACTCCGGCTCCGGTTCCGCCTGATGCGTCAGGAGCACGTCGCGCCCATGCACCAGCAGGGCATAGACACCGTGCCGTATCCGGTAGCTTTGCCCCCGTACCAGAGGCTCCCCGAACCGTCTGATCATGGTGCGCCCTCTTGGCCTCCGGGTTGTCGTCCCCATATTCACGCGGTATGGCAGGGCGCAAGCGCCGAGGAAACCCCCATGACAAGCCTGTCGATGATCGCCTGGGACGATACCGTCCTTCCGTTTCAGCTTGACCGGTCCGACATCCGTGGCCGGGTCGCGCGCCTCGACGGCGTGCTGGACCGGGTGCTCTCGCAGCACAACTACCCGATGGTCGTCGAGGCCCTGGTGGCCGAGGCGGCGCTCCTGACCGCGCTCATCGGGCAGACGATCAAGCTGCGCTGGAAGCTGTCGCTCCAGATCCGGGGCGACGGTCCGGTGCGGATCATTGCCACCGACTATTATGCGCCGGCCGAGAACGGCGGCAGCGCGCGGATGCGCGCCTGGGCCTCCTTCGATACCGAAAGGCTCGACCCGGCCGCGCCGGGCTTTTCGCAGATCGGCAGCGGCTATCTCGCGGTTCTGCTCGACCAGGGGCCGGGTACGACGCCCTACCAGGGGATCACGCCCTTGGCCGGAGGCTCGCTTTCCGCTTGTGCAGAGACGTATTTCGCGCAATCGGAGCAGCTGCCCACGCGCTTCGCGTTGAGTTTCGGCAAGTCACGGCTGCCGGGCGGCGCCGAACGCTGGCGTGCCGGCGGCGTGATGCTGCAGCACATGCCCAAAGCCTCGCCCTTCGTGGCGAAAGAGGGTGGCAGCGGCGAGGGAGGTCTGCTTGCTCCGGCCGACATCCTTGACGGCCTCGAAGGCGAGAACTGGGCGCGGTCGAACCTTCTCCTCGACACGGTGGAGGAACTGGAATTGATCGGGCCGAGCGTCACGCCCACGGATCTTCTGGTTCGGCTGTTTCATGAGGAGGGCCCGCGGGTCTTCGATTCGCAAGCCGTGCATTTCGGCTGTTCCTGCTCGCAGGACCGGGTGCGCGAATCGCTATCGATTTACTCGGCCAAGGACATCCGGCACATGACGACCGAGGCGGGCATCGTCACCGCCGACTGCCAGTTCTGCGGTGCGCACTACGAGTTTGATCCGGCCACGCTCGGCTTTGAGGCGACGAAGAGCCCCGATGACGCCGGCTGATCCGCTCGCCCCGGTGGTCGAGGCGCTTGCCCGGCCGGGGCGGCCAACCTCGGACTACGACCTCAATCCCGGCACCAGCTTGCCGGAGGGGCGGGTGCTCTGCCCCGCGGGGGTGCTCGTCGCGCTGCAACCCGGGCCGCGCGGGGTGGACGTGATCCTGACGAAGCGCTCCTCGCGGCTCAAGCATCACCCCGGACAGATCGCCTTCGCCGGCGGAAAGGTCGATGCGGGCGACGCCGACGCCGTGGCCGCCGCGTTGCGCGAGGCGGAGGAGGAGATCGGCCTTCCCCCAAGGCAGGTCGAGGTCCTGGGCCTCGCAGAGGCGCATGAGACGGTGACGGGCTTCCTCGTGACCCCGGTCTTCGGCCTTATCCGCGGAACCTTCACTCCCGTTCCCGAGGTGGGCGAGGTCGAAGAGGTGTTCTCCGTCCCGCTCTCCCATCTCGTCGACCCGGCGCGGTACAGGATCGAGGGGCGGCGGTGGCGCGGCCAGCACCGGCGTTACTATGCGGTGCCCTACGGGCCCTATTACATCTGGGGCGCGACCGCGCGTATCCTGAGGGCGCTTGCGGACCGGATGGCGGAATGAGGATCACCGATGCCTGGCTCAGGGACGAGGGGTTGCAGCAGGTGCTGCAGCTCCTGACGGATGCCGGGCACCTGGCACTCCTGGTTGGCGGGTGCGTGCGCAATGCGCTTCTCGGCCAGCCGGTCGCGGATATCGACATCGCCACGGATGCCGTGCCGGATCGCGTGATCAAGGTCGCGGGCGCGGCCGGGCTGAAGGTGGTGCCGACCGGGGTGGAGCACGGCACGGTGACGATCGTCGTGGACGGCGTCCCGCACGAGGTGACGACGTTCCGGCGCGACGTGGAGACATTCGGGCGCCACGCGACCGTCGCCTTTTCGACGCGGGTCGAAGAGGACGCGGCGCGGCGGGACTTCACCATGAACGCGCTCTATGCCGACGCGGCGGGGCAGGTCGTCGATCCGATCGGCGGACTTCCCGACCTCAAGGCGCGCCGGGTCCGGTTCGTCGGCGAGGCCGGAGAACGCATCCGCGAAGACTATCTGCGAATCCTGCGCTTCTTCCGGTTCCATGCCTGGTATGGCGATGCGGAGGCCGGGATGGACGACACGGCGCTCGCAGCCTGTAGTGAGAATTCGGCCGGGTTAGACACGCTTTCCCGCGAAAGGCTCGGCCACGAGATGCGCCGTCTTCTGGCCGCGCCCGATCCGGCGCCGGCGCTGGCGGCGATGCAGGTCACCGGGGTGCTCGCCCGGGTGCTCCCCGGGGCGGACGTGGCGGCGCTCGCGCCTCTCGTCCATCTCGAACCGCCCTATGCGCCCGATTGGATCCGCCGTCTTGCCGCGTTGGGAGGGCCGGAGGCCGAGGATCGCCTGCGGCTTTCGCGCGCCGAAGGACGGCGGCTTGCCATCCTGCACGCGTGTCTCGCCGAAGGCACCCGTCCCGCCGAGATCGCCTATCGCCACGGTGCCGAAGTCGCCCGCGACACCGTCCTCCTGCGCAGCGCGAGCCTTGGCGCCGCGCTGCCGCCGGGCTGGGAGGAGGCCGTGGCCGAAGGCGCCTCGGCGCTTTTTCCGCTGCGCGCCGCCGATCTGATGCCCGGCCTGTCCGGAGCGGCCCTGGGCGAACGGCTGAAGCTGCTCGAGGACCGCTGGATCGCCTCCGGCTTCCGATTGTCACGGGAACAATTGCTGGCTTGAAGGCGCCCTGTCAGGCGCGGCAGGATGGCCGCCTGATCTGGACCTGCTGCCATGATGCTCGACACATTTCCCGCGCTCCTCGCGCTCGCCGTCGCCACGCTCTTCACGCCGGGGCCGAACAACGCCATGCTTGCGGCCTCCGGTGCGAACTTCGGCTTCCGCCAAACCGTGCCGCATCTCCTGGGGGTTGCCCTCGGGTTCCCGTTGATGCTGCTGATCGTCGGCCTGGCGCTGGGCGGGATCTTCCAGGCCAGCGCACTCCTGCGCGAGGGTCTGCGCTGGGGTGGCGCGGCAATGCTGCTCTGGATCGCCTGGAAGATCGCCCGGTCGGGCGGAATCGGGTCGAAGGCCGAAGGCGCGCACCCCATGCGCTTCCACCAGGCGGTGGCGTTCCAGTGGGTGAACCCGAAGGCTTGGTCGATGGCGGTCGCCGCGACCTCGCAGTTCGTCCTGCCGGAGACGCCGCTGATCACGGCGGCAGCCGTGGCCGCGACGTTCATGATGCTCGGTCTCAGCTCGTCGGCAACCTGGACCTATGCCGGCCAGGCCATCGCACGGTGGCTCACGACCGCGCAGCGGCTCAGGGCCTTCAACCTCGTCATGGCGGGCCTCATCGCGCTCTCCGTCGTCGAACTCGTCCGGCACTGAGTTCCCCTATCTGCCGGTCTGATGTATATCCGGCCGGCAACCCGAAAGGCGCCGCGATGTTCAGGTTCTTCGAGAGCCTTGTCGATCCCTATGTCGCTTACGAGGAGAAGGATGCGCCTCCCCGGCGGCTCCTTCCATTCCTGATGGAGTATTCGCGGCCGTTCCGCGGCGTGTTCCTGGTGACGGCCGCGTTGAAGTGCGTCTCGGCGGCCCTCGACGTGGCGCTGATCTGGTATGTCGGGCGGATGGTGGACCTCCTTTCCCAAGGCACGCCAGCCGAGGTCATGGAGTCCCACGGGACGGAGTTCGTCCTCGCCGCGCTGGTGGTTCTCATCGTGCGCCCGATCGTTTCCGGCATAGACGTGGCGCTCTTGCACAACACGATCCTCGTGAACTACGGGGCGCTCTTCCGCTGGCGCGCGATCCGCCATGTGCTCCGCCAGTCCGTCGGCTGGTTCGAGAACGATTTTGCCGGACGCATCGCGAACCGGCTGATGCAGACGCCTCCCGCGGCCGGCGATGCGGTGTTCCAGGTCTTCGACGCCGTTGCGTTCGCCCTGACGACGCTGGTCGGAGCCGTGATCCTGCTCGGAAATGCGGATTCCCGGCTGATGGCGCCGCTCCTGATCTGGGCCGCGCTCTACCTCGCGCTGATGCTTTGGACGGTGCGTCGTGCCGGTCCGGCCGCAACGGCCTCGTCGGACGCGCGGTCGTCCGTCACGGGTCGGGTGGTGGACAGCTTCACCAATATCCATTCGGTCAAGATGTTCGCCCACGATGACCGCGAAGTCGCCTATGTCGGCGAATCCATCGAAAACCTTCGCGCGACCTTCGCCCGCGAGATGCGCATCATAACCAGAATGGACGTGGTGCTGACGATACTCAACGGTGCGTTGATCGTGTCGGCGACGGCCTTGGCGACCTATCTCTGGTATCGGGGCCAGGCCACGGTCGGAACCGTTGCCGCGGCATCGGCGCTGGTCCTCCGGCTCAACTCGATGACCTACTGGATCATGTGGGCAATGACCAACCTCGTGCAGTCGCTCGGCGTCGTCGCCGAGGGGATGGCGACGATCGCACAGCCGATCGGCCTGGTGGACCGGCCGGGCGCGCGGCCGCTCGACTTTCGCGAGGGCCGAATCGAGATCGACGTGCTGAGCCACCACTACGGCCGCGGCTTCGGCGGGCTCGACCGGGTCAGCCTGACGATCCGGCCGGGCGAGAAGATCGGCCTCGTCGGGCGATCGGGATCGGGGAAATCGACCCTCGTCAAGCTTCTCTTGCGTTTCTACGACCCGGAAGGCGGCCGCATTCTGATTGACGGACAGGACATTGCCGGGGTGACGCAGGATAGCCTGCGCGGCCGTATCGGAATGGTGCAGCAGGACAGTTCGCTCCTCCACCGCTCGGTGCGGGACAACATCCTCTACGGCCGTCCGGACGCGAACGAGGCCGAAATGATCGAGGCCGCACGCCGGGCCGAGGCGCATGACTTCATCCTTCAGCTCACCGATCCCGAAGGACGCACGGGCTATGACGCACAGGTGGGCGAGCGGGGGGTGAAGCTTTCAGGCGGACAGCGCCAGCGCGTGGCACTTGCCCGCGTGATCCTGAAGGACGCGCCGATCCTCGTCCTGGACGAGGCGACCTCGGCGCTCGACAGCGAGGTTGAGGCAGCGATCCAGGAAACGCTCTACGGAGTGATGGAGGGAAAGACCGTGATCGCCATTGCGCACCGGCTCTCGACCATCGCGCGGATGGACCGGATCGTCGTGCTCGACGACGGCAAGGTCGCCGAGGACGGCGGCCACGAGGCGCTTCTCGCCAGGGGCGGCCTCTACGCCCGCTTCTGGAACCGGCAATCGGGCGGCTTCATCGGCACGGACGAGGCGGAGGCGGCAGAATGAGGGCCGGCGAAATGATCGACGCCTTCCGCCCGGCCGAAGGCGCGCCGCCACAGACGCTCGGGCGCTTCTTCCTCTGGTGCCTGTCGGGCGCCTGGGGGCCGCTTGCCGTCGCAGCCGTCCTTTCGGCGATTGCCGGGGTGATGGAGGTGGTGACGGCCTGGTTCCTCGGCGCCATCGTCGACGCGGCGCAGGCCGGAAGCCCGGCAGCACTGCTGGCCGATCACTGGCCGCTGCTCGCCGGATTCGCGGTCTTCCTCCTGGTCCTGCGCCCGCTCGCCTTCGGGCTTTCTGCAGCCTCGAATTCCATCGTCGTGCAGCCGAACGTGCTGCCGCTGGTGCTGTCGCGGCTGCACCGTTGGACGATGGGTCATGCGGTGACCTTCTTCGACAACGATTTCGCGGGCCGGATCGCGCAGAAGCAGATGCAGGCCGCGCGCGCGGTCACCGATGTGGCGAGCGAGACGATCAACACGGTTGCCTTCGCGCTGGCCTCGCTTGCGGGCTCCGTCGCGTTCCTCGTCACAGTCGATGGCTGGATGGCGGCGGCGCTCGGGGTCTGGATCGCGGCCTACCTTCTCCTCATACGCGCGTTCCTGCCCAAGGTCCGGGGCAAGTCCGCGGCGCGGGCCGGCGCGCGGGCGATGGTGACCGGGCAGGTCGTGGACACGATCACCAATATCAAGACGGTGAAGCTCTTCGCCCACGCCGACCACGAGGACAAGGCCGCCCTGCGCGCCATGGCGGGCTTCCGCGACACTGCGCTCGACTTCGGGGTGCTCTCGGCCTGGTTCCGGCTGTCGCTCATGGTGCTCGCCGGCCTCCTGCCGCTGATCCTGATCGGCGGCTCGCTCATTCTCTGGACGAAGGGGCAGGCGACAACCGGCGACATCGCTGCCGCCGGGACGATCGCGATACGCATCGCGCAGATGACCGGGTGGGTCAGCTTCGCGCTCATGTCGATCTACGGTTCGATCGGCGAGGTTGAGGACGGGATGCGCACGCTGACGCCGCCCCACACGCTGACCGATGCCCCCGGCGCCGCCGTGCTTGGCCGCGTGAAGGGCGCGATCCGCTTCGACGACGTGAGCTTCGCCTATGGCCGCACAACCGGCGGACTCGACCATGTCACGCTGACGATCCAGCCCGGAGAGAAACTCGGGATCGTCGGCGCCTCGGGGGCCGGGAAATCCACCCTGGTCGCTTTGCTCCTGCGGCTCTACGACGCGGAAGAGGGTCGGATCCTGGTCGATGGCGAGGACGTGCGCAGCGTGACGCAGGAAAGCCTGCGCCGGCAGATCGGCATGGTCACGCAGGAAACCGCGATGTTCAACCGCTCCGCCCGGGACAACATTCTCTATGGCCGACCGGACGCGACCGAGGACGAGATGATCGCGGCGGCCACAGCGGCAGAGGCCGACGAGTTCATCCGACACCTGCAGGACCACAAGGGCAGGCAGGGCTACGACGCCTTTCTGGGCGAGCGCGGCGTGAAGCTTTCGGGTGGCCAACGCCAGCGGATCGCGCTGGCCCGCGCGTTCCTGAAGGACGCTCCGATCCTCGTCCTCGACGAGGCGACCTCCGCACTCGACAGCGAGGTGGAGGCGGCAATCCAGGGGGCGTTGCACCTGGTGATGCAGGGCAAGACCGTGCTTGCCATCGCGCACCGGCTCTCGACCATCGCCGAGATGGACCGGATCGTCGTGCTCGACCGCGGCCGGCTGGTGGAGGAGGGGACGCACGCGGAGCTTCTGGCAAGGGGCGGGCTCTATGCGCGGTACTGGAACCGGCAGTCGGGCGGGTTCATCGGCACCGAAGAGGCGGCGGAGTGAGGCTCACCGTCGAACGGCTCGGCCACCTGGGCGACGGGATCGCGCGCGGGCCGGACGGCACCCCGGTCTTCGTGCCCATGGCCTTGCCGGGCGAGGTGGTGGAGGGCGAGGTCGCCGACGGGCGCATGGAGGAGGCGAAGATCGTGACGCGGTCCCCCGACAGGGTCAGGCCGCCCTGCCCGCACTACCGCGCCTGCGGGGGCTGCGCGTTGATGCATGCCTCGGACGCCTTCGTCGCGCGCTGGAAGGAGGACGTGGTGCGCACCGCGCTCGCCGCGCAGGGCATCGCCGCGCCGTTCCGCCCCGTCGTGACCTCGCCGCCGCGCTCGCGCCGCCGGGCGACACTGGCCGGTCGGCGCACGAAATCCGGCGCCATCGTCGGATTTCATGGCCGCGCGTCGGGCACGATCATCGAGGTGCCGAGATGCGAACTGCTCCACCCGGGGCTCATGGCGACGCTGCCCGCGCTCGCCGAGATCACCGCGCTCGGCGCATCGCGGAAGGGCGAGTTGGCACTTGCGCTGACGCGGGGCGACTCCGGGCTTGACGTGGCGGTGTCCGGCGGAAAACCGCTGGATCAGAGCCTTTTCTCCGCGCTTGCCGCCGTGGCCGAACGCGCCGATTCCGCGCGCCTGACGTGGGAGGGTGAAGTGGTTGCCGCCCGCCGCCCGGTCGCGCAGCATTTCGGAACCGCGCGCGTCGTGCCGCCGCCCGGGGCCTTCCTGCAGGCCACGGCCGACGGGGAGGCGGCGCTCCTGTCCGCCGTGCGCGACGCGGTGGGACCGGCACGACGTGTCGCCGACCTCTTTGCGGGTGCCGGGACCTTCGCCCTGCCGCTCGCGAACCGTCGCGAGGTGCACGCGGTGGAAGGCGACGCCGCGATGCTCTCGGCGCTCGATGCCGGCTGGCGGCAGACGCCGGGCCTGCAGCGCGTGACGACGGAGGCGCGCGATCTCTTCCGGCGCCCCCTGCTGCCCGACGAACTGACGGCTTTCGGCGCCGTCGTGATTGACCCGCCGCGCGCGGGGGCCGAAGCGCAGATGCGCGAGATCGCGGCATCGCGCGTCGCCGTCGTCGCCGCGGTGTCGTGCAATCCGGTCACCTTCGCCCGCGACGCGCGCCTTCTCCTTGCCGCGGGCTTCGTGCTCGACTGGGTGCAGGTCGTCGATCAGTTCCGCTGGTCCACTCATGTCGAGCTTGTGGCGCGCCTCAGCCGCGTCATCACAGGGTCGTGAGGCACGGGATGCGCGGAAAGACGCCGACTTCCGGTTGCGGGCCGAGACGTATATCCTCCCCGGTCAAAAGCCGGAACGGCAAGGATCAAGGGGCAGCATACGCGAGATGAGACGCAGGACATTTCTGACAACCGCCGCAATCGGTATCCTGGGGACGGCGCTGCCGGTGGCGGCGCGCTCCAAGTTCCGGAGCTATTCCGGGCCAGAGATCACGCAGATCGTTGTCCACAAGGCCAAGCGCCGGATGTACCTCGTGAGCGGCACCGATGTGGTGAAGCGGTACCGCATCTCGCTCGGCGGGAATCCGGTCGGGCCAAAGCAGTTCGAGGGTGACGGCAAGACGCCCGAGGGGCTCTATTACATCGACCGGCAGAATCCGGTCAGCGCCTTTCACCTCTCGCTCGGCATCTCCTACCCGAACGAGGAGGATATCGCGCGTGCAGAGGCCGCAGGCAAGTTGCCCGGCAGCGACATCTTCATTCACGGGCGCGCCAGGAAGAATCGCGGGCGCGGGCGCGATTGGACCGCCGGTTGCATCGCCGTGAAGGATCGCGAGATGGAAATGATCTACTCGATGGTGAAGATCGGCACTCCGATCTTCATCCTTCCGTAGACTCCGACAAAAAAGCGAATTCCGGCAGTGCTTTAGCCACCGGTGACCAGCGTCCACCAGATCTTGCCGCCGGGCTCCTGGAACCAGGCGAAACCGACATCCCGCGCGGCGGGATCGAGGATGACCGCGCGGGTATCGGGCAGTTCCATCCAGGCCGAGAGGGTTTCCAGCTCGGTCTCGTACGTCTCGGAGATGTTCTCGCCAAGCATCCGGCCCTGATAGCCGGTCCGCTGGGCGCGGAGCAGCGGCGATGAACCGTCGGAGCCGAAATGCCATGGCCGGTTCTGCACTGCCATGTCGCGCGAATGGGTCGCCGCCGCCGCCGTCAGGAGGGGGTTCAGCGTGAGCGGCGCGGCGCCCGCGGCGGAGCGCAGGGAGTTGATGGAATCGACCATCGAGTAGGTAATCCGACCCTCATCTCCCGCCTTGATCACGTAGGCCTGCGGCAAGGGCCGGCCGTCTGGGCCAAGCTGGGGCGGTGTCGCCACACAGCCGGCAAGGGTCAGGGCCGCGGCAAGGCTCAGGATCAAGAGACGGGTCATCTGGGAACCTTCGGGTTTTTCGCAGGCCAGTCCTTTACAGCCTCGCCCGCGGGTGTTCAAACGCCAACTTGCGCGTCGGCGGCAGGGCGCAACCCTCGGGTGACACGAGAGTGAATTGAGAAAGGCGCAGCGCCCGACTAGAATGACATCGTTTGTGCGGCCCCACGAGGACGCCAAGCGCACACGAAAGACACGGATCTTCAGACCGGGACCCTAGAGGATGAGCATCAAGAATCCCCGCGGCCTCAGCCGCCGCACTCTCATCGGCACGGCCGCGGCCGCCGTCGGAAGCGCACTCGCCGCGCCCGCGCTCGCGCAGAGCGGCGCCGGCACGACCGAGTTCGAAAACGACCTCAACTCGAACATCCGCCGCAACATATCGAGCTTCCGCTCGTTGCAGTGGCAGCCCTATTTCTCCGATACCAAGAACGGCGCCGTTCTCGTCGACACCACCTCGCGGGCCCTGCACTTCTGGTCCGAGGACCAGGGTGTCTACCGCCTCTACCCGACGAGCGTTCCCCTGACCGAGGACCTGACGCGCCGTGGACGCACGGCGATCGTGAAGAAGGTGATCGGGCCGGAGTGGCGGCCGACGCCGGCGATGAAGGTCCGAAACCCGGAATGGCCCGATTATGTCGGCCCCGGCCCCGACAACCCGCTTGGAACCCACGCGCTTTATCTTTCGTGGGAGTTCTACCGCATCCATGGCACGCATGACACGCGCAAGATCGGCCGGCGTTCGTCCAATGGTTGTATCGGGTTGTATAATGAACACATTGCCGAGCTTTATTCGCTGACGAATGTGGGCACGCAGGTGTTGCTAATTTGACGATACGGGCAAAACTTTCGTTGCGGCGAGACGGCTTCATTGCGCGAAATGTGCCATCTGGGTTAGTGGGATTCTGAGGTGTTTTGACTGCCGCGACGACCTCGCTTATCCATCCGTCGCGGTGAAAATGGAGAGTTAGATGAAGAAGCTCGCGCTCGCCGCTGCCCTTTCGCTCGCTGCTACCTCGGCTTTCGCCGGTGGCGTGGAACCCGTCATGGAGCCGGCGCCTGTCGAACAGGCCGCGTCGTCCTCGAACGGCGGCCTGATCGTTCCGCTGCTGCTCCTGGTGCTCGTCGCCGCTGCTGCCAGCAACTGATTTTTCGGCTCAGGCCGAATTGGAAAGGGCGGTGGGGTTCCACCGCCTTTTTCATTTGCCGTGGGCTTCGGTCCAGCCCGCGAGGTTCGTTTCCAGCACCGCCATGAGCGCCGCGATATGCGCGTCGTCGTCATTGAGGCAGGGGACATAGGTGAAGCTCTTGCCGCCCGCATGAATGAAGGCCTCGCGGATTTCCCCCTGGATCTCCTCCAGCGTCTCAATGCAGTCGGCCGAGAAGGCGGGCGAGATGACCGCGATGCGTTTCTTGCCGGCCCTCGCAAGCTCGACGACATGCTCGACCGTGTAGGGCCGCAGCCACTCCTCGCGGCCGAAGACCGACTGGAAGGTGGTGTCGACCGAGCCCTCGGCCCAACCCAGCCTTTCGCGCAGGAGCCGCGAGGTCTTCTGGCACTGGCAATGGTAGGGATCGCCTTCCATCAGGTAGCGCTTCGGCATTCCGTGGTAGGAGGCGACCAGAATGTCGGGCCGGTGGTCGATGCCGGAATATGCCCGCTCGACCGATTGGGCCAGCGCCTCGATGTACAGGGAATGGTCGAAATACTCCGGCACGATCCGCACGGCGGGCTGGCGCTTTTCCTTCATTAGCGCGCGAAAGAACTTGTCGTTCGCGGTGGCCGAGGTGGCGCCGGCGTATTGCGGATAGAGCGGCAGGAAGACGATCTTCTCGCAGCCGGCGGCAACCATGCGGCGCACGACGCTCTCGGTCGAGGGATTGCCGTAGCGCATGCAGAACTCGACCATTAACCCCTCGCCGAAGCGGAGGGACACGGCCGTGCGAAGCTTAGCCACCTGCGCCTTCGTGATCGTCATAAGCGGGCTCTCGCCCTTCTCGTGGTTCCAGATCGACTTGTAGTTGGCGCCGGAGGTGAAGGGACGCTTCGACAGGATGACGAGCTGGAGGAGAGGCTGCCATTTCCACGCCGGGAAGTCGATCACGCGCCGGTCCGAAAGGAACTCCGACAGGTACCGCCGCATCGACCAGTAGTCGTAATTGTCGGGCGTGCCGAGGTTGGCGACCAGGATACCGATGCGCGCCCGCGCTACCGGCGGGTGATCGGCCGGGGCATGGGTCAGGCGGCCCGCTCCGGGGCGAACGATCTCGGTATCCATGGCATCCTCGCGCTCAACCAGTCCGACATAGAGGGAAATCCGCGCCGGTCAATCTTCCGCACGCGGCAGCGGCGCTTCCGTCGCACCCAGGGCGTCGGCCAATCGCTGGACGGCCGAGCCGGGGCGAAGCGGCTTCGGCTGGCTTGGATCCGGCGCCCATCCGGTCAGCCAGATCATCTCGAAGGTTGCGGCGATGCGGCCGCCTCCCGCCGGGAAGGCGGCCGCGTAGATCTCTGCGGCCGCCGGAAAGAGCGCACGCGGTGCGGCTCGGCGGGATCGGGCCGCCAGCGCGTTGCCCTCGCCCATCGCGCGCAGGTCCGCGATCAGGTGGAACAACGTGGCGTAGGTCACGGTCTTCTTGACCGTGTCGGCCACCGGCAGGGCGAATCCCGCACGCTGGAGCAAGGCGCCGAGGTCCCGGATCTCGGCCATCGGCAGGACGCGCGGCGAGAGGCCGCCGGTGAGCCGGCTTTCGGCCTCGGCCAGCGCCACGCGTAGTTCCGAAAGCGTCCGCCCGCCGAAGAGCACCCCGAGGAAAAGCCCGTCGGGACGTAGCGCGCGCCGGCACTGGATCAACTGCCCGACGAGATCCGCCGACCAGTGCAGCGACAACGCATGGATCACCAGATCGTGCGCGCCTTCCTCCAGGGCCAAGACCTCCTCGTCGGCGACGATGCGCGCGCCGGGCAGGATTTCCGCCCAGGGAGCCGGAAAGGCCGTCACCACGGCGGGGTCCGTAAACCTTTTGTTAACCTCGCCCAGTCTCTCCTCGGCTTCGGCGGCGGCCTCGTCGTGGAGGAAAAGGTCGGCCCCCTGTGCCAGCGCACGGGCACGGTTCCTGGACAGGGCGGCGCGGTCGATGAGGTTCGGCGGATCGGACATGATGGGTGAACCTAGGGTGCTTCGCGCGGGAATGCAAAGCGCGCTCCGCCTCCTCTTTCCGCCGCAGTGCATCTCCTGCGGCGAACCCACCGCGAGCGATTTCGGTCTCTGCGGCGAGTGCTGGCGGCAGACGCCCTTCATCTCGGGGCTCGTCTGCGACCGCTGCGGCACGCCGCTTCCCGGCGAGGAAGAGGGGCGGGCCGAGTATTGCGACGACTGCCTCATCCTTGCCCGGCCCTGGGAAAGGGGTCGGTCGGCGCTCGTTTACCGGGACAACGGCAGGAAGCTTGTCCTGGCCCTGAAGCATGGCGACCGGCTCGACCTGGCCCGGCCCGCCGGCGCCTGGCTGCATCGCGCGGCGCAACCCATCCTGCGCGACGGCATGCTCGTCGCGCCGGTCCCGCTGCACTGGGCCCGGCTCTTCCGCAGACGCTTCAACCAGTCGGCGATCCTGTCGAAGGCGCTGGCCCGGGTGGCGGGACTCGACCATTGCCCCGACCTCCTGCTGCGCGCGCGGCGGACGCCGAGCCAGGACGGGCGCGACCGTGACGGACGCTTCGCGAACGTTGCCGGGGCAATCCGCGTGCATCCGCGCCGCCGCGGCCGGATGGTGAACCGGGACGTGCTTCTCGTCGATGACGTGATGACCTCCGGCGCGACGCTTGCCGCGGCAGCGGAGGCCTGCCTCGCCGCCGGTGCCGCCTCCGTTTCGGTTGTGACACTGGCGCGCGTTGCCAAGGATTCCTAAATCCCTATAGTCACGGCGACTTTCGGATAGAGGCCAGTTCCTTGCCCCGCATCGAGATCTACACCACGCCCTGGTGCGGCTATTGCCTCGCCGCCAAGCGCCTTCTGGAGGCGAAGGGCGCCGCCTACGTGGAGACGGATGTCTCCCGCGATCCTGCCATGCGGTCCGAGATGATGCAGCGTGCCAGCGGCCGCCGGACCGTGCCGCAGATATTCATCGGCGAACGCCATGTCGGCGGAGCGGACGATCTTCACGCACTCGACCGGGCCGGCAAGCTCGACCTGCTGCTTGCGTCCTGAACCGATGCGCGCAGCCCTCCTCCAGCTTTCGGTGACGGACGATCCGGCGGAAAACCTGCCGGTGACGCTCGCACTTGTGCGCGAGGCGGTGGCGGGCGGCGCGGGGTTCGTCCTGACGCCCGAGGTGACCAATTGCATCTCGTCCGACCGCGCCCACCAGCACGCGGTGCTGCGGCACGAAGATCAAGACGCGACACTCGCGGCGCTCCGGGCGGAAGCTGCGGCGCGGGGCATCTGGCTTCTCGTCGGCTCGCTCGGGCTGCTGACGCACGACGCAGACGGACGCTTCGCCAACCGTTCTTTCCTCGTCGCGCCCGATGGCGGCATCGCGGCGCGCTACGACAAGATCCACATGTTCGACGTGAACGTGTCCGAGACCGAGCAGTACCGCGAATCGTCCGGATACCGGCCGGGGACCCGGGCGGTTCTGGCCGAGACGCCTTTCGCGCGCATCGGCCTCACCGTCTGCTACGACGTGCGCTTCCCGCACCTCTACCGCCGGCTCGCACAGGCCGGGGCGCAGGTCCTCACGGTGCCGGCCGCCTTCAACGACACGACCGGCGCGGCGCACTGGCATTCGCTTCTCCGCGCCCGGGCGATCGAGACCGGCGCCTACGTGCTCGCGCCCGCCCAGACCGGGACCCACGCCGCCCATAACGGACGTCCCCGGCGCACCTACGGCCATTCGCTTGCGGTCTCGCCCTGGGGCGAGGTCCTCGTCGATGCCGGAACCGAGGTAGGCGTGAGCTTCGTCGATCTCTCGCTCGCCGAGGTGGACCGTGCACGCGCGCGGGTGCCCTCGCTCGGCCATGACCGCGACTTCGAGGGGCCGTGAGATGTCGGATGGAAACGAACCGCTCGCCGTCGCGCTCTTCTCGGAAGTGTTCATGGCCGACCAACTCGTGCGGAACCGCATCAGCCGGGCCCTGCCGAAGGGGATGGAGCTAAGCCACTTCGCGGTGCTGAACCATCTTGCCCATCTGAACGACGAGCGTTCGCCCGCGCAGCTTGCCGACGTGTTCCACGTGACCCGCGGCGCGATGACCAACACGCTCGCCAAGCTGGAATGGGCCGGGCACGTCCACATCCGCCCCGACTGGGACGATGCCCGGCGCAAGTTCGTCTCGATCAGCCCGGCCGGCCGGTCGGCGCGGGATGCGGCGCTTGCGGCGATCGCGCCCGTGGTCGGTGACGTGGTCCGCTCGGTCGGTGCCGACCGGGTCCGTGCGGTCCTTCCGGTCCTGCGGGAGATCCGCCTTCGGCTTGGCGAGGACTAGGCGCGCTTCATGCCCGCCATGACATAGTTCACCGAGAGGTCGCGATCCGAGATCGTCCAGGTCCAGGCAACCGGGTTGAAGACGAAGCCCTTGCCGTCGACCGGGTCAAGCGCCGCACCCCGCAGGAAGCCTTCAAGCTCCGCCGGCGTGATGAACTTCGCCCAGTCATGCGTGCCCTTGGGCAGCCAGCGCATCACCCACTCCGCGCCGACGATCGCCATCATGAAGCTCTTGGGATTGCGGTTGATCGTGGAGGCGACGATGAGCCCGCCGGGCTTCATCAGCGTCTGGCAGGTTGCAAGGAACGCCTGCGGATCGGAGACATGCTCGACGATTTCCATGGCAAGGACCACGTCAAAGATCTCGCCCGCCGCTGCCAGCGCCTCGGCAGTGGTGTGGCGGTAGTCGATGTCGAGCCCCTGCTCCGCGGCGTGGATGCGCGCGACGGGGATGTTCCGCTCGGCCGCGTCCGCGCCGAGGACCTGCGCGCCGAGCCGGGCCATCGGCTCGGACAGAAGCCCGCCGCCGCATCCGATGTCGAGGATGCGCAGCCCCGCAAAGGGGGTCGGTGCCTTCAGGTCGCGCCCGAACTCGGCCGCGATCTGGGCGGTGATGTAGCCGAGCCGGACCGGATTCATCATGTGCAACGGCCGGAACTTGCCATGCGGGTTCCACCACTCGGCGGCCATCGCTTCGAATTTTGCCACTTCGGCGGGATCGACCGTGGATGTCGCGGACTGCATGCGTCTCTCCGTCTGGGGCGTCGGACCCGTGGCGGTCCTGAATCTTTGCGCTATATAGTTGAAGCATGGACCGGATCGCAGGGCAAAAGCGCACCAGCGTCACTCTCTACCCGCAGATCGAGCCCTTCGATCAGCGTTTCCTCGATGTCGGTGACGGCCATACGCTATATGTCGAGCAATGCGGCCGGCCCGATGGGCTTCCGGTCGTGGTGCTTCACGGCGGACCGGGTGGCGGCTGTTCGCCGGCCATGCGGCGCTATTTCGACCCCGCGGCCTATCGGATCGTCCTCTTCGACCAGCGCGGCTGCGGCCGGTCACGCCCGCACGCCAGCGTCGAGGCGAACACCACCTGGCACCTCGTCGCCGACATCGAGCGTATCCGCAAGCTCCTCGGGATCGAGGACTGGATTGTCTTCGGCGGAAGCTGGGGTGCGACGCTGGCACTGGTTTATGCGCAGACCCATCCGGACCGTGTGCGCCACCTTGTCCTGCGCGGCGTGTTCCTCATGACGGAAGGCGAGCTTGCCTGGTTCTACGGCGGCGGTGCCGGCGCCTTCTGGCCTGACCGGTGGAACGATTTCGCGCGGCTGATTCCGCCGGGCGAGCAATACGACATGATCGCCGCCTACCACCGGCGGCTGTTTTCGGGCGACCTGATGACCGAAACGCGATTCGCCCGTGCCTGGGCGGGGTGGGAGAATGCGCTCGCCAGCATCGAACAGGACGGTGTGGCGGGCGACGCACCGGCGGACTACGCCCGCGCCTTCGCCCGACTTGAGAACCACTACTTCATCAACAAGGGCTTTCTCGATACTGACGGCCAGATCCTGCGCGACCTGCCGAAGATCGCGGATGTGCCGGGAACGATCGTGCAGGGCCGCTACGACATGATCTGCCCGCCCGTTTCCGGATGGACACTGGCGCGGCACTGGAAGCGGTCCGACCTGCGCATCGTCCCCGCTGCGGGCCACGCGTTGTCGGAACCGGGGATCTCGGCGGAATTGCTGCGCATAATGGACGGTTTGAGAACCCAGCGAAGCGGCTGAGGCCGAGAGGAGGCGGAATTGCAGATGACCACTTTCCTCGGCTTCCTCGGCGCCTGTATCACAGCGGCCGCGACGGGCATGATCTTCCAGCCGGGCGTCTGGTACCGGAACCTCCGGAAGCCGACCTGGACCCCGCCGGCCTGGGTCTTTCCGGTGGTCTGGACGATTCTCTATCTCCTGATGGCCCTCGCCGCCACGCGCGTGGCGGCCCTGCCAGGCAACGGCACTGCGCTGGCGCTCTGGGCCTTCCAGATCGCACTCAACACGCTCTGGACGCCGGTCTTCTTCGGCGGGCACCATATCCGAGCGGGTCTTGTGGTCATCGTGCTCCTGTGGCTCGCCGTGGCGCTGACGATCCTGGCCTTCTGGGCATTGGACTGGATCGCGGCACTGATGCTGGTGCCCTATCTCGTCTGGCTGAGCCTGGCCACAGCTCTCAACTTCACCATCTGGCGCGCCAACCCGACCGGCAGCTGAGCGCGGCGTACTCTTTCCTTGCAACGCCGCCGGCCTTCGCCTATATGCGGGTTAACAGCGCGGCTGCGGGGTCCAAACCCGCAACCCACCGGGAAAGATCGACGGGCCGCTCTGGCCCGTTTTTTGTTGCTTGGAACCGATGACCGACCTCATCGCAAAGACCGCCATCGACCGGCGCCTGGCCGAGATCGTGACCCCCGCCATCGAGGGCCTGGGGTTTGAGCTGGTGCGCATCCGGCTGATGGGTGGCCTGCACAAGACGCTGCAGATCATGGCCGACCGGCCCGAGGGCGGGATCGACGTGGACGACTGCGGGCGCATTTCCATCGCCGTGTCGGCCGTGCTCGACGTCGAGGACCCGATCGAGGACGCCTATACGCTCGAGGTCTCCTCGCCCGGCATCGACCGGCCGCTGACGCGGCTGAAGGACTTCGACGCCTGGAAGGGCTACGAGGCGCGGATCGAGACCGAGGAGATGATCGACGGTCGCAAGCGATTCAAGGGGCGTCTCGCCGGCACGTCGGGCGACGAGGTCCTGATCGAAATCGAGGAAGGCACCATCGGCCTCAGGTTCGACTGGCTCGCCGACGCCAAGCTCGTGCTGACGGACGAGCTAATCACCGAGATGCTGCGGCAGAAGAAGGCCACGGAGCACGTGGACGATGCCGCGTTCGACCATATCGAAGAAGACACTCCCGAGGAGGACTGAATGGCAATCACCTCTGCCAACCAGCTGGAACTGCTGCAGACGGCCGAGGCCGTCGCGCGCGAGAAGATGATCGACCCCGCCCTCGTCATCGAGGCGATGGAGGAGAGTCTCGCCCGTGCCGCGAAGTCCCGCTACGGCTCGGAAATGGACATCCGCGTGAAGATCGACCGCAAGACCGGCCGGGCGAACTTCACCCGCGTGCGCACCGTGGTCGAGGACGACGCGGTGGAGAACTACCAGGCGCAGCTGACCGTGGCGCAGGCGAAGCAGTATCTTGCCGATCCCAAGGTCGGTGACGAAATCGTGGACGAGGTGCCGCCGGTGGACCTTGGCCGCATCGCCGCGCAATCCGCCAAGCAGGTGATCCTGCAGAAGGTGCGCGAGGCCGAGCGCGACCGCCAGTTCGAGGAATTCAAGGACCGCAAGGGCACGATCATCAACGGCGTAGTCAAGCGCGAGGAATACGGCAACATCATCGTCGACATCGGCCGGGGCGAGGCGATCCTGCGGAGAAACGAGAAGATCGGCCGCGAAAGCTACCGCCCGAACGACCGCATCCGCTGCTACATCAAGGATGTCCGCCGCGAACCGCGCGGGCCGCAGGTCTTCCTTTCCCGGACCGATCCGCAGTTCATGGCGGAACTGTTCAAGATGGAAGTGCCGGAGATCTACGACGGCATCATCGAGATCAAGGCCGTCGCCCGCGATCCGGGGTCGCGCGCCAAGATCGGCGTCATCTCCTACGACAGTTCCATCGACCCCGTCGGCGCCTGCGTCGGCATGAGGGGCTCGCGTGTGCAGGCCGTGGTGAATGAGCTTCAGGGCGAGAAGATCGACATCATTCCGTGGAACGAGGACCAGGCGACGTTCCTCGTGAACGCGCTGCAGCCCGCCGAGGTTGCCAAGGTCGTCATCGACGAGGAGGCCGGCAAGATCGAGGTCGTGGTCCCTGACGAGCAGCTTTCGCTCGCCATCGGTCGGCGCGGCCAGAACGTCCGCCTCGCCTCGCAGCTGACCGGGCTCGACATCGACATCCTCACGGAAGAGGAAGAAAGCCGGCGCCGTCAGGCCGAGTTCGCCGAGCGGACAAAGCTCTTCATGGATGCGCTCGATCTCGACGAGTTCTTCGCCCAGCTCCTGGTTTCGGAAGGCTTCACCAACCTCGAAGAGGTGGCCTATGTCGACATGGACGAGCTTCTTTCGATCGAGGGCGTGGACGAGGCCACCGCCGAGGAACTTCAGGCCCGCGCCCGGGACGTGATCGAGGAGCAGAACCGCAAGGCGCTGGAAAACGCCCGGGCGCTCGGCGTCGAGGACAGTCTGGTGAACTTCGAGGGGCTCACCCCGCAG
Source organism: Albidovulum sp. (assembly GCF_008933605.1). GTDB lineage: Bacteria > Pseudomonadota > Alphaproteobacteria > Rhodobacterales > Rhodobacteraceae > Albidovulum. The sequence goes on from NZ_WBUS01000015.1 coordinate 29,914, forward strand.
ATGATCGAGGCCCTGGCGCAGGACGGCGTGAAGACGCTCGAGGACTTTGCGACGTGCGCTGACTGGGAGCTGGCCGGCGGCTGGACCACCGTGAACGGCGAGCGGGTCAAGGACGAGGGCCTCCTCGAGAAGTTCGACATGAGCCTCGAGGAGGCGCAGCACCTTGTGATGACGGCACGTGTCCAGCTCGGCTGGGTCGATCCGGCCGAGCTTGAGGCCGGCGAAGAGGCCGAAGACGAGGAGGCCGAGGCCTGATATGGGCCTCGGAGGATCGCCATATGACCCGCGGTGGACGCGACACGGATAAGGACGGGCCGGAGCGGCGCTGCATCGTCACGGGTGACGTGCAGCCCAAGGCCGGACTCGTGCGTTTCGTCGTGTCGCCCGAGGGCATGGTGGTTCCCGATCTCGCCGGCAAACTGCCCGGCCGCGGCATCTGGGTGACGGCTGACCGGACCGCGATCGAGACCGCGGCGAAGAAGGGCCTCTTCTCCCGCGCCGCCCGTATGCCGGTCACCGTGCCCGAGGGTCTGGCCGATCTCGTCGAGGCCGGCCTGGCGCGGCGCGTGGTCGATCTTGTTTCCCTGGCACGCAAGGCGGGACTTGCCGTTGCGGGGTTCGAGAAGGTCAAGGGCTGGCTTGCCGACGGCAAGGCCAAGGTCCTTCTTCAGGCCTCGGACGGTTCTGACCGCGGCAAGGGAAAGCTCTGGACGCCGCAGGGCGGGCGCTGGTTCGGCTGCCTGACTTCGTCCGAGCTCGGTCTGGCCTTTGGGCGAGATAGTGTGATACATGGCGCGCTCGGCGCTGGCGGACTCTCCCAACGTGTTGTAGAGGAAGCCGCGAAACTGTCGGGCTTGCGCGCGGCAATCGGCGGAACGGACGCCGGGAAGGATACGAAGACGGCATGAGCGATACAGACGGCAAGAAACCCCTTGGCCTCGGCGGCGGGCGTTCCGGTCAGGTGAAGCAGAGCTTCAGCCACGGCCGGACGAAGAATGTCGTCGTCGAGACTAAGCGCAAGCGGATCGTTGTGCCGAAGCCGGGCGGGGCGCCTTCGGGACCGGGCGCGACGCCGACGCTCGGGGATCCCTCGCGCCGGCCTGCCGGCATCTCCGATGCCGAGATGGAACGCCGGCTGAAGGCGCTTCAGGCCGCCAAGGCCCGCGAGGCAGAGGAGGCCGTGCGTCGCGCCGAGGACGAACGCCAGCGCGAGGAAGAGCGCGAGCGCCGCCGGGCCGAAGCCGAAGCCAAGGAGCGCGAGGAGCGCGAGCGCGAAGAGGCGCTGAGGCTCAAGGCCGAGGAAGAAGCGCGCAAGGCCGAGGAGGCCGAGGCCCGCGCCGCGCGCAAGGAAGACTTCAAGAAACCGGCCGCCGCCAAGCCCGCACCGGTCGATCAGGCCGCCGTTCAGGCGGCCGCGGCCCGTGCCGAGACCAAGGGCGTCCCCGTCGGCGGACCGCGCAAGACCGACCGCGAGCGGGACGATCGCGGCGGCGGTGGCGGCGACCGCGACCGCGGCCGCGCCGGACGTGACGAGGGCCGCAGGGCAGGCAAGCTGACGCTTTCCGAGGCGCTTGACGAGGGCGGCCGCCAGCGCTCGCTCGCGGCGATGAAGCGCAAGCAGGAAAAGGCGCGCGCCAAGGCCATGGGCATGGGCCACAAGGCCGAGAAGCAGGTGCGCGATGTCCAGCTCCCCGAGACGATCGTGGTCCAGGAACTTGCCAACCGAATGGCCGAACGCGCGGCCGACGTGGTCAAGGCGCTGATGAAGATGGGCATGATGGTCACGATGAACCAGACCATCGACGCCGACACCGCCGAACTCGTGATCGAGGAATTTGGCCACCATGCCGTGCGCGTGACCGATGCCGACGTCGAACAGGCGATCGACACGGTCGAGGACCGCAACGAGGACTTGCGCGCGCGCCCCCCGATCATCACGATCATGGGACACGTCGACCACGGCAAGACGTCGCTTCTCGACGCGATCCGCCACACCAGCGTGGTCTCCGGCGAGGCCGGCGGGATCACGCAGCATATCGGCGCCTACCAGGTGAGGACCGACTCCGGCGCCGTGCTGACCTTCCTCGACACGCCCGGCCACGCGGCCTTCACCTCCATGCGCGCTCGTGGCGCGCAGGTGACCGACATCGTCGTCCTGGTGGTGGCGGCTGATGATGCGGTGATGCCGCAGACGGTCGAGGCGATCAACCACGCGAAGGCCGCCAAGGTGCCGATGATCGTTGCGATCAACAAGTGCGACAAGCCCGACGCAAATCCGCAGAAGGTGCGGACGGACCTTTTGCAGCACGAGGTCGTGGTCGAGGCGATGTCGGGCGACGTGCAGGATGTCGAGGTCTCCGCCAAGACGGGCAAGGGGCTCGACAATTTGCTTGAGGCCATCGCGCTTCAGGCCGAGATCCTCGAACTGAAGGCCAACCCGAAGCGGGCGGCTTCGGGCGCGGTCATCGAGGCCAAGCTCGACGTCGGGCGCGGCCCGGTCGCGACGGTACTGGTGCAGAACGGCACGCTCCGCCAGGGCGACATCTTCGTCGTCGGCGAGCAGTGGGGCAAGGTCCGCGCTCTCGTCAACGACAAGGGTGACCGGGTGAAGGAAGCCGGGCCCTCGGTCCCGGTCGAGGTGCTGGGCCTGAACGGTACGCCCGAGGCGGGCGACGTCCTGAACGTGGTCGAGACCGAGGCGCAGGCGCGCGAGATCGCCGCCTACCGCGAGCAGGCCGCAAAGGACAAGCGCGCGGCGGCGGGCGCGGCGACGACGCTGGAACAGTTGATGGCCAAGGCCAAGGCCGACGAAAGCGTGGCCGAACTGCCGATCCTCGTGAAGGCCGACGTGCAGGGGTCTGCCGAGGCGATTGTTCAGGCTATGGAAAAAATCGGCAACGAAGAGGTGCGGGTGCGTGTCCTGCACTCCGGCGTCGGTGCCATCACGGAATCCGACATCGGCCTTGCCGAGGCCAGCGGCGCACCTGTCATCGGCTTCAACGTCCGCGCCAATGCGCCGGCCCGCGCCGCCGCGAACCAGAAGGGCGTGGAGATCCGCTATTACTCGGTGATCTACGATCTCGTGGACGACGTGAAGGCGGCGGCCTCCGGCCTTCTCAAGGCCGAAGTGCGCGAGAACTTCATCGGCTATGCCGAGATCAAGGAGGTCTTCAAGGTCTCCGGCGTCGGAAAGGTGGCGGGCTGTCTCGTCACCGAGGGCGTGGCGCGCCGGTCCGCGGGTGTCCGGCTGCTGCGCGACAACGTCGTGATCCACGAGGGGACGCTGAAAACCCTCAAGAGATTCAAGGACGAGGTCAAGGAAGTCCAGTCCGGCCAGGAATGCGGCATGGCGTTCGAGAACTACGACGACATCCGCCAGGGCGACGTGATCGAAATCTTCGAGCGGGAAGAGGTCGAGCGCAAGCTCGCATGAAAAAGGAGGCGGCAGCGCCTCCCGCAATCCGCAAATGAGATAACGGCCGCCTGACGATCAGGCGGCCGCTTTCACGACGGGGTAACCCTCGAACAAGAGCTTCCCGACCCGGACGAGGATCTTGCCGTTTTCGAGCTGCCGCTCGAACGTCCCCTGTACCGACACACAGCTTCCGAGAGTGATGGTTCGCAGCATCGCCTTTTCTCCCCAACCGCGGGCTGCTTTGAAGTCTAGTCGGCACTCGTTAATCTCAGGCAAACTGGCCACGACATATTTTTGCCATAGTCGATCCGACTTGGAAACAATAATCCCGCCGCGTCCGGCGGTGGGCGGAAAAGTTCCACAGCTTGTGATTGTACGGCATCACCCGTGATCAGAGCCAGTCGCGCAGCACCGGGATCAGCGGCAGGTCCGCGGGTGGCATCGGATAGCCGCTGAGGTCCTTCGGCCGCACCCAGGAAAGCTCCTGCCCCTCGCGGGCCTGGGGCGTGCCCTGCCAGCGACGGCAGGCGAAGAGCGGCATCAGGAGGTGGAAATCCTCATAGGCATGGCTTGCGAAGGTCAGGGGCGCGAGGCAGCTTTTCCAGGTATCGATACCCAGCTCCTCGTGCAGTTCCCTGATCAGCGCGGCCTCCGGCGTTTCCCCCGGCTCCACCTTGCCGCCGGGAAACTCCCAGAGCCCGGCCATGGGCTTTCCGGGCGGCCGGCGGGCAAGCAGGACCCGCCCGTCGGCGTCGATCAGCGCGACGGCCGAAACCAGGACCGTCCTCACGACCGGTAGTCGGCGTTGATGTCGATGTAGCGATGCGTCAGGTCGCAGGTCCACACCGTGCGGGCGGCCTTGCCGACGCCGAGATCGACCGAGATCACCAGCTCCTCGTTCTTCATGTAGGCGCTTGCCGCCTCCTCGCTGTAGCTCGGGCTGCGCCACCCGTTCTCGGCCAGCGTGAGGTCGCCGAAGCGGATCGACATGGCGTCGCGGTCCGCCCGTGCGCCCGACTTGCCAACCGCCATCACGACACGGCCCCAGTTCGCATCCTCGCCCGCGATGGCGGTCTTCACGAGCGGCGAGTTGGCGACGGCCATGGCGGCGCGATGGGCGTCGGCCGCGTCGGCCGCACCGGTCACGCGAATCTCGACAAACTTCGTCGCGCCCTCGCCGTCGCGCACGACCTGCTGCGCAAGGTCGAGCATGACCCGGCCGAGCGCGGCCTCGAACTCCTTCGCGACGCGGCTCCTCAGATCGGTAATCGGCTCGGCTTCCGATTGCCCGGTCGCGGCGACGATCAGCGCATCCGAGGTGGAGGTGTCGCTGTCCACGGTGATCGCGTTGAAGGTGTCGCCGACTTGGCGCGCGACGATCTTCTGAAGCGCGGCCTGCGGAATCGTCGCGTCGGTGAAGATGTAGACGAGCATCGTCGCCATGTCGGGTGCGATCATGCCCGAGCCCTTGGCGATCCCGGCGATGCGGATGGGTCCGCCCTCGCCGTCGATCTCCGCCGCGGAACCCTTCGGGAAGGTATCGGTCGTCATGATCGCGCGGGCCGCCATCTCGATTCCATCCGCCGACAACGCCGCCTTCAGCTCGTCGAGCTTCGCGGTGATCCGCTCATGCGGCAGCGGCTCGCCGATGACCCCGGTGGAGGAGGAGAAGACCCGGGTCGCCGGGACTCCGAGCGCCCTCGCGACGCCGCCCGTGACGGCCGAAACCGCCTCGGTTCCGAGTTTGCCGGTAAAGGCGTTGGCGTTCCCGGAATTGACGATGATCGCGGCGCCGGCGCTCGTGCCGTCGGGCTTCTTCAGCTTCGCCTCGCAGTCCAGCACGCAGGCCGCCCGCGTGGCCGAGGTGGTGAAGGCTCCGGCGATCGTCGTACCGGGGGCAAGCCGGACGAGCGTCACGTCGGTACGTCCCGGATACCGGACCCCGGCCGCCACCGCCGCGAACTCGACCCCTGCGATACGCGGCAGCGCAGGGAAGCCGCCCTTCGGCGCGAGTGGCGAAACCGGGTTGGCCTTCTTCCTCGCCGCGGTCGCCGCAGCCTGCACCGCGTCGCCGACGGCATCGGCCGCGGCGGCCAGCGCACCCTCCACGACGGGCGCGACTTCTGTTTCCATGCGGATCCGCAAGGCCTTCACCCTGGCCTTCAACTTCTTGGCCTCGGCCTTCCACTCGTCCTTCGTCTTGGCCATCTCGGGTACTCCCTGCGCGGTCTCAGTTTTCGATCAGGTCCACGTTCTTCAGAATCGCGGGGTCGATGCCATCCACCGTCTTCTCGACCTTCGCGGCGTCGGTCAGCTCGGTCACCTTCGCCTCGACCGCTCGGCCCTGAAGCTCGCCCTCAAGCTCTGCCCGCACATCCTCGATGGTCGGCTTGGCTGCGGTGCGCACCTCCGTCAGCCGGATGACATGCCAGCCGAACTGGCTCTGCACCGGGGCAGAAGTCTCGCCCGCCTTCATCGCGATGACCGCGTCCTCGAAGGGCTTCACCATCATGCCGACTCCGAACCAGCCGAGGTCTCCGCCGGCGGCGGCCGACCCGCGGTCGGTCGACTTCTCCTTGGCGATGGCGGCAAAGTCGGCGCCGCCGTCAAGATCGGCCTTGATGGACTTCGCCTCGTCTTCGGTCGCCACGAGGATATGGGCGGCGTTGTATTCCTTGCCCGGCTCCGTCGCGGCATACTTTTCGTCGAAGAGCGCCTGGACCGCGTCGTCGGTGACGGCCGCGCGCGCGGTCTCGTCAAGCGTCACGCCCGAGAGATATCCGCGCCGCTGGTTGTCCAGCATCAGCGTGTCGCGCTTGCCGATGCTGCCTTCGGCCACTTCGGCGAGCGCTTCCTGCTGGATGATCTGGTCGAGAATGCCGTCGAACAGCGTCTTGTCGTCGAGCTGCAGGTACTGCGGCGGCAGGCTTTCGCGCATGGCGATCATGTGGCCAAGCGTGATGGCCTTGCCGTTGACGGTCGCCACCACGGTGTCGGCCGTCGGGTCTTCGGCCCAGGCGGCTGTGGCCGTTACGGCGAGGAGGGCGCCGAGAAAGGCGGATTTCAGCATCGTGAGGGCTCCCAAAGTGGCCGCGGCGGGGCGCAGCGTTGACTATCCGATGGCCGCCCCTTACATCGCGAGGGTCCCGTGAGGGCCGGCCCATCCTTGTTTCGCCGCCGTTCTTAGGATGCGCGAGGGGTGCCGGCAAGGCCAGGCTTATCACGAGCACGCCAGTCGAACCCGAGCGGAGAAAACATGCTGGGCCTCGGAACTATCGCGAAGAAGGTCTTCGGCACGCCGAACGACCGCAAGGTCAAATCGGTCCGCCCGCTCGTCGAAAAGATCAACGCGCTGGAGCCCCAGTTCCAGGCGCTGAGCGACGAGGGCATCAAGGCCAAGACGGCCGAGCTGAAGGAGCGGGTGGCGGGCGGCGAAAGCCTCGAACACGTGCTGCCGGAAGCCTTCGCCAACTGCCGCGAGGCGGCGCGGCGGGCGCTCGGGCTGCGCGCCTTCGACGTGCAGCTCATGGGCGGGATCTTTCTCCACCGCGGCAACATCGCCGAGATGCGGACGGGCGAAGGCAAGACGCTCGTTGCCACCTTCCCGGCGTACCTGAACGCGCTGACCGGCGAAGGGGTCCACATCGTCACGGTCAACGACTACCTCGCCAAGCGCGACGCGGACTGGATGGGCAAGGTCTATGCCCAACTGGGGATGACGACCGGCGTCGTCTACCCGTTCCAGTCGGCCGAGGAGAAGCGCGCCGCCTATCGCTGCGACGTCACCTATGCCACGAACAACGAGCTCGGCTTCGATTACCTGCGCGACAACATGCGCGCGACCATCGACGACATGATGCAGCGCGGGCACAACTTCGCCATCGTCGACGAGGTGGACTCGATCCTGATCGACGAGGCGCGCACGCCCCTCATCATCTCGGGGCCGAGCCAGGACCGGTCCGAACTCTACATCACGCTCGACAAGTTCATCCCCGAACTCCTGGACGAACACTTCAAGCTCGACGAAAAGCAACGCAACGCGACCTTCACCGAGGCCGGCAACGAGTTTCTCGAACAGCGGCTCTGGCAGGCGGGCGTGCTGCCGGAGGGTCAGACGCTCTACGATCCGGAATCGACGACAATCGTTCACCACGTGACGCAGGCGCTCCGGGCGCACAAGCTTTTCCAGAAGGACCAGCACTACATCGTCCGCAATGGCGAAATCGTGCTGATCGACGAGTTCACCGGCCGGATGATGCAGGGACGGCGTCTTTCGGACGGGCTTCACCAGGCCATCGAGGCCAAGGAAGGCGTGAAGATCCAGCCCGAGAACGTGACCCTCGCCTCGGTGACCTTCCAGAACTACTTCCGGCTCTACGACAAGCTCGCCGGCATGACCGGCACGGCCGAGACCGAGGCCGAGGAATTCATGGACATCTACCGGCTGGGCGTTGTCGTCGTCCCGACGAACAAACCCATCGCCCGGAAGGACGACCACGACCAGGTCTATCGCACTGCGCGCGAGAAATACGAGGCGATCATCGCCCGGATCAGGAAGGCGCACGAAAAGGGCCAGCCGATCCTCGTCGGCACGACCTCCATCGAGAAGTCCGAGATGCTGTCGGAGATGCTGAAGAAGGAAGCCATCCCCCACAACGTCCTGAACGCCCGCCAGCACGAGCAGGAAGCGAAGATCGTCGCCGAGGCCGGGCGCCTCGGGGCGGTGACCATCGCCACGAACATGGCCGGCCGCGGCACCGACATCCAGCTCGGCGGCAATGTCGAGATGAGGGTGCTCGAGGAGCTCGACGCCAACCCGGGGGCGCATCCCGACGAGGTGCGCGCCCGGATCGAGGCGGAACATGCCGCGGAGAAGGCCAAGGTGCTTGAAGCCGGCGGCCTCTTCGTGCTCGCCAGCGAGCGGCACGAAAGCCGGCGCATCGACAACCAGCTTCGCGGCCGGTCCGGCCGCCAGGGAGACCCCGGCCGATCCTCCTTCTACCTCAGCCTCGAGGACGACCTCATGCGCATCTTCGGGTCGGACCGGCTCGACAAGGTGCTGTCGAGCCTCGGCATGAAGGAAGGCGAGGCGATCATCCACCCCTGGGTGAACAAGTCTCTGGAACGCGCTCAGGCCAAGGTCGAGGGCCGCAACTTCGACATGCGCAAGCAGCTTCTGAAGTTCGACGATGTGATGAACGACCAGCGCAAGGTGATCTTCAGCCAGCGGCTGGAAATCATGGAGGCGGAGGATCTCGAAGAGATCGTCCGCGACATGCGCCACCAGATCATCGACGACCTCGTGGACGACCATCTCCCGCCGAAGAGCTACCCTGAACAGTGGAATACCGAGGGGCTCTATGCCGCGGCGATGGAAAAGCTCGCGCTTGACGTTCCGGTGATCGACTGGGCGAAGGAAGAGGGTGTCGATCAGGACGCGATCCGCGACCGGCTCTACGAGGCGTCCGACAAGCTCATGGCCGGGAAGGCCGAGGCCTTCGGCGCCGAGACGATGCGGCAGATCGAAAAGCAGTTCCTCCTCCAGACGATCGACAGCAAGTGGCGCGAACACCTGGTGACGCTCGAACACCTCCGCTCCGTCGTCGGTTTCCGCGGCTATGCGCAGCGCGATCCCCTGAACGAGTACAAGACCGAGGCCTTCCAGCTTTTCGAGAACCTTCTGGACGGCCTGCGCGAGGATGTGACGCAAAAGCTCGCCCAGGTGCGCCCGATGACGGAGGAGGAGCAGCAGGCGCTCTTCCGCCAGATGACGGAACGGCAGGCTGCGCTCAACGCGCCAGTCGCCTCGACGGTCGCCGCGGAGGCGCCGAAGCAGCCGGTGCTGGCGGGCTTCGACGAGAACGACCCGGCGACCTGGGGCGACCCGGGCCGGAACGACCCCTGCCCCTGCGGATCGGGCGAGAAGTTCAAGCATTGCCACGGAAAGCTCGCCTGATTCGAGTGATCTGTGGCGAAATTATGGCGGGCGGGCCCCAGGTCTGCCCGCCACCCCACCATCTTGGAGCACGGATCGTTTCGTGACCAAGATAGGGTAGCGGTCCTTCGGCCCCACCGTTTCCCGCCGTCGCCGCGCCGCCATTCCCCTGCCCCGATCCCGCGCTAGGCGTGAAGGGAACCTTGGGGAGACGACCATGCAGATCAATCGCAGGGCGATTACCGTCGGGACGACCTTCTTTCTGGCCGCGGCGACCGGCCATGTCATGCAGAACGGCGAAACCATCAGCGCGCGGCTGAGCGGCGCCGATGCACCGGCGGCACCGGTACTCGCCAGCGTGACGTCGACCGCGGCGACCGTGACCGTCACGGAGACCCCAGCCCCGGTTCCGGCACCGGAGCCGGTCGGCGTGCCCGCGCCTGAGGTAGTCGAAGCGCCGCCCGCCGCCGTGCCGGAACCAGCGCCCGCACCGGCCACCGCCGAGATCGTTGTCGCCGCCGTCCCGGCAGCCCCGGAACCGGTCGCCGCCCCGGCGCCGGTCCGCGCCGCCTCGGGTCTTCCCGACCTGCCGCCGGTAGAGCCGGTGGCGTTGGCTGCGGATCTGCGGCTTGCGGGGCGGATCGGCGCGCTTGACGCGGGCTACACGAAGACCGACACCGCCGCGGATGCAAGCTACAGTGTCTTCGGCATTGCCTGCGCCGACCCGACGCTCGCACTCGAGCCCTCCGCGCGCGGCATGATGAAGATGACACTTGCCGCCCCCTGCTTCGCCAACGAAAGGGTGACGGTGAGCCATGCCGGGCTTGTTGTCGCCATGGCGACCGATCCGGCCGGCGATCTCACAATGATGCTCCCGGCGCTTTCCACCACGGCCAGGGTCGATGTCCGCTTCGCTTCCGGCGACATGGTGGCCGCGACGCAGACCGTAAGCGGGCTCGACGCGCTCGCCCGCGTCGGCGTGCAGTGGCGCGGCGTCGATGGGTTCCGCCTTCATGCCTTCGAGAACGGCGCCGGATTCGACATGCCGGGCCATGTCTCCGCAGCCGCGCCGCGCGAGCGGACGACCGCCGACGGCGGGTTCCTCGCGGTTCTCGGTGATCCGGCGGTGGATCATCCGCTGATGGCCGAAGTCTACACGGCCCCGGCGGGTACGGTCCTGAGCGAGGTCATGGTGGAGGCACCGGTGACGGAGGCGACCTGCGGGCGGCTTCTTGCCGGCCAGGCGCTCCGCATGGTGCCAGATGCGGCCGCCACCACCGAGACGGTCAGCTTCGCCATGCCCGCCTGCGACGCCGTGGGGGACTCGGTGATGCTCGGCCTCGCGCCGGTTGCCGTTCCCGCGGTTGCGATGGTCACGGCCGGCGACTGAGCCGGCGCGGGCCGTCCTCAGAGATAGCCTTCCGAACGGAAGCTCAGTTCGCGCGACTTGCCGACGATCAGGTGGTCGTGCAGCACGATCCCCATGACCTCGGCCGCGTCGCGGATCTGACCCGTCACGACGATGTCGGCCTCCGACGGCGTCGGATCGCCGGACGGATGGTTGTGCACGAGGATGAGCGCGCTCGCGTTCAGTTCCAGCGCCCGCTTTACCACCTCGCGCGGATAGACCGGCACATGGTCCACCGTGCCCCTTGCCTGTTCCTCATCGGCGATCAGCACGTTCTTGCGGTCGAGGTAGAGCACGCGGAATTGCTCGGTCTCGCGGTGCGCCATGGCGGTGCGGCAGTAGTCGAGCAGCGCATTCCACGAGGACAGCACCGGACGATGCAGCACCTTCGCCCGGGCAAGACGGTGCGCCGCGGCCTCGACGATCTTCAGCTCCTGCACCACCGCGTCGCCGACGCCCCGCACGGCGCGGAGCCGTTCGGCCGGCGCCGAGACGACGCGGTTGAAGTCGCCGAAGGTGTCGAGAAGCAGGCGAGCGAGCGGCTTGACGTCCTGCCGCGGGATGGCACGGAAGAGCACGAGTTCCAGGAGCTCGTAGTCGGGCATCGCCGCGGCACCGCCTTCCATGAACCGGGACCGGAGCCTCTGCCGGTGGTCGCGGATATAGGAGGGCAGGCGGCCACCGGGCAGCACCGCTTCCGGCGCCTCGTCGGCGGGAAAGAGCAGCGGGGCTTCGTGAAAGGCGCGAGTCTGGCTCATGCCCTCAGATTCCCGTTGCATGGTGAAGGAAAGGTTAATCGCGTGGCGGCCGCCCGAGATAGGCCGCGAGTTCGGCGGGCGGATCGGCCATGAGCGCCGCCGTCGGCCGCGGGGCATGGGCCACGCCATTCGCCACCAGCACCGTCAGCTCGGCGAAGCTGAGCGCATCGCCGGGATCGTGGCTGACCATGAGGACGGTCGCGCCGGTTTCCCCGGCGATGTCCGCCACCAGTTCCAGCATCTCGGCCTTCAGCGCCGGCCCGAGCGCGGCGAAAGGCTCGTCGAGCAGCATCAGCGGCCGCGCCCGCAGCAGGACGCGCGCCAGCGCCACCCGGCTCTGC
>NZ_WBUS01000185.1 GCF_008933605.1 Albidovulum sp.
CCCCGGAAGAGGTCGCGCCGCGACATCATGGATTTCCGCACACCCTCGATCACGCAGGCATGGCACATGACGATTCCTCCTTGCTGATGCTCCGGTTCTCGCGCCCGGGCTGCGGCTGCGAGCCTAGCAGAGCGGCCCAGAGCCCGCGCGGGGTTTTTTCGCCGGCGCCGGCGTGGTGGCGATGGAAAGCCGGCGCGGAACGCGCTACGGCAGGACCATGACCCGGATCACCCTGCGCCGCCCCGACGACATGCACCTCCACCTGCGCGACGGCGCGATGCTGCAGGCCGTGCTGCCGGAAAGCGCCCGCCACTTCGCCCGCGCCATCGTCATGCCGAATCTCGTGCCGCCTGTGGTGACGGGCGCCGAGGCGGCCGCCTACCGCGACCGCATCCTCGCCGCCCTCCCCGAAGGCATGAGGTTCGACCCGCTGATGACACTCTACCTGACCGAGGCGACTGACCCCGAGGACGTCGCCGCCGCGGCGGCCTCCGGCCTCGTGAAGGCGGTGAAGCTCTACCCGGCCGGCGCCACGACCAATTCGCAGTCCGGCGTGCGCGATTTCGACAAGGTGCGCGGGGTCCTCGAAAGGATGGCCGGGATCGGCCTGCCGCTCTGCGTCCATGGCGAGGTGTCAGACCCCGCCGTCGACATCTTCGACCGCGAGGCGGTCTTCATCGACCGCGTGCTCGACCCGATCCGGCGCGCCACGCCGGGCCTCCGGGTGGTGATGGAGCACATCACCACCAGGGAGGGCGTGGACTACGTCCGGTCGGGCAGCGGCGACCTCGGCGGGACGATCACGACGCACCACCTCGTCATCAACCGCAACCACATCCTCGCCGGCGGCATCCGGCCGCATTACTACTGCCTGCCGGTCGCCAAGCGCGAGACGCACCGCCTCGCGCTTCGCGCCGCCGCCGTCTCGGGCGATCCGCGCTTCTTCCTCGGTACCGATTCGGCGCCCCACCCCGATCACCTGAAGGAACATGCCTGCGGCTGCGCGGGCTGTTTCACCGCGACCAACACGATGTCCGTCCTCGCCCATGTCTTCGAGGAGGAGGGCGCGCTCGACCGGCTGGAGGCCTTCACCAGCGCGAACGGCGCGGCCTTCTACCGGCTCGCGCCGAACGGCGGCACGATCACGCTGGAAAAGCGCGGCTCCGCCGCCGTCTGGCCGGACAAGATCACCGGAGGTGCCGGCCCCGTGACGGTTTTCAACCCGGGGTTTCCGGTCTATTGGCATGTGACAACGTAAGCCTTTCATCTTGCCCGAAATACCTCCGCCGGAGGCTCCCGGCCCAGGCGCCGGACGCTCCGCGGGAGGTATTTGCGGCAAGATGAAAGCAGAAGAGGAAACGACATGATCCCGAGCGCCTTCCCGCCGAAAGAAGAGATCGCCCGCCTGACGGCGCGGATGCTGCTGGAGATCAGGGCGGTGCATTTCAATGCGGCCGAGCCCTTCACGCTCGCCTCCGGCCTGCCCTCGCCCACCTACATCGACTGCCGCAAGCTCATCTCCTTCCCCCGCATCCGCTCCACGCTGATGGATTTCCTCGCCGTCACGGTGATGCGCGAGGCGGGCTTCGAGGCCTTCGACAACATCGCGGGCGGCGAGACGGCCGGCATTCCCTTCGCCGCGATGGTGGCCGAAAGGCTGGCGCTGCCGATGACCTATGTGCGCAAGAAGCCGAAGGGCTACGGCCGTAACGCCCGCATCGAGGGGGTGATGAGCGAGGCGAGCCGTGTGCTGCTGGTGGAAGACCTGACGACCGACGGCGGCTCGAAGCTGAGCTTCGTGGACGCGATCCGCGACACCGGGGCGAGCTGTGGCCATACGGCAGTGATTTTCTACTACGGCATCTTCCCCGAGACGGTCGAGACGCTCGGCCGGCACGGGGTGAAGCTGCACTACCTCTGCACCTGGTGGGACGTGCTGGCGGAGGCGCGCGAATCGGAAGCCTTCGACCGGGCGACACTCGACGAGGTCGAAGCCTTCCTGACCTCTCCGCGCCCCTGGCAGGCCGCGCGGTCCAGGACCTGACGCCACGTCGGCGGGACGTGGCCGCAACCGCAGGACAATACTCCGACAAGATATTGACAGCGGCACGCCGGATACCCCACCATCTGGCGGTTTCGCGCTTATCCACCGGTCATCCACAGCGATATACAATTTGCGCCGGCGGCCCGGATGGAGCATATCCCATCGCCGACGACGGGGGACAGAATGACAGAAGTCGCAACGATCCGGGCGGTCAAGGTCGGCCCGGAAACGGACATGCTTCCGCACAGCATCGAGGCCGAGCAGCAGCTTCTCGGCGCGATCCTGACCAACAACGACATCTACGACCGGATCGCCGCGCTGGTGAAGGCCGAGCATTTCTTCGAGCCCGTGCACCAGCACATCTTCCAGATCGCGGTGGCGCGGATCCAGCGCAACGCGCTCGCATCGCCGGTGACGCTCAAGGCCTATCTCGAAGATGACGAAGGGCTCAAGGGGCTGGGCGGGCCGGCGTACCTCGCCCGGATCGCCGGTGCCGCGATCTCGGCCTACGCAGCGCGCGACTATGCGCAGATGATCTATGAGCTCGCCGTGCGGCGGGAGCTGATGCGGCTCGGCCAGGACATCACCGACCGCGCCCGCAAGGTCGAGGTGGACAACGATCCCAAGGAGCAGATCATCGAGGCCGAGCAGCGGCTCTATACGCTTGCCGAACAGGGCACGGCGGAGAAGGGCTTCGTCTCGTTCCTGAAGGCGACGACGGAGGCGGTGCAGACCGCGCTCGCCGCCTACCAGCGGGACGGCGAGCTGTCCGGGATGTCGACCGGCCTCATCGACATGGACAAGAAGCTCGGCGGGCTGCACCCCTCCGACCTGCTGATCCTCGCCGGGCGCCCCTCGATGGGCAAGACCTCGCTCGCGACCAACATCGCCTTCAACATCGCCAAGGCCCACAGGCGAGGCACACGTCCGGACGGCACCGAGGGCGCGGTGAACGGCGGCGTGGTGGGATTCTTCTCGCTCGAGATGTCGGCCGAACAACTCGCCGCGCGCATCCTCTCGGAAGCCTCGGAGGTGCCCTCGGAACAGATCCGCCGCGGCGACATGACCGAGGCCGAGTTCCGCCGCTTCGTCGAGGCCGCGAAGGCGCTCGAGACCTGCCCGCTCTACATCGACGACACGCCGGCGCTGACCATCAGCCAGGTCGCAGCGCGCTGCCGCCGGCTGAAGCGCACGCACGGGCTCGACGTCGTCTTCGTCGACTACCTCCAGCTTCTGCGCGGCACCGGCAAGGGCGACAACAGGGTCCAGGAGATCGCGGAGATCTCGATGGGTCTCAAGGCCCTGGCGAAGGAACTTTCGATCCCGGTCGTCGCTCTCTCGCAGCTTTCCCGCCAGGTCGAGAGCCGCGAGGACAAGCGGCCGCAACTCAGCGACCTGCGCGAGTCCGGCTCGATCGAGCAGGACGCCGACGTCGTCATGTTCGTCTTCCGCGAGGAATACTACCGCGAGCGCGAGAAGCCCGGCGATCATGATCTCGAAGGCATGGCCAAGTGGCAGGAGATCATGGAGCAGGTCCACGGGCGTGCCGAGGTCATCATCGGCAAGCAGCGCCACGGGCCCATCGGGACGGTGGAACTCAGCTTCGAGGGCCGGTTCACCCGCTTCGGCAATCTCGTGAGACCCTGGCAGCAGGTCGAAGAGGCCTTCTGACCCGCGCCGCGCGCGAAAGTGACTGGACAGGCGCCGCCGCGCGCCGGACCCTTGCTCATGCGCTTCGCACTTCTCCTTCTCGCGGCCCTTGCCGTGCTGGCCCCCGGCGCGCGGGCCGAGGAGGTCGATCTGGAGCTTCTGCTCCTCGTCGATGTCTCCCGCTCCATGTCGCCAGCCGAACTGGAAATCCAGCGGCGTGGCTATGCCGAGGCGCTGATGAGCGACGCGGTGGCTGCCGCGCTCGGCCGGACGATGACGGGACGGATCGCGCTCGCCTACGTCGAATGGGCCGGCGAACATCGGCAGACGATCGTGCGCGACTGGACGCTGATCGAGGGGCGCGACGACCTCGACGCCTTCGCTGCGACGCTTCTCGACACGCACACGGTCACGCAAAGCCGCACCTCCATCGCCTCGGCACTGCGCGAGGGTGCCTTCCTCATCGGCGCGAACGCGTTCGAGGGGCTCCGCCGCGTCATTGACATCTCGGGCGACGGGCCCAACAACCAGGGCGGCCTCGTGACCCTCGCCCGCGACGAGGTCTTGGCCGAGGGCATCACGATCAACGGCCTGCCGTTGATGACCTATGACGCGCGGGGCGCCGCCTGGCGGCTCGACGACCTCGACATCTACTATGCCCGCTGCGTCATCGGCGGACCCGGCGCCTTCGTCGTGCCGGTGACCGACTGGCGGGATTTCACTGCCGCCGTCACCCGCAAGCTCGTGCTCGAGATCGCCGGCGCACCCGTCGAGCGGCTGATCCGCATCCAGGCCGAGCCGCCCTACGACTGCGAGATCGGCGAGAAGATCTGGCAGCGGAACCGGAACTTCGACGTCCTTCCGTGAGCGCCTGCAAAGCGCTTGCCTCCGCCCGGCGTGCCTGCCAAAAGACCGGCCATGGCGCAGGCAGTCCTCACCATCGACCTCGACGCGGTCACCGCCAACTGGCGTGCGCTGGCGACCCTTGGCCATGCCGAGGCAGGCGCGGTGGTGAAGGCCGATGCCTACGGGCTGGGCGCGGACCGCGTCGCCCGCGCGCTCGCAAGCGCCGGGGCCCGCCGTTTCTTCGTCGCCGAGGCGGCCGAAGGCGCCCGCCTGCGCGCGACGCTGGGACCCGGGCCGGAAATCCTCGTCTTCACCGGCCACATGGCGGGCGATGCCGAAGCGCTCGCCGCTGCACGCCTGGTTCCGATGCTCAACTCGCCCGAACAGGCGCGCCGGCATCTCGACGCCCTGCCGGGCCATCCGTTCGGCGTGCAGCTCGATACCGGCATGAACCGCCTGGGGATGGAAGAAGCCGACTGGCGCGCGCTGGCGCCCGGCCTTCTCGCCGGCGGGCCGAGGGTGCTGATGTCGCACCTCGCCTGCGCCGACGAACCGGATCATCCGATGAACGCGGCGCAGTTACAGAACTTCCGCCGCATGACCGGCGGCACGGGTATCCCGCGCTCCCTCGCGGCGACGGGCGGCATCCTCCTCGGACCCGACTACCATTTCGAGATCACGCGTCCCGGCGTCGGCCTCTATGGCGGCGCCCCCTTTGCCGAGGCGCGCCCCGTGGCGCGGCTGTCGCTGCCGGTGGTGCAGGTCCGCGGCGTGGCGCCGGGCGAGACCGTGGGCTACGGCAACAGCTGGACCGCGACCCGCCCCGCGCGCATCGCCACCCTCGCCGCCGGCTATGCCGACGGCCTCTTCCGGTCGATGTCGGAGCGCGCGAAGGT
>NZ_WBUS01000186.1 GCF_008933605.1 Albidovulum sp.
GCGACCTGGACGGCGTTCGGAACCGGGCGGTCGGCCTTTCCGATGGTCGCGCAATCCTGCCTGGCGGGCGGCCATGTCCGCATCGGGCTGGAGGATGCCGTGTTCATCGACCGCGGCGTGCTGGCGCCGTCCAACGCCGCGATGGTCGACAAGGCCCGCGGGATCGTGCAGGCGCTGGGCGCCGAGATCGCGACCCCGCGCCAGGCCCGCGAGTTGCTGGGGCTGGCCACCCGGCTGGCCGCCTGAAATGCCCGTTATTTTCAGCAGGAAGCAGTACCCATGACCCTTCTGGTCGATTCCACCCCCAGCGTCGCGACGGGCGCCGGCGTCAGTGCCCGCAGACTGCGGCTGACCGCCAAGGCTGCCGATCTCGCCTCGCTCGACTTCGGCATCGAGATCACGACGCTGCGGCGCGACCATGCCGACCAGGTGCTGGTCGAGATCCACGCAGCCGGCGTCAATCCGTCCGACGTCAAGGCGGCGCTGGGCCAGATGCCCTATGCCGTGTGGCCGCGGACCCCGGGCCGCGATTTTGCCGGCATCGTGATCGAGGGGCCGACAACCCTGGTCGGCCAGGAAGTCTGGGGGTCGGGTGGCGAACTCGGCATCCGTCGCGACGGCACGCATGCCAGCCACATCGTGGTCGACGCCGCGTCGGTCCGGCCCAAGCCCAAGGGGGTCGGCATGGCCGAGGCCGCCGGGATCGTCCTCGACATCCTGACCGGGCGCGACAAGGGCGCCGAGCGGGCCGAGAAGCTCACGGCGCTGAAGCGGGGCGCGATCCAGGTGCTCGTCGGCACCCACGCGCTCTTCCAGAAGGATGTGGAGTTCCACGACCTCCGCCTTGCCATCGTTGACGAGCAGCACCGGTTCGGCGTGGCGCAGCGGATGGAACTGGCCGCCAAGGGCGTGACGGCCGACATGCTGGTGATGACGGCGACGCCGATCCCGCGATCCCTGAGCCTCGCGCAGTATGGCGACATGGACGTCTCGGTGCTGGACGAGAAGCCGCCGGGGCGGAAGCCGGTGAAGACCGCGCTCGTCTCGGCCGGGCGCTACGACGAGGTGGTGGGCCACCTGCGCCAGGCCGTCGCCGAGGGGCGGCAGGCCTACTGGGTCTGCCCGCTCGTCGAGGAATCGGAAGCGGTGGACCTCACGGCCGCGGCGGAGCGCTTCCGCTCCCTCAGGGCGGCGCTCGGCGAAGGGGTGGTGGGCCTCGTGCACGGCCAGATGCCGCCGGCCGAGAAGGACGCGGCCATGGCGGACTTCGTCGCGGGGCGGACCAAGGTGCTGGTGGCGACCACGGTGATCGAGGTCGGGGTGAACGTGCCCGACGCCTCGATCATGGTGATCGAACGGGCGGAGATCTTCGGGCTCGCGCAGCTACACCAGTTGCGCGGGCGGGTAGGGCGCGGGGCGGCGGAATCGACCTGCCTCCTGATGTACCAGCCGCCGCTCGGCGGCACCGCAGAACGGCGTCTGCAGATCCTGCGCGAGACCGAGGACGGCTTCCGCATCGCCGAGGAGGACCTCGCCATGCGCGGCGCCGGCGACCTCATCGGCACGGCGCAGTCGGGCCTGCCGAGGTTCCGCATCGCCGACCTGGAGCGGCAGGCGGCGCTGATGGCGGTTGCGCAGCGGGACGCGCGCAAGCTGCTGGCCGAGGATGCCGGGCTTGCCACCCGGCGCGGAGCGGCGGCGCGGGTGCTGCTGTGGCTGATGGAACAGGACCGGGCCATCCGGCTCATTTCCGTCGGGTGAGCCGGTTTCGTTCGCAGATGTTCCCAGAAAGTTCTTTACGAATCGTTTTCAATATGAGAACAAAGGGGCAACAGATGTGGAGGTTGCCCATGGCACGGGAAGTGAGATCCGCCTTGATCCGCGCGCGCGGCACGCTCGTTCAGGATGCCGCCGGCGTGCTCTCCCTCATCGCGATGCTTCTCGTCGCGCTGCACCTGCCGTCCATCTTCTGAGTCGTCCGGTTTCTGCCTCGCGGTTCGCCGTCCGGTTTCGCGCCTGTCCCCAGTCCCCGGCTCTGCCAGAGCCACGCGTCCGGTCCCCCGGCAATCGCCTGCCTCGCCGCCTTCTCCGGAAGGCGGCGTTTTTTTGGGGGATGCAGCCTCAGGCCGCCGCTTCGGCCTCGGCCATGGCCTCGGCCGTGGCTTCGAGAACCAGCAGGATCGAGGCGTGGCGGTTCTTGTAGTCGCGCGCCGGTTCCAGCACCTCGTAGCCGACGAAGGGCGCCGACGGCACCGGCCCCGCCTCCTTCAGCATGGCGCGAAGCTCGTCGCGCGCCCGTTCGACCTCGGCCCGCGTCCGGCCGATCATCTGCGCCCCGGCGATCGCCGCCGAGGCCTGGCCGAGCGCGCAGGCCTTCACGTCCTGGCCGAACTCGGCAATGCGCCCGTCTTTCACCACGACATCGACGGTGACGGTGGAACCGCAGAGCGGCGAGCGCTTGCGCACCGTCGCCGTCGGGTGGTCGAGCCGGCGAAGGTGCGGAATGTCGGCCGCGAGCGCCAGGATGCGCTTGGAATAGAGGTGGATGAGGTCGTTGTCGCTCATGCGCTCTCCCCCCGGGGCTTTCCCCGCCGGCGTCTGGAGTCTAGATAGGCGCAAAGCCGCGGGAAAGGAAGCCGGACGGATGCCCTTCGAGCCCTCGACACTGGTCTACGATGCCCGCGGTCTCATCCCGGTGATCGCGCAGGACCATGCCTCGGGCGAGGTCCTGATGCTCGCCTGGATGAACGCCGAGGCGGTGGCCCGGACGCTCCGGAGCGGGCGCGTGACCTACTGGTCGCGCTCGCGCGGGGCCTTCTGGGTGAAGGGCGAGACCTCGGGCCATGTGCAGCGGCTGAAGGAGATGCGGCTCGATTGCGACCGCGACTGCCTTCTGGTGCTGGTCGAGCAGGAGGGGCCGGCCTGCCACACGAACCGGCGGAGCTGCTTCTACACGGCGGTGCGCGACGGGGCCGAGGTGGAAATCCTGCGGCCCGAGGACTGAGCGCGGATTGGGGAGCCTCCGGCGGAGGTATTTTCCGGCAAGATGAACGCGCCAGTTCAGGCGAGGCCGACCATGCGGCGGATGTCGTCGGGGCTGGCGCCTTCGTCGCGGAACTTGCGGATGGCGCGGGCATCGTCGCGCTTGGCGAGCCGCTTGCCATGTTCGTCGCGGATCAGGCAGTGGTGGTGGTAGAGGGGCGTCGGCAGACCGAGAAGGCGTTGCAGGAGGACGTGGATGCGCGTCGCCTCGAAGAGGTCTTTCCCGCGCGTGACATGGGTGATGCCCTGCGCGGCATCGTCCACCACGACCGAGAGGTGATAGGACGTACCCATGTCGCGGCGGGCGAGGACTATGTCGCCGATGCGGGTCAGGTAGTCGTCGCGGGATGTGAACACGTCGCCTGGATGCGCCGGGCCGGTTTCGAGGAACGGCAACCCGAAAGTCCCGCCGTGCGCACTGTCGATCCGGTGGCCGAGGCACCCGCAGGCGTTGCCCATGTCGAGCCGGAGATGTGTTTCGGTCGGTCGAGGCGACATCGAGCAGGGCAGGCCCCCGCAATGCTTGCCCCTGCACGTTCCGGGATAGACCGGGCCGTCGGGGCCGGCGGCCGGGACACCCTCCTGCGGGGCGGCGAGGGCGGCGTCGATGTCGCGGCGGGTGCAGGTGCAGCGATAGAGAAGGTCGTCCTGCCATAGCCGGTCCAGCGCTGCGGCATAGGCCGGCATCCGTTCGGACTGGCGCATCACCGGTCCGTCCCAGGCGAGGCCGAGCCAGGCGAGGTCGTCGCAGATCATCGCTTCCCAGTGGGGCCGGGCGCGACTACGGTCGATGTCCTCCATCCTGAGGAGGAACTCCCCGCCCGCCGCGCGCGCCATGTCATGCGCCAGGATCGCGGAATAGGCATGGCCGAGGTGCAGCGGGCCGGTGGGCGAGGGTGCGAAGCGCGTGCGCATCAATCCTGCCCGGCAAGCCATTCCGTGAAAACGGTTTTCGCGCGGTCGGTATAGGCGCGATAGCGGTCCTTCCGACCCTTGCGGCCGCCCTTCGCCTCGATCGGCGGGAAAAGGCCGAAGTTGACGTTCATCGGCTGGAAGGTCTTCGCCTCGGCCCCGCCGGTGATGTGGTGGACGAGGGCACCCATGGCGGTTTCGGGGGGCGGCGGCGCGAGGTCGCGGCCGAGGATCTGGGCCGCCGCCATGCGGCCGGCAAGAAGCCCCATCGCGGCGCTTTCGACATAGCCCTCGACACCGGTGATCTGGCCGGCAAAGCGGATGCCGGGCCGCGACCGCAGCCGCAACCGGTCATCGAGCAGCGTCGGCGCGTTGAGGAAGGTGTTGCGGTGGATGCCGCCGAGGCGCGCGAAGCGCGCGTTCTCAAGGCCGGGAATCATCCGGAAAACATCGACCTGCGCGCCATACTTCATCTTGGTCTGGAAGCCGACGATGTTGTAGAGCGTGCCGAGCGCATTGTCGCGCCTGAGCTGGACGACGGCATGGGGCTTGACCTCGGGCCGGTGGGCGTTGGTCAGGCCCACCGGCTTCATCGGCCCGAAGCGCAGCGTGTCGCGGCCGCGTTCGGCCATGACCTCGATCGGCAGGCAGCCGTCGAAATAGCCCGCCGTCTCGCCCTCGCGGAACTCGGTCTTGTCGGCGGCGAGCAGCGCGTCGACGAAGGCCTCGTAGGTCTCGCGCGACATCGGGCAGTTGAGATAGGCGCGCCGTTCCTCCTCCGTCTCGCCCTTGTCGTAGCGCGACTGCATCCAGGCGACCGACATGTCGATCGTCTCGGCATGGACGATGGGGGCGATGGCGTCGAAGAAGGCGAGCGCCTCGGCGCCGGTCTCGGCGCGGATCGCCTCGGCAAGCGCGCCGGAGGTGAGGGGGCCGGTGGCGATGATCCAGTGGCCCGAGTCGGGCAGCGCCGTGATCTCGCCCTCGGAGACCTCGATGAGCGGGTGGCCGCGAAGTTCCCGCGTCACGGCGGCGGCGAAGGGCTCGCGGTCGACGGCGAGCGCGCCGCCCGCCGGCAGGCGGTGGCGGTCGGCCATGCCGATGACGAGCCCGCCCGCCGCGCGCATCTCCCAGTGCAGGAGCCCGACGGCGTTCTGCGCGTCGTCGTCCGAACGGAAGGAGTTGGAGCAGACCATTTCGGCGAAATCGCCGGTGCGGTGGGCGAAGGTGCCGACCCGGGGCCGCATCTCGTGGATCGTGACGGCGACGCCCATGGAAGCCGCCTGCCAGGCGGCCTCGGATCCGGCCATGCCGCCGCCGACGATGTGAAGTCGCGCGTTCATGGCGGTCATGTAGTCCGCCGCCGGGCGATTGAAAAGTCTCGGCGGGGTGGCGGGCGGCGCGGGCGGCCGGGGAAACCGGAGCCAACAATACCAAAGCGGCCCCGGAGGGCCGCTTTGGTATTGTT
>NZ_WBUS01000187.1 GCF_008933605.1 Albidovulum sp.
GTGCAGGGCGCGGAAGGCCGGGCCGGGATCATGGGGTGCGAGAGCGGGCATGGCGGGCTCCTTCCTTGAAGTCCAGGCAACAATCCCGCGGCTGGCCCCGGTATCGTTGCCGAATCTGGCAAGATCGACGCAATTTCCCCTGATTGCCGTCACCTTCACGCGATACAAGCTTCCGGTCGGCGCGTCCCGATTCGGATTTGTTGGTGAAGGGAGTATTCCATGTCTGTGGGTGAGACGGTATCGCGGCGCACGGCCGTGGCGATGGTGCTGGCGCTTGCCGGTTGCGGCGGTTCGTTCCGCACCTTCTACGACGAGCCGGCCCCCTCGCAGGGCTGGCGGATCTCGGCGGTGGAGGTGACGGTGCCGCGCACGCTCTCCGTCTCGGAGGAGGAAAGCTTCGTGCCGAAGGCCGACATCGTCTGGCGCGAGGATCCCGCGGGCGACCGCTACAACCAGGTGGCGGCGATCATGAAGATCGCCATCTCGCGCGGGGCGGCGGGGCTCAAGGGCGACCGTCCGGTGCGGCTCGAGGTGACGATGACGCGATTCCACGCGATGACCTTCACCGCCGAGACGCAGGCGCCGGCCGGCGTCCACGACGTGGAATTCGACATCATCGCGCGGGACGCGCGCACGGGCGAGGTGCTGGCGGGTCCCGAGCATATCGAAGCCTCCTTCCCCGCGATGACCGGCGCCGCCATGGCGCGCGCGCGCCTTGCCGGCCAGTCGCAGAAGAGCCAGATCACCGACCATGTGGCCCGCACGATCGCGAGCTGGCTCGGCGTTCTCCCCGACATGCGCCAGACCTTCTCGAGCGTCGGCGCCTGACGGTCAGTCCGGACTGACTTGTGCGGGCGCCGCCTGCGCGCGCCTCGGCAGGCCCGCTCGGAAAGCCTTGGCAGGTCGGCGCTTTCGCGCTATCAAGCGGGCCATGAAGACCGACGGCATCATCTGCATCATGTGCATTACCGGCTGACACGTCAGGCGGGCCGTTCTTCTGTTTCCACGACGACAAGAGACTGGTAAGCCCGCCGCCGGAACGCGCGCGCGAGGGATTTGGCCATGACGAGGATCAGGCTTTACAACACGAAGACGCGGGCGAAGGAGGATGTCGCGCCCATCGACCCCGCCAACGTGCGCATGTATGTCTGCGGGCCCACCGTCTACGACCGCGCCCATCTCGGCAATGCCCGGCCGGTGATCGTGTTCGACGTGCTTTTTCGATTGCTCAGGCACGTCTACGGGCCGGAGCACGTCACCTATGTGCGGAACTTCACCGATGTCGATGACAAGATCAACGCCGAGGCGCAGCGGCGGAAGGCCCTCGGCGATCCGCGGTCGCTCGAGGAGCTGATCCGCGAGCGGACCGAGGAGACGATCGGCTGGTATCACGCCGACATGGACGCGCTCGGCGCGCTCAGGCCGACGCTGGAGCCGCGCGCGACCGATTACATCGGCCAGATGATCGGCATGATCGCGGGGCTGATCCGGTCGGGTCATGCCTATGCCAAGGACGGCCATGTCCTCTTCCGGGTGCGGTCCTATGCCGAGTACGGCCGGCTCTCGGGGCGCTCGGTCGACGACATGATTGCCGGCGCGCGGGTCGAGGTCGCGCCGTTCAAGGAAGACCCGATGGACTTCGTCCTCTGGAAGCCCTCGGATGCCGACCTTCCGGGCTGGGAGTCGCCCTGGGGCCGGGGCCGCCCCGGCTGGCACATCGAATGCTCGGCGATGTCGGAGGAATTGCTGGGGACCAGCTTCGACATCCACGGCGGTGGGATAGATTTACAGTTCCCGCACCACGAGAACGAGATCGCGCAGTCGAGATGCGCCCACCCCGAGGCCGATTTCGCGAAGGTCTGGATGCACAACGAGATGCTGCAGGTCGAGGGCAAGAAGATGTCGAAATCGCTCGGCAACTTCTTCACGGTGCGGGATTTGCTGGATAAGGGGATACCCGGCGAGGTGATCCGGTTCGTGTTCCTGCAGACGCATTACTCCAAGCCGATGGACTGGACGGAGGAGAAGGCGCGGGCGGCGGAGGCGACGCTGAGGAAGTGGCGGGGTCTCGTCGCGGACACCGAGCCCGCGCCGAGTCCCGCGCCTTCCGTGATCGCCGCGCTCGCTGATGACCTCAATACGGCGGGCGCTATTGCGGAATTGCATGGCTTGGCCGGGGCAGGGGACCGGGCAGCGCTAAAGAGGTCAGCAGAGGCAGTCGGACTGCTCACCGACGAGTTGTCCCGTTGGGAATGGCAGCCACGCATAGTGGCTGCAACCGGTCGGGCAGAAGGGCGCTCGACCGCAAGAGGTGTCGGAGAGTCTCGGTTCGACTGTATGGACCGGATCGCGCAGAAACTTGCAGATGCGAGGACATCCGCATTGCGAAGCAAGGACTTCACTGAGGTTGACCGGATCAAGTCGATCTTGGTTTCTGCAGGTGTTGAAGTCCGTATGTCAAAGGAAGGTGTGCAACTGCTTCCGTCCTCGAATTTCGACCCCGCCAAGCTGGAGGCGCTGGAATGACCGCCGCTGCCACGCCGCCGAAGCCCGAGGCCGTCGCCTCGGGCGCCTCGACCGGGTTGAGCCGCGACGGCCGTGCGCCCGGTGCACGGCCGGCCCCCGCCCCCCGGGCGGCGGGGGCATTCGCCCCCACCGGGGCGGGCGCCGTCTGTGCCCGACTGTCCCGGCCTGCCCGACACCCCTTGGCCCTTCCTCGCGTCAGGGCCAATCGGACCGGGGAAAGGTCCACCGGACCTTTCCCCACCGGTCCTCTGCCCGCCGGTGCCCACGTATGACCCGCGAACGCCTCTACCTCTACGACACCACGCTCCGCGACGGCCAGCAGACCCAGGGCGTGCAGTTCTCGGTCGCCGACAAGGTCCAGATCGCGACCACGCTCGATGCGCTCGGGCTCGACTACATCGAGGGCGGCTGGCCCGGCGCCAACCCGACCGACAGCGACTTCTTCGCCGCAAGGCCGGCGACGCGCGCCACCTTCACCGCCTTCGGCATGACCAAGCGGGCGGGCCGGTCGACCGACAATGACGACGTCCTCGCCGCCGTCCTCAACGCCGGTACCCCCGCCGTCTGCCTCGTCGGCAAGACCCATGACTTCCACGTCACCACCGCCCTCGGCATCAGCCTAGAGGACAACCTCGACAACATCGCCGCCTCGGTCGCGCATTGCGTCGCGAAGGGCCGCGAGGCCCTCTTCGACGCCGAGCATTTCTTCGACGGCTACCGCGCCAACCCCGATTACGCGCTGAAATGCCTCCACGCCGCCCATGCGGCCGGCGCCCGCTGGATCGTCCTTTGCGACACCAACGGCGGCACACTCCCGGCCGAGGTGGGCCGGATCACGGCCGAGGTCATCGCCGCCGGTATTCCCGGTGACCGCCTCGGCATCCATACCCATGACGACACCGGCAACGCGGTGGCGGCGAGCCTTGCCGCCGTGGACGCGGGCGCGCGGCAGATCCAGGGAACGCTCAACGGCCTCGGCGAGCGCTGCGGCAACGCCAACCTCACCTCGCTCATTCCGACGCTCCTGCTGAAGGAACCCTACGCCGGCCGGTTCGAGACCGGCGTCACGCCCGAGGCGCTCAGGGGTCTCACCAAGGCGAGCCGCCTTCTCGACGACATCCTCAACCGGGTGCCCTTGCGCAGCGCGCCTTACGTCGGCGCCTCGGCCTTCGCCCACAAGGCCGGCCTCCATGCCAGCGCGATCCTGAAGGACCCGGCGACCTACGAGCACATCGACCCCGGCCTTGTCGGCAACGAGCGGCTGATCCCGATGTCGAACCAGGCCGGCCAGTCGAACCTGCGCGCCCGTCTCGCCGCCGCCGGCATCGCCGCGCCGGAAGACGGTGCGCTGTCCCGCATCCTCGAGACGGTCAAGGCCCGCGAGGACCAGGGCTATGCCTACGACGGCGCGCAGGCCTCGTTCGAGCTTCTGGCGCGGCGCGAGCTTGGCCTCCTGCCCGACTTCTTCGAGGTCAAGCGCTACCGCGTGACGGTGGAGCGGCGGAAGAACAAGTACAACGAGATGATCACGCTTTCCGAAGCCGTCGTCGTGGTGAAGATCGGCGGCCAGAAGATGCTGTCGGTCAGCGAGTCGATGGACGAGACGGGATCGGACCGTGGCCCGGTCAACGCGCTCTCCAAGGCGCTCGCCAAGGACCTCGGCCCCTACCAGTCCTGCATCGACGACATGAAGCTCGTGGACTTCAAGGTCAGGATCACCCAGGGCGGCACCGAGGCCGTGACCCGCGTCATCATCGACAGCGAGGACAGCGCGGGGCATCGCTGGTCCACCGTCGGGGTCAGCCCGAACATCGTGGACGCGAGCTTCGAGGCGCTTCTCGACGCGATCACCTGGAAGCTCGTGCGCGACGGCGCGGTTCCCGCCGGCGGGGGGCAGGGATGACGCCCGATCCCTCCTTCTTCACGCTCCACCGCAACCTGCCGCGCGAGGGGCCGGGGCAGCCGGAGGACGTGCACTGGGCGCTCTATGCCGCCGCCGTGCCCGAGGATGCCCGCATCGCCGACCTCGCCTGCGGCCCCGGGGCCGACACGCGCACGCTGGCGAAGGCGCGGCCGGGTGCCCGGATCGAGGCCGTGGACCGCGTGCCGCATTTCGTCGCGGAAGCCCGCGTCCGCACCGCCGCCTACGGGAGCCGGGTGACGGTGCGCGAAGGCGACATGGCGGAGGTGACAGGGCCCTACGATTTCATCTGGTGCGCCGGCGGCATCTATTTCCTCGGTGTGACCGAGGGGCTGCGGCTCTGGCGGAAGGCCCTTGCCCCGGGCGGCCGGATCGCCTTCTCCGAGCCCTGCCTGCCGCCGCGCCCCTCGGCGGCGGCGCGCGCCTTCTGGGCCGAGGAGTATCCCGCGATCACCGGCATTGAGGGCATCCGCGAGCGGGTGGCCGCGGCCGGCTGTCGCGTGCTGGGTGAGCGCATGGTCCTCGGCGCGGCGTTTCGCGCCTATTACGAGCCGATGGCCCGGCGGATCGCGGCGCTGAGGCCGGGGGCGGACGCGGCCCTCGGGGGTGTGCTCGACGCGGCGGAGATCGAGATCGAACGCTGGCAGGCGGCGCCCGACGACATCGCCTATGCGCTTCTGGTCGTGGCCCCGGAATGAGCATCGAGGCCTGCGCGCGGCTGGTCGAGGAGGGCGATCCCGAACGTTTCGCCGCGACGATGGCCGCGGCGCCGGAGGCGCGGCTGCGGCTCTGGCCGCTCTATGCCGTGAACCTGGAGATCGCCCGCGCGCCCTGGGCCGCGCGTGAGCCGATGCTGGCGGAGATGCGGCTGCAATGGTGGATCGACACGCTGCGCGAGCTTGCCGCGGGCGGCGCGCGCGCAGGCCATCCGGTGAC
>NZ_WBUS01000188.1 GCF_008933605.1 Albidovulum sp.
GGCCGGCGGTGCGGACGGCTTCGGAGCTTCGGCCTTGCGTTCCGGCTGGGGCGCGGGCGCGCTGGCCGGTTCCACGACAGGGCCCGGTTCCGGGACAGGGCCCGGTTCCGGGGCGGGGTTCGGTTCGCGTTCATCCGCGGGCGCCGCGGCCTCTGCCGGCCGGGAGCAGAAGGCCCAGACTATGAAGACGCCCAGGGCAGCGGCGAAGACGAGGCCGATCACAAGCGCCTTCAGGACGCCGTAATGGGCGACAATGAGCAGCATGAGCGCCACGAGCGCCCCCCCGGCCAGCGCGACCAGCCAAGAATTCCGGCGACATTCCGCCCCTGCTGACTCCGACATACCCATCACTCCCCGCCAGACTGCCTTCAGTAGACGTCACCCTTCTTCACGCGCCTGGAGAATTCCGTCTCGCCTCCCGTGGCGAGAAGCCTGGCCTGTTCCACCCAGCCATCGCGGCTTGCGCGGCCCTTGAAGCCTTCGAGGTTGTCGTCGACCCAGGCGAGTTCCTCGGCCGTCCACTGGGCGATCTGGTCGAAATGGAAGAACCCGAGGCTGTGGAGAAGCGCCTCGAGCTTCGGGCCCACGCCCTTGATCTGCTTCAGATCGTCCGCCCCGCCCTTGCGGGGCGCCTTGAGCGCACGCGGCTTCTTCGCCCTGGCTGGCGCGGGCTCCGCCTGCGCCGGCTTGCCCTTCGAGGTGGCGGGCGCCTCCTGGACGGTCACGCCGGTCGCGTCGGCGGCAACGCCCTTCGCGGGCTTGGGCTCCCGCGCCTTGCCATTCGCCGGGGTCGCCGGCGCGGCCTTCCCCGTCCATGGCGTCAGGATCGGGACCTCGGTCCCGTCGATCCGCTTCACGGTGTCATTGAGATCGACCGCCCGCTGCACGGAGGCGTTGTACTGCGTCCGGCCGCTCTCGAACTCCTTCAGGCTCGTGAGGCCCGACAGCGGTTCGGACGAGTAGCGCCCGTTCTGCGGCCCCGGCACCGGCACCTTGCCGGCGGCGAGATCGTCGAGGATCGCGGCGAAGCGCTCCGCCGTCAGGTCCTCGTAGTAGTCCTTGCCGATCTGCACCATCGGCGCATTGGCGCAGGAGCCGAGGCATTCGACCTCTTCCCAGGAGAACTTGCCGTCGGCCGAACGGGTGAAGGGCTGGGCGGCGATCCTGTCCTTGCAGACGGCGATCAGTTCACCCGCCCCGCAGATCATGCAGGAGGTGGTGCCGCAGACCTGGACATGGGCAACGGACCCAACGGGTTGCAGTTGGAACATGAAGTAGAATGTGGCGACCTCGAGTGCCCGGATATGCGCCATGCCGAGCATGTCGGCCACATATTCGATGGCCGGTTTCGAGAGCCAGCCCTCCTGCTCCTGCGCGCGCCACAGCAGCGGGATGACCGCGCTGGCCTGCCGGCCCTCGGGATACTTGGTGATCTGCCCCTTCGCCCAGGCGAGGTTGGCGGGGGTGAATTCGAACCTGTCCGGTTGTACGGGCGCGAGACGACGCAGCATCAGCGGTCAACCTCTCCGAAAACGATATCCATGGTGCCGATGATCGCCGCCACATCCGCCAGCAAATGGCCCTTGGCCATCCAGTCGATGGATTGCAGGTGCAGGTAGCCCGGCGCGCGCAGTTTCGCGCGGTGGGGCTTGTTGGTGCCGTCGGCCTTGAGATAGACGCCGAACTCGCCCTTCGGCGCCTCGACGGCGGCGTAGACCTCGCCCGCCGGGACGTGGAAGCCCTCGGTATAGAGCTTGAAGTGGTGGATGAGCGCCTCCATCGAGCGCTTCATCTCCCCCCGCGGCGGCGGCGTGATCTTGCCCCGGGCGAGCACGTCGCCCCTGCCTTCCGGCGCCCTCAGCTTGGCGATGGCCTGGAGGACGATCTTCGTCGACTCGCGCATCTCGGCCATGCGGCAGAGATAGCGGTCGTAGCAGTCGCCGTTCTTCCCGACCGGGATCTTGAAGTCGAACTCGTCGTAGCATTCGTAGGGCTGGGCGCGGCGCAGGTCCCAGGCCATGCCGGACCCCCTGACCATGACCCCGGAATAGCCCCAGGTCAGCGCGTCCTCTTCGGTCACGATGCCGATGTCGGCGTTGCGCTGCTTGAAGATGCGGTTCTCGGTCAGGAGCGTGTCGAGATCGTCGATCACCTTCGGAAAGGCATGGGCCCAGGCCTCGATGTCGTCGAGCAGCGACGGCGGCAGGTCCTGGTGCACCCCGCCAGGGCGGAAGTAGGCCGCGTGGAGACGCGCGCCGCAGGCCCGCTCGTAGAAGACCATGAGTTTCTCGCGCTCCTCGAAGCCCCAGAGCGGCGGCGTCAGCGCGCCCACGTCCATGGCCTGCGTGGTGACGTTGAGGAGGTGGTTGAGCACCCGCCCGATCTCGGAATAGAGCACCCGGATCAGCGAGGCCCGGCGCGGCACCTGCACCCCCGTCAGCTTCTCGATCGCGAGACACCAGGCATGTTCCTGGTTCATCGGCGCCACGTAGTCGAGCCGGTCGAGATAGGGCAGGTTCTGGAGGTAGGTGCGGCTTTCCATCAGCTTCTCGGTGCCGCGATGAAGAAGCCCGATATGCGGGTCGCACCGCTCCACCACCTCGCCGTCAAGCTCCAGCACGAGACGCAGAACGCCATGCGCGGCAGGGTGTTGCGGGCCGAAGTTGATGTTGAAGTTGCGGATCTTCTGCTCGCCGGTCAGGGCGTCGTCGTGGCCTCTGGCGCCGTCCATCATTTCGCCCCCTGTTTCTCGTCGCCGGGCAGGATGTACTGCGCGCCCTCCCAGGGCGACATGAAGTCGAACTGGCGGTAGTCCTGCACCAGTTTCACCGGCTCGTAGACGACGCGCTTCAGCGCCTCGTCGTAACGCACCTCGGTGTAGCCCGTGGTGGGGAAGTCCTTGCGGAGCGGGTGGCCGCGGAAGCCGTAGTCGGTGAGGATCCGGCGAAGGTCAGGGTGGCCGGAGAAGAGGATGCCGAACATGTCGTAGACCTCGCGCTCGAACCAGTTCGCCGCGGGGTGGACCGAGGTGATCGAAGGCACCATGTCCTCCTCCCGCGCGGCGACCTTCACGCGGATGCGGGCGTTCTGGTACATCGACAGGAAGTGGTAGACGACATCGAAGCGGGCCGGCCGTTCGGGGTGGTCCACGGCGGTGATGTCGACGAGCGTCGAGAACCGGCAGGTCCGGTCGGCGCGCAGGAACTCGACGAAATCGGGCAGGCCCGCGAGCGTCGCGGTCACGTTCAGCTCGCCGAAGGCGATCTCGGTCGCAAGGACCTCCGCGGGCCGCTTGAGCTCGATATGAGCGGCCAGTTCCTGAAGGGCTTCGGACATGTCACTCTCCTCAGCGCACGAGCGTGCCGGTGCGGCGGATCTTCCGCTGCAGTTGCAGGATGCCGTAGAGCAGCGCCTCGGCCGTCGGCGGGCAACCCGGCACATAGATGTCGACCGGCACGATGCGGTCGCAGCCCCTGACCACGGAATAGCTGTAGTGGTAATAACCGCCCCCGTTGGCGCAGGAGCCCATGGAGATCACGTAGCGCGGCTCGGGCATCTGGTCGTAGACCTTGCGGAGCGCCGGCGCCATCTTGTTGGTCAGGGTGCCCGCGACGATCATCAGGTCGGACTGGCGCGGAGAGGCGCGCGGCGCGGTGCCGAAGCGTTCGAGGTCGTACCGCGGCATCGAGGAATGCATCATCTCGACCGCGCAGCAGGCCAGTCCGAAGGTCATCCAGTGCAGCGAGCCGTTGCGCGCCCAGTTGATGATGTCCTCGGTCGTGGTCAAGAGGAAGCCCTTGTCCTGCAACTCGCGGTTCAGGGCCTCGGTCGCGACCTCGCGGTCGCCGCCCGCCGTGTTGGCCGAAGTCATCACGCCCATTCCATCGCCCCCTTCTTCCACTCGTAGGCGAAACCGATGGTCAGGACGGCGAGGAATACCATCATCGACCAGAAGCCGACCGCCGAAATGTCCTTGAACGCGACGGCCCAGGGGAAGAGGAAGGCCACTTCGAGGTCGAAGATGATGAACAGGATCGAGACGAGGTAGAAGCGCACGTCGAACTTCATCCGCGCGTCGTCGAAGGCGTTGAAGCCGCATTCATAGGCCGAGACCTTCTCGGGGTCCGGGTTGCGGACTGCGATGATCACCGCGGCGAGGATGAGGACGAGGCCGAGCGCCACCGCCATGCCGAGGAAGATCAGGATCGGGAGGTATTCGCGGGGGAGGATGTCCAACTGCCTGCTCCTACGTCGGGCGCCAGGTCGGGCGGCCCAGGGTCTGCCCCGGTCTGCCCGGGGATCGCTTCCGCCCGTTTACTCCCCCGCCCGGAAAGGGTCAACCGAAGGCAGGGCGGAAACCGCGGCGCAAATCAACGTATTCCCGGATCGGAGGGCGGTTAGCGGAAACGTCCTGCGCCGCCATGCCGCAGCGCGGCGCCGGCACCGCCCTCAGAGTTTCCAGGCGGGCGCGCGGCGCTCGAAGAAGGCGGCGATTCCCTCCGCCGCCTCGGCGCTTTCCCAGCGGCGGACGAGCGCGCCGATCGTCTCGGCGATCACGCCCTCGTCGATCCGGGGTCCGAGCCTGCGGGCAAGGGCCTTTGCCTCGGCCACGGCGCCGGGCGCGCAGGCGAGATAGGGCGCGACCTCGGCCTCGACGGCCGCGTCGAGCTCCGCCACCGGCACGGCGCAGGCGAGAAGCCCGAGCGCCACCGCCTCGCCCGAGCCGAAGAGACGGGCCGACATGAAGACCCGCCGCGCCATCGCCTCGCCCATGCGGGCCAGCACATAGGGGCCGATCGTCGCGGGAATGAGTCCGAGCCGCGTCTCGGTGAAGCCGAAACGCGCCGGATCGGCCCCGATGACCGTGTCGCAGACGGCCATGAGCCCGAGCCCGCCGCCGAAGGCGTTGCCCTGCACCCGGCCGATGATCGGCTTCGGGCAGGTGTTGAGCGCACTGAGCATCGAGGCGAGCCGCGTCGCCTCGCGCGCCCGGGTGGCGCCGTCGGCCGAGATCTGCTCCTTCATCCAGCCGAGGTCGGCGCCCGCACAGAAGCTTTCGCCGGCGCCCGCGAGCACGATTACCCGCACCGCCGGATCGCGGCCGAGGCGGCCGGCCGCCTCGGTCAGTTCGCCGATCATCGCGCCCGAAAGCGCGTTGTGTTTCTCGGCCCGGTCGAGCGTGAGGGTCGTCACGCCCCGGTCGTCGCACGCCACCCTGATCGTCTCGAACATCATGCCCCCCGCATTGCCCGCGCCATGGCCGCGGCGGCGCCGATCCGCGCCGCGTCGAGGCCGGTTTCATAGCCCCCCGCGGCGAGATGGGCCGCGGGGGGC
>NZ_WBUS01000189.1 GCF_008933605.1 Albidovulum sp.
GTCCAGCGCAGAGCGGCCCGGCGCGCAGCTGCGCGCGGCAGGGTCTGCGTGTAGGTCAGGATCAGCGCGCCGATGAGCGCGAGATCGCGCCAGAAGGCTTCCAGATCACCGCTCCCGGTATTCTCGATGTAGCTTGACCAGAAGAGCACCGTGGCAAGCAGCAGTGCCGCCATCCGCAGCCAGACACCGACGAGGACGAGATAGGCGGTGATGAAGATCACGGTCTGACCGACCGCCGCCGCATAGGGTTCCGGCAGCACCGCCGCTGTCAGCGGCGAAGCGTCGGTGCCCGGGATGAGACCGACCGCGACGGCGAGGAAGTAGGACGCGATGACGATGCGGACGAGGTTCTGGCCGCTCTGGCCCAGGTTG
Source organism: Albidovulum sp. (assembly GCF_008933605.1). GTDB lineage: Bacteria > Pseudomonadota > Alphaproteobacteria > Rhodobacterales > Rhodobacteraceae > Albidovulum. Next base: position 373 of record NZ_WBUS01000189.1, read on the forward strand.
TGCGGCTTGACAGCTGTGACCTGCATCATGTGATCCCTTCTCTGGCAACTGGAGACCGAGAACTAAGGTCACTGGTAACGCGGAAACAGTCGTCCCCTTGAGACGGATACTGTCGGCGCAATGCGGCGGCACTTCGGTGCCGATGTGGCAAGATCCGTTAACCAAGCCACAACTTTGTGGCGATCCATTTCCCGGGGGTCATCCAATGCGCCTGCGCCACGGGCATTGTCCCGAAACTGGAAATGCCGCTTCCGGTTGTGGAGCGTCAGCAACCACTCGTCCCGGCGGCGATTCGGGACCGGGCTTGTCGACGGGTTTGGAGACATGCGGGCCTATTCGCCCGCACCCTCCTCCTCCTGATCGGCGATCCGCGCGACCGAGACCACCTCTTCGCCCGCGCCGGTGTCGAAGACCTTGACCCCGCCGGCCGAGCGCGACCTGAAGCTGATCCCCTCGACGGGGCAGCGGATCGACTGGCCGGTGGAGGTGGCGAGCATGATCTGGTCGTCCATCTCGACCGGGAAAGACGCGACGAGCGTGCCGCCACGCATCGCCTTGTCCATCGCCATGACACCCTGGCCGCCGCGTCCCCGCACCGGGTAGTCGTGGCTTGACGAAATCTTGCCCGCCCCCTTCGCGGTGACCGTCAGGATCAGGTCCTCGGCGGCCGACATCTCGGCGTAGCGCTCGGGCGACAGCTGGCCCTCGGCCACCGCCTCCTCGTCCTCGTCCGGCGCCTCGTCCTCGATCACGCCGGCCATGAGACGGCGCTGCTTGAGATAGGCCGCACGCTCCTCCGGGCTCGCCTCGAAGTGGCGGATGACCGACATGGAGACGACGCTGTCGTCCTCGGCCAGCCGGATGCCCCGCACGCCGGTCGAATCCCGGCCCTTGAAGACGCGCACCTCGGTCGTCGGAAAGCGGATCGCCCGGCCGAGTGCCGTCACCAGCATCACGTCGTCGCTTTCGTCGCAGATCCGCGCGTTCACGAGGCTGACGCCCTCGGGGAGCTTCATGGCGATCTTGCCGTTCGACTTGACGTTGGTGAAGTCCGACAGGGCGTTCTGGCGCACGTCGCCGTCGGAGGTGGCGAAGAAGATCTGCAGCGCCTCCCATTCCTCCTCGGGCACGTCGACGGGCATGATCGCGGCGATGGAGACCCCCTGCGGGATCGGCAGGATGTTGATGATCGCCTTGCCCTTCGCGGTCCGCCCACCGAGAGGCAGGCGCCAGCACTTCAGCTTGTAGACCATCCCGTCGGTGGTGAAGAAGAGAAGCTGGGTATGGGTGTTGGCGACGAAGAGCGTGGTGACGACATCGTCCTCCTTCGTCTGCATCGAGGCGAGACCCTTGCCGCCGCGCCGCTGGCTGCGGAACTCGGCCAGCGGGGTGCGCTTGATGTAGCCGCCCGAGGTGATCGTCACGACCATGTCCTCGCGCTCGATCAGGTCCTCGTCCTCCATGTCGCCGGCCCAGTCGACGATCTCGGTGCGGCGCGGAACGGCGAAGGCGTCCTTCACCTCGCGCAACTCGTCCGAGATGATCGCCATGATCCGATCGCGGCTCCCGAGGATGTCGAGGTAGTCCTTGATCCTGGCGGCGAGGTCCCGAAGCTCGTCGGTGACCTCCTTCACCCCCATCGCGGTCAGGCGCTGGAGCCTGAGGTCGAGGATGGCGCGGGCCTGGGTTTCGGAAAGGTTGTAGGTCCCGTCCTCGTTCATCTTGTGGGTCGGGTCGTCGATCAGCCGGATGTAGTCGGCGATCTCGGACGCGGGCCAGCGCCGCGTCATCAGCCGTTCGCGCGCCTCTGCCGGGTCGGCCGAGGCGCGGATCGTCGCCACCACCTCGTCGACATTCGACACCGCGACGGCGAGGCCGCAGAGGATATGGCTGCGCTCGCGCGCCTTCCGCAGTTCGAAGGCCGTCCGCCGCGCCACAACTTCCTCGCGGAAGCTTATGAAATGCATAAGAAAATCGCGCAAGGTGAGCGTCTCGGGCCGGCCGCCGTTCAGCGCCAGCATGTTGCAGCCGAAGGAGGTCTGCATCGGCGTGAACCGCCAGAGCTGGTTCAGCACCACCTCGGCCGTTGCGTCGCGCTTCAGCTCGATGACGACGCGGACGCCGACGCGGTCGCTTTCGTCCTGCACATGGGCGATGCCCTCGATCTTCTTGTCGCGCACCAGTTCGGCGATCTTCTCGATCATCGTCGCCTTGTTCACCTGATAGGGTATTTCATCCAGAACAATGGCATAACGGTCTTTCCTGATCTCCTCGACGCGGGTCTTGGCGCGCACGACGACGCTGCCGCGACCCTCCAGATAGGCCTTGCGCGCGCCCGAGCGGCCAAGGATCAGCCCGCCGGTCGGGAAGTCGGGCGCCGGGATGATCTCCATCAGCGCTTCCATGCTGAGGTCGGGGCTCTCGATCAGTGCCAACGTGCCGTCGATCACCTCGCCGAGGTTGTGCGGCGGGATGTTCGTGGCCATGCCGACGGCGATGCCGCCCGCGCCATTGACCAGCATGTTCGGGAAGCGGGCGGGAAGGACCGTCGGCTCGCGGTCCTTGCCGTCGTAGTTGTCCTGGAAATCGACGGTTTCCTTCTCGATGTCGGCGAGAAGGAAGGCGGCCGGCTTGTCCATCCGGACCTCGGTGTAGCGCATGGCCGCCGGGTTGTCGCCGTCCATCGAGCCGAAGTTGCCCTGGCCGTCGAGCAGCCGCAGCGACATCGAGAAGTCCTGCGCCATCCGCACGAGGGCGTCATAGATCGAGGCGTCGCCGTGAGGGTGGTATTTCCCCATCGTGTCGCCCACCGGGCGGGCGGACTTGCGATAGGGCTTGTCGTGGCTGTTGCCGGTCTCGTGCATGGCGTAGAGGATGCGCCGGTGCACGGGTTTCAACCCGTCGCGCAGGTCCGGGATGGCGCGGCTGACGATCACGCTCATCGCGTAGTCGAGATAGGCCGTCTTCATCTCCTCGGCGATGTCGACGGTGGGTCCGTCGTAGGCCGGGCGCCGCGGCGTTTCCTCAGCGTTTTCAGGGGTTTCCGGCGTGTCGGTCACGGCTTGTCGCCCTTCGTTCAGGGGCCCCATGCGGGCGCTAGATATTGTTGGGCGCGACTATACCCCATGCCATCAGTTGGGTGCAATGGCGGGCAGGGGCTTTCGGCCGGTTCCGGTAACACAAAGATAACACATTGTTTTCATTGCCGTTAACCGCGACTCAGCTAGACTTTCGGCCATGGGCACTGACGGAGGCACTCATGCGCGCGAACACGCCGGGGGCCGAGACGGAGCTGATGCTGAAGGGCTACGGGCTCACGACGGCGGAATTCTACTACCGGATGCCGGATTACCGGCATGTCCTCAACAGCTTCATCTGGCAGGAATACGACCTTGCGCCGGACTATCCGGAGCTCTTCCGTTTCATCGAATTCTGGCAGGAAAGGATCGAGGGGCCGCTGCATTCGGTCCGCTTCACCCACCGCAAGCTGATCGCCCCGGGCGAGTGGCGCAACGTCGTGGGCGAGTTCCGGCTGCATTGACGGCGCGCGTCGGATCGCCGTCCCGCAGGCGTCGGTTCCGCGTCGGTTTTCCGTCCCGACAGGGCGCGCGCCGGACCCGCTCAGGCGGAAACGCCTTCCGCCTCAGGTGCGAGCCGTGCCCAGAGCGCGGGGGCGGTATCGGCGGGAAGCGCGAAGCGCGTGGCGAGCACCCGGGCGAGGTCGTCGACACCCGCAAGCGCGCGCGGGCCCTCTCCGTCCGACACCTGCCGGTCGAAGAGGCTCACCCGCCCGTCCGCCGTCACCCGGTTCAGCATGAGGTGATGCGGAAAGGGCGACAAGGCCCAGCGCGAACAGACGACATTGGCCGCCTCGATGTCCGGCGCGGTGACGGGGACGGCGTCGAAGCCGTAGAGCGCGAACCAGCCGTCCGGCGTGGCGCGTTCCAGCACCGTCTCGCCGGTCGCCGCGTCGGGCCGCAGGCGGAACCGTCCGAGGCGGTCGTCCTGCGCGCCGGCGGTGTCGAGCCGCAGCGGATGTTCCGGGCCGGGGCCGCCGAAGCCCGTGTCGGCGAGCCAGTCCCGCCCCGCGAGGGTCACGACATGGGCGAGATGGGCGCGCGGACCTCCGGCCGCTGCACCCATGCGCACCCGGCCGAGGATGGGCCGGGCGGCGTAGCCGAGCGCGGCAAGCGCCCCACCGAAGAGGCGGTTCAGTTCCAGGCAATAGCCGCCCCGCCCGGCGGCGACGATCTTCTGCCGGAGCGCGCCGTGCGACAGGTCGGGAACCCGGCCGAGGAACGGCTCGGTGTTCTCGAACGGGATGGCGCGCAGCTGCGCGGCCTGAAGGGCGGCAAGGCCGGCGGCCGAGGGCGGCGCGGGCCGATGGCCGATGCGGACGAGGTATGCGGAAAGGTCGAAATCCATGATCGGGTCCGGTGAATGGGCAATGCGTCCCTTTGGCGCGATTGACCGGGTCCGGGCAATCCGCGATAGTGCAGGGGCCCATCCGTTCTTGCATGGCGCAAATGGCCATGACCGACCCGCCCCCCGACTGGAACGACCTGCGCGATGTCCTCCTCATGGCCGAGGCGAAGAGCCTCTCTGAGGCCGCCCGGCGCGCGGGTGTCAGCCAATCCACCATGTCGCGCCGTCTTGTGGCGATCGAGCAGGGCGGCCTAGCCGTCTTCAGCCGCGACGCGGCGGGCGCGCTGGTGCCGACGGCGTTGCGAGCGGTGCGCAAAGGCGGCGTCGTGGTTTGCGCCGGCATCCACATGAGCGACATCCCAAGTTTTCCTTACGATATTTTGTGGGGCGAGCGGGTGGTGCGGTCGGTGGCCAATCTGACGCGCGCCGATGGCGAGGCATTCTTACGACTGGCGCCAAGGGCTGGCGTGCGTACCAGCACGCATTGCTACAGGCT
>NZ_WBUS01000190.1 GCF_008933605.1 Albidovulum sp.
GGGGTAGCTGGCGAAAATCCCCTGAAGCTTCGCCAGCAACCGGTTGGCGCGGGTGCCGGCGGGCAGGTCGCGGCGCGCCAGCCGTTCGACCACGACCTCGGGCGGGCAGGGCAGGCCCGTCACCGGGTCGAGGTAGCGCGGATAGGCGATGAGCGCGGCATGGACGAAGGCCGCGAGCGTGGGCCGCGCCCGGCGGCGGGGCGGCTCCGGGAAGAGATCGCGCGTGAGCCCCCAGCCGGCGTAGAAGGGCATCCCGAGGCAGGTCACGGGCCTGCCCCGGATCAATGCCTCGAAACCGAGGGTCGAGGTGATCGTCCAGACCTCGTCGACATGTTCGATCAGCGTCGCGGGGCTGACGCGGCCGACGATGGTGTCGGCGAGCCGCTCGGCCGCGTCCCGGGGCACCGCGCCCGGCCGCAGCCCCGCCTCCACGTCCGGGTGCGGCTTGTAGATGACCACGGCGTCGGGGTTCTCCGCCCGCACCCGTTCGAGAAGCGCAAGGTTCGTGTGTTCGCGTCCCGCGCCGAGGCGGATCGAGGCGTCGTCCTCCACCTGACCGGGCACGAGGATGCGGCGCCCCTGCGGAAACTCGGGCAACGCCTCGGGCTCGAGGTTGTATTTCGTCAGACCGGCCCGGACGATCCGCGCCATCAGGCGTTCCGCCCGCCGTTCGCCGCCCGGCGGCGGGCCGGCCGCGACCAGCCGCTCCAGAAGGCTCTCGCCGGCGGGGTCGTAGTAGAGGCCGAGGGGATCGGCGACGAGCGACAGGGGCGGCACAAGTTCGGCCCCGAGCCCGCGCGAGCGCAGGAACCCGTCCTCGACCCGGGCGAGGGCGATGTCCCCCGCGAAGGTTGAAAGCGGTCCGGTCTCGGCCGCGCCCCAGACCAGGAGGCCGCGCCCCTCGTCCCGTGCCCGGGTCACGGCGCGCCCGGGGTCCTCCTCGAAGACGAGCGGCCTTTCGCGTCCGAAGACCTTCTGCAGGTGCGGCCGCTTCCAGAGCCGCATCCCCACCGCGACATGGCCCCGCCGGTCCTCCCGGAACGCCCGCACCTCGGCCTCGAGTTGGTCCACCGCCTCCTCGAAGGAACAGAGCCGGTCGCGGCAGGGATCGTACCATGTCGGCGCGAGGATCATCGCGGCGGCGAAGAGCTGGGCGCGGGTGAGCTTTCTTTCCCGCCGCGCGACCGGGTTCTCGTCGGCGGTCAGGCCCCATCCGGCGTAGAAGGGCTGGCCGAAGACGCGGGGGCGGTGGCCGGCCAGGATCGCCTCGAATCCCAGCTGGGAGGAGACGGTATAAACCCCGACGGCCCCCTCCATCAGCCGCCAGGGCGAGACCGGCGCGTCGAGGAGCGTGATCCGCCCGTGCGCATGGCCTTCGGTGTAGTGTCCCGGCCGCTTGCCGGCAGCGGTTTCGGGATGGGACTTGATGACGACGCGGGCGCCGGGGTGTTCCTCCTGCGCGAAGACCAGCATCTCGCGGAAGGTGGAGGCGGAGGCGCCACCCCATTCGATCGAGGCATCGCCCTGGGTCTGGTCGATCACCAGCACATAGCCGGGTTCGGGCACCGGCAGCGCCGGGTCGAAAGCATTGTACTTCGACAGATGCGCGGCCTTCAGCCGCTCCATCCCGTCGCGCGCGCGGGCGAGGATCGCACCGTCGTCCAGCGGGTCGGTGGCGAGGATGCGTTCGAGCCGCGATGTCTTCGCGGAATCGAAATGCACGCCGAGATCGTCGATCAGAAGGCCGAGCGGCGGGCCGCCGCCATCGCGCCCCGGCCGGACCGAGCGCAGGAAGGCATCCTCGACCCGCACCACGGGCGTCTCCGTCCACTCCGACACGGCCTCTCCACGGGGCGCGGTGGGGCTGCGGCCCCAGACGCCGATGCGGTCCCCGGCGCCTGCGGGCTTGCCGAGCCGGACATCATATCCGGCGAGGGTCAGGATGCGGCGGATGCGCGTTTCCGTCAGGAAGCCGCCGGAGAAAACGAAAAGCCGCCGGGACGCCTGCCCGGCGGCGGACTCGCTTGTTCCCGCAGGCATCAGTCGGTGACGTTCGACACCGACCGGGCGGAATTGGCTGCCCCGGTCAGGGCGGCGAGCGTCTTGTGCCACTGCACGTAGGGCGCCTCGGTGACATAGATCGTGTCGTCGTCGCGGATTATGAAGTCGCGCGCGTTGAAGATGCCCGAGGGCTCCGTCAGGTCGAGCACATAGGCCATGCGGACCGGCCCCGCCAGGTCGCTGCGGCCGAGCACCGCGTTGGCAATCTCGGGCGTCTCGTCGCGCAGGACGAAGACGCCGGTCGGGTCGGCGAAGTTGGTGGACAGGCCCCCGACCTGGGCGATGGCCTCGACGGCCGAAAGCTCCTGCGTCTCGAACTGCACGCGGTGCTGCCCGCCCGTGGCGCCGAGCGCGGTGAAGGCGCGCTGGTCTTCCTCCACAAGGATGATGTCGCCCGGCCGGAGCGCGATGTCGTAGCGCGGGTCGTCGTAGAGATCGGTCAGCCAGACCGTGCTCGTATGCTTGCCGCGGGTGATGGTGATCTGGGCGATCTCGGGCTGGATCACCACGCCGCCGGCCTTGGCGATCATCGCGGCGAGCGTGCGGGTCGGCCGCTCGATCGGATAGACGCCCTGGGCGCCGACGCCCCCCATGACGGAGACGGTCGCGCCGTCGCCGGCAAGCCGCGACACCGTAACCTGGGGATCGGGCGTCTGGCTTTCGAGCTTGCCGGTGATGATCCGCCGCAGGGCCTCGGGCGTGTTGCCGGCGGCCTTGATCCGGCCCGCGTAGGGCACGAAGATGTAGCCGTCGCCGTCCACCTGCACCGCCTGCAGCGTGGTCGAGTTCAGCCCCTGATCGGCCAGAAGGCCGTTGTCGACGTTTTCCCAGATCGACAGGTTCAGCACGTCGCCCGGGCGGATGTCGTCCGATCCGACGACGCCCGATCCCATGAAGCCGTTGGTGAAGCCGAGCGGCGGCACGACCGAGGCCGTGCGGGCGACATCGGCATCGACGGTGACGATGAAGGCATCACCCGCCTGCTCGACGGAACTCTTGTAGAGTTCGCGCTTGCTCGGGCCGGAGCGTGGCAGACCGCAAGACGCCACAAGCGCGACGACGGCCAAGAGTGCCGCCCCACGCGCCCAGCGGGTCGAAGACATCCTCACTCTCAGGCTCCTCTTGACGGGAAACTGCCTCAAGTCCCAACCGAGCCTAATGAAATGGCCGGGGCATTTCCAGCGCTTCTATTCCGAGCGCGCCAACTGTTGCCGTGGTGCCGCTTTGCCCTCGACCAGCGCGTCGTAGGGATCCCGTGGCGCAAGCACCATGTCCACGACCTGGCGGAGGAGGTAGCGGCGCCCCCGCGCGGAATAGAATCCGCCGGGCACCTGCGAGGTTTCCAGGAGATAGTGGCGGTAGTCGCGGTAGGCCCGCTGGTCGGGCCGCTGCGGTTCCGCGAAGAACGCCGGCAGCGTCTGCGCCGAGACGAATTCCGGCTTGGCGTAGACCGCGCGGCCGAAGGCGCGCAGCGGTAGGCCGCGCCAGAGTACCTGCTGCCCGGCGGTGGAATTGACCGTCACCGCGCTCCGCGCGCCGTCGAGGAGCCGCGCCAGCTTGCCGCCGCGGACGAGGTGGACGCGGTGTCCGATCCCCAGGCGGCGCGCGCCGTCGCGCACCGCGCTGCCGATGTTGGCGCGCCCGTCCTCGAGCGGATGGGCCTTGAAGACGAGATGGTGATGCGGCGCCGCGCCGGCGGCGAAGCCTTCGAGGCAGAGCGTGATGAACTCGGTCATCGACCCGAAGTCGGAATGCGTCCGGAAGCTCGCGTCGTGTTCGAGTTGCAGCAGGACGAGGTGGTAGGGAAAGGCGCCACGGCGGATGCGCCAGGTCGCCAGCCGCCGTTTCAGCCGGTGCACCGGCATCAGGAGGAGCCGGCGCAGGTAGAGACGGAATTCCTCGGTCACGGTCACGCCGCGGTGCGGGCGGAAACCGGGATAGCGCCGGTTCAGCGCGAGCACCAGGAAATGGTAGAGCGCGCCGTAGAAGATGTGCTGGCGCATGTCGCCCCAATGCGCGGGCGCCTTCGGCATCTCCATCTCCGACCGCGCGAGGGCCGCGCGCATCTCGGCCACGGACAGCCCCATCAGCCGCGAATGCCCGTTCGATCCGCCGCGTTCGTAGGTCGCCCAGTAGGGCCTGAGATAGCCTTCCTCGAAGACATGCACGGTGATGCCGCGCGCCTTCGCCGCGCGGATCGCCTCCGCATGGATCGCGCGGGCGTCGCCGTAGAGCACGAGGTCGGTGATCGCGAGCCGGTCGAGGTGGTCGGCGCAGGCGGCCGGCCAGTCTTCCGGCCGGCCGGTGTAGGGAAGGTAGCCCTCGCGGCCCCAGAAGACCTCGTCGCCCCGGTTGAAGCCGACGCGCCAGACCTCGGCGCCGGCAGTCCGCAGCATCGCGCCCAGCTGACGGAAGAACGGCCCGTGCGGGCCCTGAAGCATCAGGACCCGGCGTGCCGTCCGGCGATGTCCCTCGATGTCCTTCACTCGCCTCCGTCCCCGCCGCCTCTTGTGGCGCGCCGCGCGGGGCTTGTCACGCATGATCGCGCCGTATCGCATCGCTTTGGCAGGACTGTGGCATCCGCCGCGCGCCCTTGCGACGTGGCGCGGCCGGGGGTAGGCAGGAGGAAAGAGGAGGTCCGCGATGTTCACCGGCATCATCACCGACGTGGGCGAGGTGCTGGCGCTCGACCAGGCCGGCGACCTGCGCGCGCGCATAGCCACCCGCTATCCCGTGGCGGGGATCGACATCGGCGCCTCCATCGCCTGCGACGGGGTCTGCCTGACGGTGGTCGCGTCCGGCGAGAAGCCGCGCGGGTGGTTCGACGTGCAGATCTCGGCCGAGACCATCTCTAAGACGAACCTCGGCGGCTGGCGGCCCGGCCGGCGGATCAACCTCGAACGCGCGCTGAAGGTGGGCGACGAACTGGGCGGGCACATCGTTTCCGGCCATGTCGACGGCGTGGCGGAGATCGTGGCCATGCGCGACGAAGGCGACAGCACCCGCTTCACCTTCCGCGCGCCCGGCGCGCTCGCCGGTTTCATCGCGCCGAAGGGCTCGGTCGCCCTGAACGGCACCTCGCTGACCGTGAACGAGGTCGCGGGGGCGGAGTTCGGCGTGAACATAATCCCCCACACCAAGGCGGTGACGACCTGGGGGGAGGCCCGGATCGGCGACCGCGTCAACATCGAGATCGACACGCTCGCCCGCTATGTCGCGCGGCTCAGGGAA
>NZ_WBUS01000191.1 GCF_008933605.1 Albidovulum sp.
GTGGAGCCGGGGGCGGTGCGGCTGGAGGGCGGCGAACGCGTGGACGCGGCATTCGTCCTCGGCGCGGCCGCGACCCGGCCGCAGGAATGGCTCGCCGAGACGGGCCTTGCGCTCAGCGACGGGTTCGTCACCGTCGGCCCCAGCCTGCAGAGCGTGACCGACCCGGCGGTCTTCGCCGCCGGCGACATCGCCCACATGGGTTTCGCGCCGCGCCCGAAGGCCGGCGTCTATGCCGTCCGCCAGGCGCCGGTGCTCCTGCACAACCTCGGCGTGGCACTGACCGGCCAAAGCAGGATGCGGGCCTACCGGCCGCAGCAGGACTACCTGAAGCTGATCTCCACCGGCAGCAAGGGCGCCGTCGCCGACAAGTGGGGCCTGCCCCTCGACGGGGCGTGGCTCTGGCGCTGGAAGGACCGGATCGACCGGCGCTTCATGGCGATGTTCCATCAACTTCCACGGATGCCGGCCCTGGCCCTGCCGGCAAGGGTGGCCGCCGGGGTGGCCGAGGAGCTTGCTTCCGCCAAGCCGCTGTGCGGCGGCTGCGGCGCGAAGGTGGGACAGGCGGAGCTGAAGGCGGCGCTCGCCCACCTGCCGCGGCCGGCCAGGCCCGACGTTCTGTCGGGCCTGGGCGACGATGCGGCGATCCTGACCCATGGCAAGGGGCACCAGGTGCTGACGACCGATCATGTGCGCGCCTTCACAGAGGATCCCTGGATGCTGGCGCGCATCACCGCCGTCCACGCGATGGGCGATGTCTGGTCGATGGGCGCACGGCCCCAGGCGGCGCTCGCGCAGGTGATCCTGCCGCGGATGAGCGCCGAGCTGCAGGCGCGGACGCTGGCCGAGATCATGGAGGCGTCCGCCTCCGTCTTCGCGGGCGAGGGCGCCGACGTGGTGGGCGGGCACACGAGCCTCGGCGCGGAACTGACGGTGGGGTTCACCGTCACCGGGCTCGCGGCGCAGAAGCCGGTGACGATCTCCGGCGCCCGGCCGGGCGACTGGCTGATACTGACCAAGCCGATCGGCACCGGGGTGATCCTGGCGGCCGAGATGGCGGGGGCCGCGCCGGGCGCGGTCGTGGTGCGGGCGCTCGCCGCCATGGCCCGGCCGCAGGGGGTGGCCGCGCGGCTTCTTGCGCCCGAGGCCCATGCGATGACCGATGTCACGGGCTTCGGGCTGGCCGGCCACCTTCTGGCGATGCTCGACGCCTCGGGCGTGGCGGCGCGGATCTCGCTCGCCCACGTGCCGCTCCTGCCGGGGGCGGAGGCGCTGGCGGCCGAGGGACATGGCTCCACGCTGCTGCCCGCGAACCGGGGGGCGATGGCGCGGATGTTCATGACGGAGGGTCCGCGCGCGGACCTTCTCTTCGATCCGCAGACGGCGGGCGGGCTTCTCGCCGCCGTGCCGGCGGGCGTGGCACTCGACCTCGTGCACCGGCTCAGGGCGGCGGGGGAACGGCCGGCCGTCATCGGCGAGGTGGTGGCGGGCGCGCCCTTCCTGACCGTCGAGGACTGATCCGGCGGCGGCCGGCCGGCGCGCGGTCAGCGGCAGGTCGCCGGGACAAGCGCGCCAATCGCCAGCGCGATCCGGTCGGCAAGCGGGGCGAGCGCTTCAGGCGCGAGGCTCTGCGCCTCCACCACGCGCTCGCGGCCGTCGGCGAAGCGGGCCCGGTGCTTTTCGTAGCGCGGGTCGTAGTGGCGCGCCATGAGTTCGGCCGCGAGCAGCGCGAAGGCGCCCTCGGCGGCGAGCGCCAGCCAGGTGTCGATCACTTCGGCCGGGTGCAGCGGCCGCAGGCTCTCGATCACCGTGGCGAGACGCGCCCGGTCTTCGGTCAGGTCGGCATAGGCGCGGGCGAGATAGGCCGCGCGGGCCTCGACCGGCGCCGCGACATGGATGCGCGGGGCGGCGGCCATGGCGGCCCAGAGCTGCTTCGGCAGCGCGATGTCGCCGACCTTGGAGCTTTCGGCCTCCACCACGACCGGACGGGCGGGATCGAGTGCCGCGAGCGCCATCGCGAGCCGCCCCTCGAAGGCCTTCTGCGAGGGCTGCCCGCCCGGCATCGCACCGAAGAGCGAGCCGCGGTGGTTGGCGAGCCCCTCGAGGTCGATGACCTGAAGCCCCCGGGCCGCGAGCAGCGCGAGCAGCTCGGTCTTGGCCGAGCCGGTATTGCCGTCGAGCACGACGACCGGGCTCGGCACCGGACGGTCGTGCAGCGTCTCGACCACGAGCCGCCGCCACGACTTGTAGCCGCCTTCGACCAGCTCCACCCGCCAGCCGACCTGCGCGAGGATCGTGGCGAAGGAGCCGGAGCGCTGGCCGCCGCGCCAGCAGTAGACCAGCGGCCGCCAGCCCCCTGAAAGTTCGGCGAGCGGCCCTTCGAGGTGGCGGGCGGCGTTGCGGGCGACGAGCGCCGCGCCGATCTTGCGGGCAAGGAAGGGCGACTGCCGCTTGTAGATCGTGCCGACGCGCGCACGCTCGGCATCGTCGAGCACCGGCAGGTTGATCGCGCCGGGCAGGTGGTCCTCGGCAAATTCCGAAGGCGAACGCACGTCGATCACCGCGTCGTGGTCGAGCGCGGCCACCTCGGCGAGCGTTGCGAAGGTGCGGATCGTGGGGGTGAGCGCCATGGCCCCCTCTTAGCGCCCGGGCCCGGGCTCGGGAACCCCCGTCAGTAGACCATCACCGGGGCGCCGAGCGCGACGCGGCCGTAAAGGTCGATGACATGTTCGTTCACCATCCGCAGGCAGCCGTTGGAGACGGACTTGCCGATGGAGTTCGGCTCGATCGTGCCGTGAATGCGGATCGCCGTGTCGCGGCCGTTCTGGAAGAGATAGATCGCCCGCGCGCCGAGCGGGTTTTTCGGCCCCCCTGGCATCCCGTCGGCGTATTTTGCATAGGCTCCGGGGTTGCGCGCGATCATCTCGGGCGTCGGCTTCCAGCTGGGCCATTCCACCTTCTTGCCGACCTCGGCCGCACCCCGGAAGACGAGTTCGGCCTTGCCGACGGCGACGCCGTAGCGGATCGCCACGCCCTTGCGGACGATGTAGTAGAGGAAGTACTTCGACGAGATCACATGGATCGTTCCCGGCTCCAGATCGCGACGCACGGTGACGACTGTCGGATAGAGTTCGGGCGCAATCGCGAGTCCGGAGATAGGCGCCGAGGGTGGAGGCGGCTCCACCGCGGGGATGGCGAGGGCCGGGCGGCCGGCGGCCGTGACCGCCAACGCGGCGGCACCGGTGAGGAGGAGAGAACGTCGATCCATCATGACACTCGGCTTTCGGTCCGAATCAGCTACAAAGGCAGGAAAGCCCTGCGACTGGTTCCATTTTCATTATGAATATGGCCCTGACTAGGCGCAATTGCGCCCGACAGCGGCACCCGGCGCAGAGGGTTTGAGGCGGATCAAGGACGGGGTGGCCTTTCCCCGTCGATAAGGCCGGCAGAGGATAGCCCATGCCCGTTCCCGTCTTCCGCGCCACCGGCCTGACCAAGATCTACGACACCGGCCAGATACAGGTCCGCGCACTCGACGGCGTGGACCTCGAGCTTTACGAGGGCGAGTTCACCGTGCTTCTCGGCCCGTCGGGGTCGGGGAAATCCACGCTTCTCAACATCCTCGGGGGCCTCGACACTGCGACCGATGGCCATGTCTGGTTCCGCGACCAGGAACTGACGGGTCTCGGCGACCGGGCGCTGACGGCCTACCGGCGCGACCACGTGGGCTTCGTCTTCCAGTTCTACAACCTCGTGGCCTCGCTGACCGCGCGCGAGAACGTGCAGCTCGTCACCGACGTATCGAGGAACCCGATGAGCCCGGCCGAGGCGCTGGGGATGGTGGGGCTCGCGCCCCGGCTCGACCATTTCCCGGCCGAGCTTTCCGGCGGCGAGCAGCAGCGCGTCGCCATCGCCCGGGCCATCGCCAAGCGGCCGGACGTGCTGCTTTGCGACGAGCCCACGGGCGCGCTCGACAGCCAGACCGGGGTGCAGGTGCTTCAGGCGCTGAAGCGGGTCAATGACGAGCTTGGCACGGCCACGGTCGTCATCACCCACAACGTCGCGATCCGCAGGATGGCGCACCGCGTCATCCGCTTCCAGGACGGACGGATTCTCAGCACCGAGGCGAACGAGACCCGCATCGACCCGTCGGAGATCGAATGGTGATGCGCGCGCTCGACCGCAAGCTCTGGCGCGATTTCGTCCGGCTCTGGGCGCAGGCGCTCGCCATCGCGCTCGTGCTCGGCTGCGGCGTGGCGGCGCTGCTGACCTCCTTCGTGATGTATCAGGCGCTCGGCGACAGCCGCGACGCGTATTACGAGCGCAACCGCTTCGCCGATGTCTGGGCCTCCGCCCGGCGGGTGCCGTTGACGGTCCTGCCCGAACTGGCTGCCATCCCGGGCGTGCGCAGCGCCGAGGCGCGGACCGAGGGGCTGGTGACGCTCGACATTCCCGGGCGGGAGGAAACCGCCGTCGGGCGCGTGATCTCGCTGCCGGCCTCGGGCGAGCCGCTCCTGAACCTGCCGCTGCTGCGCTCGGGCCGGCTGCCCGATCCCGATGCCGCGAACGAGGTCGCGGTGAACGAACCCTTCGCGCGGGCCAACCGCTTCACGCTCGGCGACCGGTTCTTCGCCAACCTCAACGGCACCCGGCGGGAGCTGACGATCACCGGCACGGTGCTGTCGCCCGAGTTCATCTACACGCTCGGCCCCGGTGCGATGATGCCCGACAACGAGGGCTTCGGCGTCATCTTCATGCCCGACCGCGCGGCCTCGGCCGCCTTCGACATGTCGGGGGCTTTCAACAGCCTGAACATCGCGCTCTACAAGGGCACCTCGGAACCCGAGGTCATCGACCGGATCGACGCGCTCCTCGCCCCTTACGGCGGCATCGGGGCGCATGGCCGCGACCGCCAGATCTCGCACAGCTTCGTCTCCTCCGAACTCCAGCAACTCTGGACCATGACCGTCGTCATGCCGCCGATCTTCTTCGGCGTCGCCGCGTTCCTGGTGAACATGGTACTCGGCCGCATCGTCGCGCTGGAACGCGCCGAGATCGGGCTGCTGAAGGCGCTCGGCTACAGCAACGGCCAGATCGCCCAGCACTACCTGATGCTTGCGGCGCTCACCGCCTTCGTCGGCATCCTCATGGGCTGGGGCGCGGGGGCATGGCTCGCGCACGGGATGGCGCGGCTCTACGCCCGCTTCTTCGACTTTCCCTACCTGATCTTCCGCGGCTCCTGGTCGGTCTATGCCATCGCGGCGCTCCTCGGCCTTGCCTCTGCGG
>NZ_WBUS01000192.1 GCF_008933605.1 Albidovulum sp.
GGGCGGGGCGCCCCTCCGCCAGCCCGACCTGGCGCTCGGCCCAGCCCGTGCCCCGCCGTTCGAACTGACGGATCGGCAGGGCATCGAAGAACTCGTTCGCCACGAGGAAAAGCGGCAGGTCCGGCAGGTCCTCGACCCGGTCGTGCCACTCGGGCGCAACTCCGGTCAGGGTCATGGCCTGGCGGGCGCGAAGTGCCGGCGAGGCTTCGACGAGATGCACCTCCGCGGTCGCGGGCAGTCCGGGCACGGAGCGCATGGCGCGCAGCATGTCGGCCATCAGCGTGCCCCGCCCCGGCCCGACCTCGGCCAGAGCGAACGGGGAAGGGCGGCCCTGGTCGAGCCAGCACTGGGCGAGGCAGAGGCCGAGAAGCTCGCCGAACATCTGGCTGATCTCGGGCGCGGTGGTGAAATCGCCGGCCGCGCCAAGGGGGTCGCGCGTGGCGTAGTAGCCGTGCGCCGGGTTCAGGAGGCACTCGGCCATGTAGTCCGAGAGCGGAATCGGCCCCTCGAGCGCGATGCGGCGGGCGAGCAGATGGCCCAAGGGCGTCATGCCGGGCGTGCCCGGGTGATGAACCAGAGCCCCGCGAGGACCATCGGCAGCGACAGGATCTGGCCCATGGAGAGGCCGAACCCGCCGAGTTGCAGGGCATGGCCGAGCGGGTTGCCGGGCGAGATGAACTGCGCGTCAGCCTGGCGCGCGAACTCCACCGCGAAGCGGGCGGCGCCGTAGCCCAGGAGAAAGACGCCGGTGACGAGGCCCGGCCGCTTCAGCGCGCCCGTCCGGACGAGGAACCAGAGGAGAAGGCCGAGCGCGAGCCCTTCGAGCCCCGCCTCGTATAGCTGGCTCGGATGGCGAGCGCAGAGCCCCGGGAGGACACCGGGACAGTCCTGCGCATCGGTCCCCGGAAAGATCACGCCCCAGGGCAGGTCGGTCGGCCGCCCCCAGAGCTCGGCGTTCACGAAATTTGCGATCCTGCCGAAGAAGAGCCCGATCGGCGCGACGAATGCCATGGCGTCGGAAAGCTGCATTGCCGGAACGCCGTTGCGGCGGGTGAACCAGAGCCCGGCGACGAGAACGCCGAGGAATCCGCCGTGGAAGGACATGCCGCCCTCCCAGACCTTCACGATATCAAGGGGATGCGCGAGGTAGTAGAGCGGCTGGTAGAAGAGCACGAAGCCGAGCCGCCCGCCGAGGATCACGCCGAGGATGATCGCCGTCAGCAGGTCGTCGGCACGCTCCGGCGCCATCGGGGCCAGGTTCCCCGGCCAGAGCGCGGCGCGGCGCATCAGGCGCCGGATCACCAGGAAGCCGCCGACGAGTCCGGCAAGATAGGCGAGCGCATACCACCGGAGCGCCAGATGGGCGCCGAAAAGCTCGACCGAGAAGACCTCGGAGGAAATGTCGGGGAAGGGGA
This sequence comes from Albidovulum sp., assembly GCF_008933605.1. Lineage (GTDB taxonomy): Bacteria > Pseudomonadota > Alphaproteobacteria > Rhodobacterales > Rhodobacteraceae > Albidovulum. Next base: position 1,416 of record NZ_WBUS01000192.1, read on the forward strand.
TGGCGGCCTGCATCGTCACTCCTTTCCCGCTTCTCAGAGCCTTTGCCCGCGACAGAGTCAACCTTGAGCTTTCGCGCCGCCCCACGCATATAGGCGGCAAGGGCAACGGCCGGAATGGAGGCGCGCGATGAGCGGTCCGAACAAGTTCTTCGATGACATGTCGAAACTCATGACCAGCGCGATGGGCGTGGCTCAGGGAGCCCGGACCGAGGCCGAGACGGCGATGAAGTCCTGGATGGACCGCTGGCTCGCCGACCGCGATTTCGTGACGCGCGAGGAATTCGAGGCGGTGCGCGCCATGGCCCAGAAGGCGCGCGAGGAAAATGAGGCGCTGAAGGCACGGATCGCCGCGCTCGAGGCGGTCGGCACGATGGCCAGCACCGGGCGCGGCGGGAAATCCAAGGACTGACCCGCCCATGGGTGGGGTGCGGATTGCGCGCCACCGCTTGATCTGTCCACAGGGAATTGCGTTCGCGACCCGCGAAGGCCCAAGATTTCGCTTTACAGGTCCGGGATATGCCTACACCATATGGGGTAGGGCGGCGTCGGGCAAGCGCCGGACCTTGTAGCTCACCCAGCCCCTTGTAGGCTGCGGCCTGCCTGGGGCCAGAAGGACAGAGGCCGGGCATGGCAGTTTCCGACAGCTTCCTCGACAGCGAGGACCTGCATCCCATCGACATTGTCGAGACGCTCGCCGAACACCACGAATGGGACTTCGACCGGGTGACCGACGACCAAATCGCCATGGCGGTCGAGGGCCAGTGGCGCACCTACTCGATCACGCTGGCCTGGTCGGGCTACGACGAGACCCTGAGGCTCATCTGCACCTTCGAGATGGATCCGCCCGAGGACCGCCTGCCCGCGCTCTACGAGACCTTGAACCGCACCAACGACATGGTCTGGTCCGGCGCCTTTTCCTTCTGGCGCGAGCAGCGGCTGATGGTCTGGCGCTATGGCCTGTCGCTCGTCGGCGGGCAGATCGCCGGGCCCGAACAGATCGACCGGATGATCTCCGACGCGGTCACGGCGGCCGAACGCTTCTACCCGGCCTTCCAGCTCGTCTGCTGGGGCGACGAGAGCCCGGAAAAGGCGATGGACGTGGCCATGGGCCGCGCCTACGGCCGCGCCTGAAGGCGGCATCGGACGGGGTTTCCCTCGGTCGCCGGATCGGTCATCTTCGCCCGCGCGACGATGGAGGCGGATATGGACATGGGGGAACTGCGGGATCGGGGGCTGGTGCTTCTCGGTTGTGGCAAGATGGGTTCGGCGATGCTGGCGGGCTGGCTCAAGGGCGGGCTGCCGGCACGAAGCGTCTGGGTGCGGGAACCCCATCCCTCGGACTGGCTCAAGGCGCAGGGCGTGCATCTCGACGGCCCGCTTCCGCCCGGCCCCGCCATCGTGCTCGTCGCCGTCAAGCCGCAGATGATGGCCGAGGCGCTTCCGGCGCTCGCCGGCTTCGGCGGGGGCGGGACGCTCTTCCTCTCGGTCGCGGCGGGGACGACGATCGCCAGCTACGAAGCGACGCTCGGGGCGGCAACGCCGATCGTGCGCGCCATGCCCAACACCCCCGCCGCCATCGGCCGCGGAATCACCGCGATCTGCGGCAACGCGCGGGCGACCGAGGCGCATCTGGCGCTGGCCGAGGCGCTGCTCTCGGCCGTGGGGCAGGTGGTCCGGCTGGAGGGCGAACACCAGATGGACGCCGTCACCGCCGTTTCCGGCTCGGGCCCGGCCTATGTCTTCCACCTGATCGAGGCGCTCGCGGCGGCGGGCGCGGCCGAGGGGTTGCCCGAGGCGCTCGCCATGAAGCTCGCCAAGGCCACGGTCGCCGGGGCCGGGGCGCTGGCCGAGGCGGCGGCGGAGGACCCCGCGCAGCTCCGCGTGAACGTCACCTCGCCCGGCGGCACCACGGCGGCGGCACTGAAGGTGCTGATGGACGAAGGCCGCGGCTTCCCCGCGCTGCTGAGGGAAGCCGTCCACGCGGCGGCGGAACGCGGCCGGGAGCTGGGGAAATGACCATCACCTTCGACGATTTCCTGAAGGTCGACATCCGCGTCGGCCGGATCACCCGGGCGGAACCCTTCCCCGAGGCGCGCAAGCCGGCCTTCAAGCTCTGGGTCGATTTCGGCCCCGAGATCGGCGAAAAGCGGTCCTCGGCGCAGATTACCCGGCACTACACGCCCGAGGGCCTGATCGGCCGTCAGGTGCTCGCCGTGGTGAACTTCCCGCCCCGGCAGATAGGCAAGGTGATGTCCGAGGTGCTGGTGCTCGGCGTGCCGGACGCTGAGGGCGAGGTCGTCCTGATCGGGCCGCGGCACGACGTGCCGCTGGGCGGCCGGCTCTACTGAGCCGCCGGGGCCGCGCGATCAGATCACGCGGTCGCCGATCTCTTCCCGCCAGTGGCGGCGGCAGAGCGAGACATAGGTCTCGTTCCCGCCGATCTGCACCTGCGCGCCCTCGCTCTGCGCCCGGCCATCCGGACCGCGGCGCACGACCATTGTCGCCTTCCGGCCGCAATGGCAGATCGTCCTGACCTCGCGCATCTCGTCGGCGAGCGCGAGGAGCGCGGCCGAGCCCGGAAAGAGCTCGCCGCGGAAATCGACGCGGAGCCCGTAGCACATGACCGGCACGCCGAGATCGTCGACGGCGCGGGCAAGCTGCCAGACCTGATCGCGCGTCAGGAACTGTGCCTCGTCGAGGAAGACGCAGGCTACCGGGCCCTCGGCGAGCCTCGTGGCGATGACGTCGAAGAGGTCGGTGCCGGCGTCGTAGGTGTCCGCCGCCTCGCCGATGCCGATGCGGCTCGCGATGCGGCCCGCGCCGGCGCGGTCGTCGAGGCGCGCGGTGAGGAGATAGGTCGCCATGCCGCGTTCGCGGTAGTTGTGCGACGCCTGCAGGAGCAGCGTCGACTTGCCTGCGTTCATGGTCGAGTAGTGGAAATAGAGCTTGGCCATGCGCCCTGATAGCTGGGGCGCGCCCGCATCCGCAAGCGGCACCGGGGGAACCCACCCTTTCGATCCCCCAGGCCCGCCGCTTCGGGCCGTCACCACCCCGCCGCGCCTTGAGCCGCGGACGGCGGGTCACTCGTCACGAAGGAAGGCTCGCCGTGCTGCTGCCGGACGGGCCGGCTTCGACCTTCCCACCCGCCGAAGGCACGGCGATCCCAACGCAGACCGGCCTCGGGCCGCCGGCACTCACACCCGCCCCCTGTACACGGGGGACGGATAACGAATGACAAACGAGCGGCGAGCCATTAAGGGGAATGGCAGGTAGGATTTCCCCCGGGACGGGGCACGGGAAAGCGTTCAGAGTGACGAGCAAGGTCGACAACTATCTGAAAAAGCACACGGAAGCGCTGGTGAAGGACGTCGGCATCGAGGCCGCGGCCGGGCTTTGCGGGAAGTCGAAGGCGACGCTCGGGCGCTACTATTCCGCCGATGCCGAGCACGCCGACCGCTTCATGCCGATCGACGTGGTGGCGGCGCTCGAGGCCGCCGCGCGCTTCCCCCACGTCACCGCCGCGCTCGCCGATCTCAGGGGCATCACGCTGAGCTACGACCAGGAGCGGAAGAACAGCGGGCCGGGGGGCGTCAACTCCGACGTGGTGGCGCTGAGCCAGCGCTTCGCCATGCTGATGGCCGAATACAACCAGTCGATCCAGGACGGGCGCATCACGATCAACGAGGCCAAGCGGCTCCTGAACGAGACGCTGGCGATCCAGAAGGTGCTGATCGACATGAAGCTGCACCTCGAGGACGAGGCGCGCTGAGGGACGTCGGACCGGCGTCGGACTTCCGTCGGTTTCGCGTCGGTTTTCCGTCCCGAC
>NZ_WBUS01000193.1 GCF_008933605.1 Albidovulum sp.
CCGAGCGCGGTCTCGACCGCGTCGACGAAGGCGCGCGGCGTCGGGTCCGGCATCGGCGCGGGCCCGCGTTCGCCGCGCGGGTTGATCGCCGCGAGGATGTCGGGCAGCCGTTCCGCCACGGCCCCCGCAGTCATCCCCGAATGCAGTCCGGGCGCGTAGGTCGCGCGCAGCATCAGCATGTCGAAGCCGGTGAGGACGGTGTGGATGTTGTCGTCGTTGAAGACGGAATCGGGCAGGCGGTAGAGGTCGTTCAGGGGGCCGAGCGCCTGGGCGAGTTCCTCGTGCAGGCAGTCGCGCACCTCCTGCGGGGCGGTGTCGTTCGGCACGAAGATCGCCGCCTGGTCGCGCACCTGCAGCGTGGCCCAGTCGAGCGAGGCGCGGCTCGCGCGCCGGTAGCCGTTCCACGAGGACACACGCGGCGCGACGAAGCAGGCCGCACGGGGAACGAGCCTCTGCATCGTCTGGCGCGGCAGGAACTCCACGGTGATCTCGGCGGGCTCGTCCGGGCGCGCGGCCGTGATCGGCAGGCCCGCCTCGGAGCGCAGCCGGGCGAGGAGGCGGCCGAGGTCCCCTGCCGCCGTGGCAGGCGGCGCGCCGGTCATGCGGACGCGGATCGGGCCTTCGAACCGGGTGAAGACGGGTACGCTGCGCCCGCTTTCGAGGTTGAACGAGAGGTCCATGAAATCCTGCGCCATCTCGGCGTTGGAGCGGCGCGGCGGGTCCGCGGGCATTGCCGCAAACCGCCGCATCGGTGGCAGGTCGGGCGCGGCCGGGACCGCATTGCGCGCGGCCGGCGGAGGGGCGCCGCAGGCGGAGAGAACCAGCGCGGCGAGGCAGGCGGTCAGGACGCGGCGCAAGGGATCATGTCCGGTTGTATTCGATGAAGGGGGTCTTCACGCCGATCCGGTCGTAGAGCCGCCGCGCGGTCGTGTTGGTCTCCTGCGTCAGCCAGTAGACCGAGGCCGCCCCCTCTGCATCGGCGGCGGCATAGACCGCCTCGATCAGCGCCCGGCCGATCCCCCGGCCGCGGTGGTCCGGGTCGGCGAAGAGGTCCTGAAGGTAGCAGGTGTCGGCAAGTGCCCAGCAGGTCCGGTGGAAGAGGAAATGTGCAAGCCCGACGGGCGTTTCGTCCACCAGCGCCAGCACGCCCCGGAACTCCCCGTCCCGGCCGGAGAGGAGCCGGGCGAAGGTCGCCGCATAGACCTCGTCGGGCAGTTCGGTCCGGTAGAAACCGAGGTAGGCGCGCCAGAGCCGGCGCCACTCGGGCGCGTCGTCGGGCCCGATCGGGCGGATCACGAGCGTGTCTGGGCGGGCCATGCGTTCCTCTTGCGGCTGGCCGACGCTAGCCTGCCTTCGCCGCGGCGGCTAGCCCGGATAACGGGCGATCCGAGCCGCGCCCGGCGTCAGCGGCGGTTCCGGGCCAGGAAGGCCAGGCGCTCGAAGAGCTGCACGTCCTGTTCGTTCTTAAGAAGCGCGCCGTGCAGTTTCGGCAGAAGACTCGTCGGGTCGCGCCGGAGGTCCTCGGGGGCGAGATCCTCGGCGAGGATCAGCTTCAGCCAGTCGAGCACCTCCGAGGTGGAAGGCTTCTTCTTCAGTCCCGGCGTCTCGCGGATCTCGTAGAACTGCGCCAGCGCCGTGGAAAGGAGGTGCTCCTTGATGCCGGGGAAATGCACTCCGACGATGCGTTTCAGCGTCTCGGTCTCGGGGAAGCGGATGTAGTGGAAGAAGCAGCGGCGGAGGAAGGCGTCCGGCAGCTCCTTCTCGTTGTTCGAGGTGATGACCACGACGGGGCGGTGGCGCGCCCGGATCGTCTCGCCGGTCTCGTAGACGAAGAACTCCATCCGGTCGAGTTCCTGCAGAAGGTCGTTCGGGAACTCGATGTCGGCCTTGTCGATCTCGTCGATGAGCAGGACGACCTTGCCCTCGGCCTCGAAGGCCTGCCAGAGCTTGCCCTTGCGGATGTAGTTCCTGACATCGTGCACGCGCTCGTCGCCGAGCTGGCTGTCGCGCAGGCGGCTGACGGCGTCGTATTCGTAGAGCCCCTGCTGCGCCTTCGTCGTGGACTTGACGTGCCACTCGACGATCGGCAGCCCGAGCGCGGCGGCCACCTGGCGCGCGAGTTCGGTCTTGCCTGTGCCCGGCTCGCCCTTCACCAGAAGCGGGCGTTCCAGCGTGACCGAAGCGTTGACGGCAACGGTGAGGTCGTCGGTGGCGACGTAGTGATCGGTGCCGGTGAATTTCATCGTTTTTCCGGGGGGATGTCGCAGATTTTGGGGACAGTCATACCGGCGCCATCAAAATGCCGCAAGCGCGGGGTTGGGCTAGTGACATCCCTCGCGGCATCAGATATGGGAGCGCCCAAGGAGTTCCGGATGACCGAAATGATTGCGACTTCCGGTGCCGGACCAAGGAAGGGAGCGGAGATGAAACCCGAAATCTTTCTTCCCGACGATTACCGTCCGGCCGAAGATGAACCGTTCATGAACGAGCGCCAGCTCGAGTATTTCCGCCGCAAGCTTCTCGTCTGGAAGGAGGAGCTGATGGAACAGTCCGCCGAGACGCTGGAAGGGCTTCAGGACAGCGCCCGCAACGTCCCGGACATCGCCGACCGGGCGAGCGAGGAGACCGACCGCGCGCTGGAACTGCGCACCCGCGACCGCCAGCGCAAGCTCGTCGCCAAGATCGACGCGGCGCTGCGCCGGATCGAGAACGGCGAATACGGCTATTGCGAAGTGACGGGTGAGCCGATTTCGCTGAAGCGGCTCGACGCCCGCCCCATCGCCACCATGACGCTCGAGGCGCAGGAAAAGCACGAACGGCGCGAGCGTGTGCATCGCGACGACTGACGGGTGCCGCGCCCCTTGATCTGTCGCAAGGACATCGCGCCGCCGGACCCGCAGGGTGCCGGCGGTTCGCGTTTCGGAGGGATGCAATGCTGAAGGGCCGGTCGGTCACGGTGCTGGGCGCCGGTGTGGCGGGCCTCGTCGTGGCGCGCGCGCTTGCGCTCCGCGGCGCGGAGGTGACGGTGCTGGAGCAGGCGCCCGAGATCCGCGAGGTGGGCGCGGGCCTGCAGATCTCGCCCAACGGCGCGCGCGTGCTCGCGGCGCTGGGCCTCGGTGACGCGCTGGCGGCGGGATCGCAGCGCGCCGAGGCGGTCGACCTCATCGACGGCGAGGCCGGAGGGCGCGTCGTGCGGCTCGATCTCGCCCGGCGGCGACCCGGAGAGGTCTTTCGTTTCGTTCACCGCGCCGACCTCATCGACCTTCTGGCGGCTGGCGCCCGGGCGGCGGGCGTGGCGATCCGGCTCCTGCAGAAGGTGGAGACGGTGACGCTCGGCGCCCATCCGCCGCGTCTGACGATGGCGCAGGGAGAGGAGATCGCCTGCGACCTCCTGGTCGGGGCGGACGGGCTCCATTCCAGGGTCAGGGCTGCGCTGAACGGCACCATTGCCCCCTTCTTCACCGGCCAGGTCGCCTGGCGCGCGACGCTGCCGGAGACGGGCGACCTGCCGCCGGTCGCGCGGGTCTTCATGGGCGCGGGCCGGCATCTCGTGACCTATCCCCTGAGGGGCGGGCGGCTGAGGAACATCGTCGCGGTCGAGGAACGCGACCGCTGGGCCGAGGAAAGCTGGTCGCTCACCGACGATCCGCTCGCGCTCCGCATCGCCTTCGAGGCGTTCGTGCCGGAAGTCCGCGGCTGGCTCGACCGGATCGAGCGGCCGAACCTCTGGGGGCTCTTCCGCCATCCCGTCGCCGCGCGCTGGCAGGGGCAGGGGGCGGCGATCCTCGGCGACGCCGCGCATCCGACGCTGCCCTTCCTCGCCCAGGGGGCGAACATGGCGCTGGAGGATGCCTGGGTGCTGGCCGACTGCCTCGCCCGCGCGGCGCCGGAAGCGGCGCTGCCTTCCTATCAGGCGCGGCGCGAGGTGCGCGTGCGGCGGATCGTCGGCGCCGCCAACGCCAATGCGCGGAACTATCACCTCTCGGGCGCGCGGCGCGACCTCGCCCACCTCGGGTTGCGGCTCGCCGGCCGCTTCGCGCCGGGGGTGCTCCTCGACCGCTTCGACTGGCTCTACGATCACGACGTGACGTGGGGCTAGGTTGCCGCGCGGGCAGGGGCGTCGCGCTCAGGCAAGGGCGCGTTCACGCCAGCGGTCCTGAAGCTGGAGTTTCCAGTAGGTGAGCTGCGCCGCGATGAGGCCGGCCGGGCCGCCCACCCAGTCCAGCCCGAACGGTGCGAACACGCGAATGCGGTCGGTCTCGCCCAGCATGGCTTCCGCCACGACCTTTCCGGCGACGGCCGTGGTGTTCAGCCCGTGCCCGCCGAAGGCGGTGATGTGCCAGACGTTCGGCGCCATCTGTCCGACCTGCGGCATCTGGTGGCGCGCATAGCCCATCAGGCCGGACCAAGAGAGTTCGGTCCGCAGCGAATCGAGCTGTGGAAACGCGATCAGCATCTCGCGCCGGAGTTCCCTCACGATGCCTGCCGGATCGGCCGCCCGCGTCGTGATCCGGCCGCCCCAGAGGAGCCGCCGCCCGCCCTCGACCACCCGGTAGTAATCGCCCGCGCGCCGGTCGTCGTACATGAAGGCCCGGGTCCGGATCGCGGTCGCGATCAGGTCGGGGGCCGCTTCGGTCGCCATCATGTAGGTGGCGATCGGAAGGACGGCGCGCCTCAGTCTGTGCACCACGGCACCCGTGTAGCCGCCGGTCGCGAAGACGATGTGGCGCGCGTTGACCATGCCGCCAGCGGTCTGCGCCCGCTTGACCGGCCCGTCCAGGTGAACACCCACGACGGGGCTTCCTTCGAAGATGCGGCCGCCCAGACGTTCGACCTCCTCCGCGATGCCACGCAGCGTGTTCAGCGGGTGGATGTGAAAGGCGTGGGGATCGTGGAGCGCGTGGAAATACCGCGGGCTCTCGATATGGTCGGCAAGCGTCTTCCGGTCGAGGTAATCGAGCCGATAGCCGAAGTCCCGGGCGAACGTGTCGGCGTGCCGCTTCATGTCGTCGGCCAGGTCGAAGCGGCGCAGGCTGAGAAGGCCCGACACCGGGGCCGCGCCGTCGATCTTCAGCGCGTCGAACGTGGCGCGCAGGCGCTCGACGCCCTCGATGGCGAGGCGGCGAAGCGCCGTCGCGGCCTCCGGGCC
>NZ_WBUS01000194.1 GCF_008933605.1 Albidovulum sp.
GCAGGGTGGTCTTTCCCGATGGCACGACTGTGGCCGACCTGCCGGTGCACAGATCGACCGAGGGTGACGGCACCTTGCCGGCCGCACAGGTGATGGTGCGCCCGCAGTCGCTACGGCTGGCCGGCTCGCGCGAAGGGCTTCCTGTCCGCGTGCTTGATGTGACCTTCCTTGGCGATACCTCGACGGTGCAGTTCCGCACGGCCTGGGGGCAGGAGATCTGGATGCGCGCCGGCGCCGACGACATCGCGGCACTTTCCCCCGACGTGACCTGCGACGTCAGTTGGAATCCGGCCGAAAGCCACTTGTTCCTGTAAACCCGTCCCCGACGCGACCGGGCGTCTGCCCCCGCCCGGTCGGGAGCCGGACCACCGACCGGCCGCGCGGCTAGCGCAACCTCGATCGTTGGGCGACGGGCGAGACCCCGAAATGCGCGCGGTAGGCCTTTGAAAAGGTCGAGGGCGTGGCGAAGCCGCAGGCGACGGCCACTTCGGTGATCGACTGTTCGGTCTGCACCAGAAGGTTCCGTGCCCGGGTCAGCCGGGTCTCGATGATGAACCGCTTGGGCGAGGTGCCCAGATAGCGCAGGAACAGCCGCTCGAGCTGGCGCGTCGATATTCCCAGGGCGCTGGCGATCTGGCCGGGGGAAACCGCCTCTTCGATGTTTTCCTGGACGAGAGCCACCGCACGCACGAGGTGGGGGTTGCGCATCCCGTGGCGCGATTGCAGGGAAACGCGCTGTTCGGCCGTGCCTTCGCGCACGGCATTGTAGACCATCTGGTCGGCGACCGCGGTAGCAAGGTCGGGCCCGTGGTCGGCAGCGATCAGGTGCAGCATCAGATCGGCCGAGGCGGTTCCGCCGGCGGCCGTGATGAATTTGGCGTCCGCCACGAAGACGCCGCGCGTCAGACGGACCTCGGGGAAACGTTCGGCAAAGACATCATGGTATTCCCAATGGACGGCCGCCGCCTGCCCATCGAGGAAACCGGCTCTGGCCAGAACGCAGGCGCCCGAACAGATCGCGCCAATGGGCGTGCCGGCGGCGCGCTCGCGGCGCAGATAGGCGATGACATCGGGGGTGCTGGCTTGCTGCACCGCATCGCCCGACACCACGATCAGCCGCTCGATCCGGCCCGGCGGCTCCAGCCCCATGTCGACCAGCGTGACCGCGCGGTTCGAGCAGACTGCCGAGACTCCATCGCGGCTGGCCAGCCGCCAGCGATAGAGCGTCTGCCCCGAGACCCGGTTGGCGATCCGCAAGGGCTCGATCGCGCAGGAGAAAGCCAGATGCGAGAAGTTGTCGACCAGCAGGAAGACGAACTGCGATATCCGGCCCTCCGCCGGCGACGGCCTTTCCACGCCGGCCGCCGCAGCGCGACGGAGTGGCGCGGCCCGGCTGTCAACGTCAAGCCGGCGTTCGGCGTGATCGTAGGGTGCCATGTCCCCTCCCCGGGTGTCAGTCCACGAAGGCGCGTTCCACCACGAAACTGCCCGGTTGCGCGTTCGACCCTTCGATCAGGCCATAGCCTTCCAGCGCTTCCCTGGTGTCCCGCAGCATCGCCATCGAGCCGCAGATCATCCCGCGGTCATCCTGCGGGCCGATCGGGGGCACGCCAAGGTTGGCGAACAGCTTTCCACTTGCCATGAGTTCGGTGGTCCGGCCCATCACCGGATAGGGTTCGCGCGTCACCGTCGGATAATGGCGAAGCTGCGCGCGGGCCAGATCGCCCACAAGCTCGTCGTCCATCAGCTTGCGCACCAGTTCCACCCCGTATTCCAGCTCGGCGACCTCGCGGCAGGTGTGGGTCAGGATCACCTCGTCGAACTTCTCGTAGGTCTCGGGATCGCGGACGAGCGAGGCGAAGGGGGCGATCCCGGTGCCGGTCGAGAACATGTAGACCCTTTTCCCCGGCAGAAGCGCGTCCAGCACCAGCGTGCCGGTCGGCTTCTTGCGCATCAGCACCGTGTCACCGACCCGGATCCGCTGCAGATGTTCGGTCAGCGGCCCGCCCGGCACCTTGATCGAGAAGAACTCGATTTCTTCGTCCCACGAGGGGCTGGCGATCGAATAGGCGCGGTAGACCGGGCGTTCCGCATTCGGCAGTCCGATCATCACGAACTCGCCCGAGCGGAAGCGGAACGCCGCGGGCCGGATGATGCGGAACCGGAACAGCCGGTCGGTGTAGTGCTGCACCTCGGTGACCGTCTCGGCGTAGACGCCGGCGGGGATGTGGGTCGCGGCGTCGACTGCGTCGGAAAGGGGGGCGGTGTCGTGCATCCTGATCTCCGGTCTCTGGGGGCCGTCAGTGCGGGGCGGCCGGGTTGCGCGACAGCGCCGCCAGCTTGTCGGGTCGTTGGGCCCAGGCATCGTGGTCGGGCAGGGGGGCGACCCTTTCGCGGATGCCGGGCCAGATTTCCGCCAGTTCGGCGTTGATCGCCAGCCAGGGCTCGACCCCCGGTTCGGTATCCGGCCGGATAGCATCGACCGGACATTCCGGCTCGCAAACGCCGCAATCGATGCACTCGCCGGGGTGGATCACCAGCATGTTCTCGCCCGCGTAGAAGCAGTCCACCGGGCAGACCTCCACGCAATCGGTGTACTTGCAGGCGATGCACGCTTCGGTGACGACATAGGTCATGGCGGGCCTCATTTTCGTTTGCATACGAACGATAATGCCGTGACACTGGCTTTGTCAAGATCAATGAATGTCCGTGGAAATTCAGCAAGATGCAGGCAGCGGAACACACCCCGCCCGCAGGGGCGAGGTGCTTTGACCCTGTGGTCCGACCTAGCGCAACCCGTCCTTGCCGGTGATTTCCTCGACCTTCAGCCCGCCCACCCTTGGGAGGGGACGGCCGCTGTCGGTCACGGCCACGGCGACGACGATCTCGTTCGCGCGCGGCGCATCGTTGAAGCGGATCTCGACCCCGTCGAAATGCGAGCGCACGAAGGCCGCGTCCTTGTGGCCGAGCGGAATGTCCAGGTCCTGCCCCATGCCGCCGCGCTTTTTGGAGGACGGCACCAGGGCGGCGCCCTTTTCAACCGCCTTGCGCAGCGGTGCCCCCAGTTTCGGGTGCAGGATGGCGGCGGCATGTTCCAGCTCGCCGTTTTCGCCCACCATTGCGGCCTTGCCGTAGCTTTGCGCCTGATCGGGGCGGATTCCCAGTGCGGCCACGCATTTCTCGCCCAGAAGTGCGCCCAGTTCCTCGCCGATGTCCATCAGGTCGGACAGATCCTCGACATAGCGCCCGGCGAAGGGGTTTTCGATCACTGCGGCCGCCACGGCCTTGCGGGTGGGGGGCGTGATGGCACGGCCGGCTTCCTCGTGCGTTTCCTCGACCCAGACGCCCAGTTTGCGAATCCTTGCCTTCATCTCAGCCCGTCCTCTCCCTTGATCTGCGAGGCTTCCAGCCCGCCCGAGCGCGAATGCACACGCGGCCCGGTGGTCATCGCCAGGATCACCACCATCTCGTCGGCGCGCGGCGCGTCGTTCAGGCCGACCTCGATCGAATCGAAATGGCTGCGGACGTAGGAAGCGTTGACATGGGTGATCGGCACGTCGATGCGCGCACCCGCGCCGCCGACCTTCTTGGCCGAGGGCACGATCGCCTTGGCGCCGTTCAGCACCTCGCGCATGGCATAGCCGCCGGGGGCGTGCCAGAGCGCGCCATGTTCGAGTTCACCGGCCGCGCCGACCAGCGAGGCCTTGCCGTAGCCCTCGATCCTGTCTGCGCCGCCGAGCGCCGCCGCAAGCTGGTGCGCCATCTCCAGCCCGAGGGGGCGCAGGTCGTCCATGAAGCCCTGGATCTCGGGCTCATACCGCCCGGCGAAGGGGTTGCGGATCACAGCAAGCACGGCTCCGCGCCGGTGCGCATCGCTGCGGGGCGGGCCGCCTTCGTGAAAGATCTCCTCAAGCACAAGCAGCCGCTTGCGCACCTCGACCTTGGGCATGTGCCACCTCATCGATCTGTACCAATCCTGTGAAGCCGTCGCCGGCCAGCCGGGTCTTGCCTTGCAGGAACAGCGCCGCCCCCGCGATCAGGCCGCGCGCCAGCAATCCTTGCGCGTGTGCCGCGCCCGCGTCCAGCGCCCGTGTGATGTCATGGGGTGCAAGGGGCGGAACCCGCGTCACCACCCGCCGCGCACCAAGGTCGCTGTCGGGTTGCAGGTCACAGGCACGTTCGCGGCGGATGCCGGGATGGTCGGGCAGGTCGACGGCATTGGCGATCATCGTCGCGGCCGCATCGGCCTCGGCTGCCGTGCGGGCAAGGACGGTGACGCTGTCGGCGATGCCAAGGGAAAAGCTCCGCCCTCCCGCGCCACTTGTGGCGATGCCGCGGATGCCGTCTCCCGCCGCCAGCCGGATGCGCCCGAGGTCGCGCCCGTCCAGTCCCGCCATCGCGCTGGTGAAGCGGGCGCCGGGTGCCAGATGGATGGCAATGTCACCGCCGTTGTTCACATAGGCGCGCGACAGAGGCGCAGCGACGGTCATGGCGGCAAGGATTTCATCCGCCACCGCACCGGCCACGGCCGCCATGCAGGTGATGAAGCCGTCGCGTGCATGCGGCCGTACGGCCGCATGCATCCGGCAGGCGATGGGGCCTTGCGGAGCGGGCAGGGCGGGTGTCACCCCGGCGCGCAGAAGCGGCAGTTCGGCCACCAGTTCCGCAAGAAGCCCGTCGAACCGCGCGGCGGCAGCGGCAAAGGCGCGCTGCCGCCCGGTCGCGGTCTGCGCATCGGCCCCGATGATCAGGTCGATCGGCCCGTGCTGAAGATGCAGCCGCACTCCGCCGTCGAGCAGCGCCGCGAACGGCCCGCCCCCGGTCATGGCGTGGCGTCCCCCGGCCAGCGGAAGTGGTGGCGCGCCATGGGATCGTCGCTCTGGCCCGACGGGCCGACCCGACGCATGCCTTCGGACATGTGGTTGCCGGAAAGAACCTCGTCAACGGGGCGGACCTGATCGGCATGGCCGCCAAGGGCCACGTAATCCGACAGCCGCATGGTGAACTCGATCGGCGCGACCAGCGCGGGCGTCGGCACATAGCCGAAGGAATTGCTGGGCATCTCGGTCACGTCCACCATCACCGTGATGCCGCCCCCGGGCCAGACAT
>NZ_WBUS01000195.1 GCF_008933605.1 Albidovulum sp.
GGCTTGGCCAGCACCATCGCCGCGTTCGTCGCCATGTCGCCATGCAGCGCGTCGCGCGGCGGCTCGACCGCGACGGCGCCCATGTCGAGCCCCGCGGGCAGCGCGCCGGCGGCCACCATGTCCTCGAGGCTGGCCACGACCAGCGCCCGGATTTCAGCAAAAAGGTTCATTTCCGTCCCCAGAAGCTCCGCCGGGGATGCCAGAGGCGGCGCGCGGCGTCAATCCTCGGAGGGGTTCGCCCCGCGCGGCGGGAGGTCGGACCGTGGCCGCGTGCCGGCACGGGCGGAACGCGGCCCCCGCCCACACCCCCGGGAGTACCTTGCCCACCGTGAAAGCCGGACGCGCGTTCAGGCGCCGCAGAGCCTTTCATGCTCCTGGATCGCGAATCTGTCCGTCATCCCCGCGACATAGTCGAGAACGACGCGGGCCAGGTCCGTTTCGCTCCGCGCCCGCGCCACGTCCGGGTGCCATTCCTCGGGCAAGAGCCCAGGATCGTTCAGGAAAAGCGGAAACAGGTCGTTGATCATCGCCGTGACCCGCTTGCGCTCCTCCACCACGCTCGGGGCGCGGTACATGCGGACGAACAGGAACGACTTGATCGCCTTGAGGTTCTGGTAGAGCGGTTTCGAGAACCGGATGATCGTGCCCGGCATGGCGCGGATTTCCGCGGCCGACTGCGGCTGCGCCGCCTGGAGCCGGGTCTGGGCAACCGCGATCACGTCCTCGACCATCACGCCGAAGACGCGCCGCAGCGCCTCGTGGCGACGCCGCGTCGGGTCGAGATCGGGGTATAGCCGGTCGACCTCTTCGAAGGCGGGGGCGGTCACCGGCAGTTCCATCAGGTCGGTCTCGGTGAAGAGCCCGGCGCGCAGTCCGTCGTGAAGGTCGTGGTGGTTGTAGGCGACGTCGTCGGCGATGGCCGCCACCTGCGCCTCGGCCGAGGCAAAGGTCTGCAGATCGAGGTCGAAGCCGTCGTTGAACTCCTTCAGCGCATAGGGCAGGAGCGCGGGGTCGCCCACCGCATGCGAACCGCTGGCATTCGGGCCGATCACCGGGCCATTGTGCTTGGCGATGCCTTCGAGCGTCTCCCAGGTCAGGTTCAGCCCGTCGAACCCGGCATAGTGGCGCTCCAGCTTGGTGACGATGCGGATGGCCTGGGCGTTGTGGTCGAAGCCGCCGTGGGGCTCCATCAGCGCGGCCAGGGCATCCTCGCCGGTGTGGCCGAAGGGAGGGTGGCCGAGGTCATGGGCGAGCGCGACCGCCTCCGCGAGATCGGTGTTGAGGCCGAGATGGCCGGCGATGGTGCGGGCGACCTGCGCCACCTCGATCGTGTGCGTGAGCCGGGTGCGGTAATAGTCGCCCTCATGCTCGACGAAGACCTGGGTCTTGTGCTTCAGCCGGCGGAAGGCCGAGGAATGGATGATCCGGTCGCGGTCGCGCTGGAAGGGCGAGCGGAAGGTGGACATCGCTTCGGGGAACTGCCGGCCACGGCTTTCCTCGGGGTGGCAGGCATAGGGGGCAAGGGTCATCGGGGACCGTTCTTGTCGCGTCGTTCCCGCGTCATATATGATGAAGCGGACGAAAATGACATAAGGCGCTTGCAGCCATGAACCTGACGCTTCCCCCGAAAGTGACGGATCGCGCCTTCGCGCGGCTGGCGGAGATCAATGCCGGCACGGGAGAGGCGAAGGCGCTGCGCGTCGCGGTCGAGGGGGGCGGCTGTTCGGGCTTCCAGTATGACATAAGGCTCGACGAGCCTGCGGCGGACGATCTCGTGATCGAACGCGGCGGCCAGAAGGTGCTGATCGACGCCGTATCGCTGCCTTTCCTGTCGAATGCCGTCATCGACTTCTCCGAAGAACTGATCGGCGCGCGCTTCGTGATCGACAACCCGAACGCCGCCTCGTCCTGCGGCTGCGGGACCAGCTTCTCGATCTGAGGTTCAGCCGGGCGCGACAAGCGTCCCGCAGGCACAGCCGGAGACCGCGCCGCTGCCGCAGGCGGCCGAGGCGCCGCAGCATTGCAGCCCGTTGGCCATGGTGCAGCAGCAGGTCTGCGCCGTCTCGCAGGCCGGCGGCTTGTCCTGCGCGAGGGCTGGCGCGGGAAGAAGGCAGAGGACGAGAATCGCGAGTGGCCGGGTCATGTCAGGTCATCCTTGCGGATCGCGGTGGTGATAGGCAGCGGTGAGCATGAGGTAGACGAAGAAGTCGCGCACCAGCGGGCGCTGTTCCTCGGGATACTTCAGCAATAGGTCGTAGGTGCCCGGAATTCCTTCGAAAAAGAAGGTCCTCAGGGTATCTCTCCAGATGAAATAGCCGACATGGTCGACGATCTTCCAGAACTTGCCGTCCTGCAGCGACTGCGGATCGGAGTTCTCGGCGAAGGACAGGTTCTGCCAGTCCTTCCGGTAGCTTTCGAAGAGCTGGCCCTTGGCCGCAATCTCGACATAGCCCGCGTCGAGCCGCTCGTAGAAGACGAGGATCGAGGTGGCCTTCGCCGGCACGCCGTTCTCGCAGCGCGCCTTGAAGACGATCTTGAACAGCCAGAGCTCACCCTTCTCGCCCTGCGGCGCTCCATTCGCGCCGATCGGGATCGGCCGGATGAAATAGGTCGAGAAGAGCATGAAATCGTCCTTGCCGAGGGTCTCGCTGATCTCGGCGGCGATGGACAGGTCGGCGCCGAGCCGCACCTCGACCAGCCCTCCGGCATTTGCCTTGGCCGAGAAGCCCCCGCCGTACTTCAGGATGCCGACGTCCTTCAGTTCCACCCCGCAACGCTTGGTGACCGTCAGGCGGGCGTCCGAGAGGTTTGCCAGCGTCTCGGCCAGTCCCGACATGCTTTCGCCGAAGCGACGGTGGAATGAGCCGTCGAGATGGAAGGAGAACACCCGCTTCGCGGCGGCAAGATCGACGATCTTGAGCGGGGCCAGGCCGTCGGCATCCGCGCCCTCGGACTGGCGCTTGCTGCAGAGCGTGAGGTAGCTGTCGGCAGGCTGCGTCAGGGTGCCGCCGGGAAGGTAGGCCTTCACCGGAAACGGCAGGCAGACGGCAGCCACAGCCGCCGCGAGCGCCTCGCCCTCGAGCCGGGACCGGATCAGGGGGTCTCGCCGGAGCCCGGCATAGGCCGCGGTCGCGGCCCGCACGGCCGGGTCGCCCGAAGGAGCGATGGCGTAGCCCCAGAAGGCGGAGATGTCGTAGCGGCACCGGCCCTCGGTGCAGACATCCTCGGCATTTCCCGGACAGGCGTCGCCGGCGCGACAGATCATCGCCTTCGCGTAGGAATCCGCAAAGATGTAGGAGGCATTGTCGACCAGCTTCTGGATGTCTTCCTGCGCCACGATCTTGCGGTGGCCGTATTCGGTCAGCACCATCACCGGCGTGCGCCCCTGCGGGTAGCTGTCGAGCTCGATCCGGTAGAGCGGCTTCACCACCACGCCGATCGGATACATCTCCTGGAACTCGTACTCGTTGGCGTTGCAACTGACATTGGCGAAGCGCCCGGGACGGACGGTCACATAGTAGTCGTCCGTACCGTAGCCGCCGCGTTCGGGCGGCACCTCCTCCTTGCCGAGAAGCGAGGCGAGGTTCCAAAGAAGCGTCTGCTGCGACTCGTCCACGCTGGCGAGGTCGTCGCAGGGATCGGGCGCCGCCCAGCCGGGTCGGGCCAGCACCATCAGGGTCGCGAGAACGGCAAGGAACGGCGGGACTATGCGTCGCATGAAAGGCACCCCTCGAAACGACCTGAACAAAGGACCCAAGGGACTTGTAATCACTGTAGCATATCACGGCTTCCCGCGAATCGGAATGCACTCCCCGGTCGGGTATTCCTGACTGCGCTCAACCTCTGCGCGAGGCTCGGCCGGTGTTGCGGCGGGGGCGGCTTCGCCGCTAGGATCGTCCGGCACCCGCTGCCGAGGGCCCGAATGAAGATCGCCACGTTCAACATCAACGGCATCAAGGCGCGGCTGGAGGCCCTGCCGGAATGGCTGGACGCCGCGGCGCCGGATGTCGTCCTCCTCCAGGAGATCAAGTCGCAGGACGCGGACTTCCCGCGCGAGGTTTTCGAGGGCCGGGGCTATTTCGTCGAAACCCACGGGCAGAAGGGGTTCAACGGGGTCGCCATCCTCTCGAAGCTGCCGCTCGAGGACGTCACCCGCGGCCTGCCGGGCGACGACGGCGACGAGCAGGCGCGCTGGATCGAGGCGACGGTCACGGCAAGGGCGACGGTCCGGCTCTGCGGGCTCTACCTGCCGAACGGCAATCCCGCGCCGGGGCCGAAGTTCGACTACAAGCTGGGCTGGATGGACCGGATGCGGGCGCGGGCGGCGGCGCTCCTGGCCGAGGAGGTTCCCGTCGTCATGGGCGGGGACTACAACGTCATTCCCCAGGCCGAGGATGCGGCCCGGCCCGAGGCATGGCTGGAGGATGCGCTCTTCCGCCCGGAAAGCCGCGCGGCGCTGCGGCGGATCGAATATCTCGGCTACACCGACGCCTTCCGCGCCCGCGAGCCACGGCCGGGGCACTATTCCTTCTGGGACTATCAGGCCGGCGCCTGGGCAAGGAACAACGGCATCCGCATCGACCACCTCCTGCTCAGCCCGCAGGCGGCAGACCTGTTGCGGAGCGCCGGGATCGAAAAGGAGGTCAGGGGCCGGGACAAGCCCTCCGACCACGTCCCGGTCTGGATCGACCTGGACGCCTGAGCCGTGACCTACCCCGAGACCTACTACGCGCGAACGATGACCGACACGCGCCTGCGCGCCGGTCTTGCCGGGACCGAAGACGCGGAGGTGGTGATCGTCGGGGCCGGGCTGGCCGGTCTGACGACGGCCCTTCACCTTGCCCGTGCGGGCCTGTCGGTCGCGATTCTCGAAGCCGATCGCGTGGGCTTCGGCGCGTCGGGCCGCAACGGGGGCCTGGTGAGCCCGGACTTCGCGGCGGGCGACGCGGCGATCCGCGCGCGAGTGGGCCCGGAGGCCGCGACGGCGCTTCGCC
>NZ_WBUS01000196.1 GCF_008933605.1 Albidovulum sp.
TTGTCCCCGCTGCCCGCCCGCCGGACGAAGGTCCCCGGACCCCTCCCAGGGCCGGCGCGGCCGAACCGGGGGCCGGGCCGAAAGCAAAAGGCCCGCCAGGATGGCGGGCCTTTCCCATGGCGTTGCGAGTGATCTATTTCTTCAGGGCGTCGCGGATCTGCATGAGCACGTCGAGTTCGGTCGGGCCGGCCGGCGCGGGCGCGGCCTCCTCCTTCTTCATCGCCGCATCCTTCACGCGGTTCACCATCTTCACCAGCAGGAAGACGACGAAGGCGATGATTAGGAAGTTGATCACGGCCGTGATGAAGGAACCGTAGGCGAAGACCGGCGCCCCGGCATCGCGCGCCGCGGCGAGCGAGGCGAACTCGCCGTCGCCGAGGTTGACGAAGAGGTTCGAGAAGTCGATCCCTCCGGTGATCACGCCGATGATCGGGTTGATCAGGTCGGCAACGAGCGAGGTCACGATTGCCGTGAAAGCCGCGCCGATGATGATGCCGACGGCCATGTCCATGACATTGCCCTTGGCGATGAAATCCTTGAACTCTTTGATCATTTCCGTGTCCCCACTTTACTGGTCCGCAGGCGTCGCATACATCCGGCCCGCCGCGGATCGAGTTTATCACGACATTTCATCGCGGTTGTGCCTTTTCTCCGCGACTCGCGGAACTAGGTCATAGAGGTGTCACCAGAGCCGCACAGGGGGAAAGTTTGCTGAAGCACATCACGTTTCCGATCATGGCCAAGTGGCCGCCGCGGAACCCGGATGCCATCCAGCTTTATTCGCTGACGACGCCCAATGGCGTGAAGGTTTCGATCGCGCTCGAGGAGACCGGCCTGCCGTATGACGCGCATCTCGTGGATTTCGGCCGGAACGACCAGATGAGCCCGGAGTTCCTCTCGCTCAACCCCAACAACAAGATCCCCGCGATCATCGATCCTCACGGCCCCGACGGCGAGCCTCTCCCGCTCTTCGAAAGCGGCGCGATCCTGCTCTACATCGCCGAGAAGTCCGGCCAGCTCATGCCCGAGGGCGCGGGCAAGTGGGAGGTCATCCAGTGGCTGATGTTCCAGATGGGCGGCATCGGGCCGATGTTCGGGCAGGTCGGATTCTTCCATCATTTCGCGGGGAAGGAGATCGCGGATTCCCGGCCGCGCGAACGCTACTACGCCGAGGCGCGCCGCCTGCTGTCCGTGCTGGAAAAGCGGATGGCAGGGCGGGAGTGGATCGCCGGCGACTATTCCATCGCCGACATCGCGATCTGCCCCTGGATCAGGAACCTCCGGGACAACTATCGCGCCGGTGCGGAAACGGGGCTGGAGGAAATGCCGAACGTCCTCGCCTGGCTCGACCGCTTCCTCGCCCGGCCCGCCGTGCAGCGCGGGCTCAGGATCCCGGCCCGCGGCTGAGCCTTCGGGGTGCTCCGCGCTCAGCGCCTGAGCACCCCGCCGGTGGCCTTCGCCACCTTCTCGAAGACCTTCGCGCTCACCGCCTCGATCTCCGCCTCGGTCAGCGTCTTGTCGCGGGGCTGGAGGCGCACCGAGATGGCGAGCGACTTCTTGCCGGGCCCCATCTGCGCCTCGGCCTTCTCGCCGGCGAATTCGTCGAAGACCGAAACGCTCTCGATCAGTGCCTTGTCGGCCCCCTGCGCGGCGTTGACGAGCGTCAGCGCCTCGACCTTCCGGTCGACGACGAAGGCGAAGTCGCGCTCCACCGCCTGAAGATCGGCAAGCCCCAGCGCGGCACGGGTCGCTGTCTTCGCCTTGGGGAAGGGCACCGCCTCGACGCGCAGGGTGAAGGCGACCGCCGGCCCCTTCACGTCCATCGCGCGCAGGACCTTCGGGTGCACCTCGCCGAAGGTGGCGATGACGTTGGGGCCAAGGCCCATCACCCCCGACCGGCCGGGATGCCACCAGCCCTCGGCCTTGCGGCTGATCTGGACCTTCTGCGGCGCGCCCACGGCGGCCAGCACCGCCTCGGCATCGGCCTTGGCGTCATAGACATCCACGGCCCGGCGCGAACCGTAGGGATCGCGGGGCGCGGTCGCGCCGACCAGAAGCCCGGTCGCGTGCAGCGCCTGTTCGCCCGGCTCGCCGCCGGCGAAGACCGGCCCCACCTCGAAGAGCGCGAGGTCCGCGAAGCCGCGCGCCTGGTTCCGCGCCGCCGCCTGCAGGAGGCCGGGCAGGAGGTCGGGGCGCATGTGCGTCATCTCCGACGAGATCGGATTTTCCAGCCGCGTCGCCTCCGCCCCGCCGCCGAAGAGCGCGGCCGAGCCGGCGTCGATGAAGGAATAGGTCACGCATTCGTTGTAGCCGAGCGCGGCGAGCGTCCGCCGCGCCGCCTTTTCGCGCATCTGGAGCGCAGTCAGCACCGGTTTCGGCACGCCCGGTTTCGCCCGCCGCATCGGCTTGCCCTCGAGCTTCGTCAGCGACGCGATCCGCGCCACTTCCTCGATGAGGTCCGCCTCGCCGAGGATGTCGGGCCGCCACGAGGGCGGGCTCGCCATGTCGCCATGCAGCGTGAAGCCGAGCGCCTCCAGCGTCGCGCGCTGCGCGCCTTCGGAAATGTCCATGCCGACCAGGCTGATGACCCGCTTGGGGTCGAGCCGGTAGGCGCGGTCCGAAACCGGCACCGCGCCGTCCATGACGACCTCCGAGGCCTCGCCGCCGCAGAGGTCGAGGATCATCCGCGTCGCCAGTTCCAGCCCGGGGAGCGTGAAAGCCGGGTCCACGCCCCGCTCGAACCGGTAGCGGGCGTCGGAATTGATGCGCAGCGCGCGGCCCGTGGTGGCGATGGTGATCGGGTCCCAGTAGGCGCTTTCGAGAAAGACGTCCGTCGTTGCCTCGCCGCAGCCCGAGGCCGCGCCGCCCATCACCCCGGCGATGCTCTCGGGGCCGGTGTCGTCGGAGATGACCATCATGCCGGGGCCGAACGCATAGGTCTTGTCGTCGAGCGCCGCGATGGTCTCGCCGCCCTCGGCGGGATGGATGCGCAGGTCGCCCCTGACCCTGGCCGCGTCGAAGACGTGAAGCGGCCGGTTCTGGTCGAAGGTGAAGAAGTTGGTGATGTCGACGAGCGTCGAGATGGGGCGGAGGCCGATCGCCTTCAGCCGCGCCTGCAGCCAGGCGGGCGAGGGGCCGTTCCTGACGCCGCGGATCAGCCGGCCGGCGAAGAGCGGGCAGCCCTTCTCCTTCAGGCCCGCGTCGATCCTGACCCCGATGCGGCTGGCGAAGCTGCCCTTCACCGGCTGCACGTCCAGGGGCTTCAGCCGCCCGAGCCCGCGCGCGGCCAGGTCGCGGGCGATGCCGCGGACGCCAAGCGCATCGGGGCGGTTCGGGGTGATCTTGATATGGATCATCGGATCGACCGTCTCGGGCCGGTGCGCGGCGAGCCAGTCCACGAACCGCTCGCCGACCTCGCCCGAGGGCAGCTCGATGATGCCGGTGTGTTCGTCGGAAAGCTCCAGCTCGCGTTCCGAGGCCATCATGCCGTGGCTCTCGACGCCCCTGATCCGGCCGACGCCCAGCGTCACGTCGATGCCGGGGACATAGTCGCCGGGCTTGGCCAAGACCACAGTGATCCCCGCCCGCGCATTCGGCGCGCCGCAGACGATCTGCTTCTCGCCCTCGTCGGTCAGCACCCGGCAGACCCGCAACTTGTCGGCGTCGGGGTGCTGCGTCGCCTCAAGCACCTTGGCGAGCGTGAAGGGCCTGAGCCGCGCGGCGCGGTCCACGACTTCCTCGACCTCAAGCCCGAGGTCGGTCAGCGCATAGGTGATCTCGTCGAGCGTCGCTTGCGTTTCGAGATGGTCTTTCAGCCAGGAGAGGGTGAATTTCATTGTCCTATTCCCATCCATTGCGCTGCAAGCGTTGTCAAAAGTGCAGTGACTACTGACACCAAGATTTGCCCTGATGTCATTGCAAGCCCTGAACCAATCTTGCGAAGCGGCCGCAGAAGCTTTGCCTTCAGTGTCTGCTCAATGAGAAAATTGTGTCCAGCCAGCGATGGCCTCACAAATGTTTGTTTGACGATCGGATCGGGTTGTTCACCCAACCAGGGTTCATCGCCTTTGGTTTCGCTCTGTGCGAGCAAACCCTCGCCGAGCATTAGATCGATTTGGTAGGCCTCATGGTCCGTCCAATTTGGCGTGAATTCGTCTTCGAACCCATGCTGAGAGTTAAAGCGTGACTCGCGAAAAAGCTCCGGAAAGTCCTCCAACTCCAATCGTTGCAGGATCGATATCCAAGCCTTCTTGTCGTAGTTCACCTGCTCAGCCCCCCGGCCACCGTCGGCATATCCAGCGCCGCAAACCCGTAGTGCCTCAGCCACCGCAAGTCCGACTCGAAGAACGCCCGCAAATCGGGGATGCCGTATTTCAGCATCGCCAGCCGGTCGATCCCCATGCCGAAGGCGAAGCCCTGCCATTCCGCCGGGTCCACCCCGGCAGCGCTAAGCACCTTCGGATGCACCATCCCCGACCCGAGGATTTCCATCCAGGAATCCCCCTCGCCGATCTTCAGCTGGCCGCCGTCCCAGGAACAGCGGATATCGACCTCGGCCGAGGGTTCGGTGAAGGGGAAGTGCGAGGCGCGGAAGCGCAACTCCACCGCATCCACCTCGAAGAAGGACCGGCAGAACTCCTCCAGCACCCATTTCAGGTTCGCCATCGAGATGTCGCGGTCGATCGCCAGCCCCTCGACCTGGTGGAACATCGGCGCATGGGTCTGGTCCATGTCCATGCGGTAGACGCGCCCCGGCGCGATGACGCGGATCGGTGCGCCATGGGTCTGCATTGCCCGGATCTGCACCGGCGAGGTATGGGTCCTGAGCACGTGCGGCGGGCGGGTGTCGCCCGCCTCGCGCGCCATGAAGAAGGTGTCATGCTCCTGCCGGGCGGGGTGCTCGGGCGGGATGTTGAGCGCGTCGAAGTTGAACCAGTCGCTTTCGATCTGCGGGCCCTCGGCCACGGCAAAGCCCATGT
>NZ_WBUS01000197.1 GCF_008933605.1 Albidovulum sp.
GCCCTGCGCGAGGCGGCGCCGGGCGCGGATCGCCGGCCGGTCCGGGCCGGCCTGGAGGGCGGGCGCTATAACCCGCTTTCGGATGCCGACCTGATCCGCATCCACCGTGCCGCGCTCGACATCCTCGCCGATACCGGGATCGCCGGGGCAAGCGACGAGGTGATCGCGCTGGCCACGGCGCGGGGTTGCCGGCTGAACGGGCAGGGCCGGCTCGTGTTTCCTCCGGCCCTGGTCGAGGACCTGCTGGCGAAGGCCGCGCGGGACTACGTGATCCACAGCCGCGACCCGGCGCACGCCGACCTGCATGTCGGCGGCAGCCGGGTGCATTACGCGACCTCGGGCGAGGCGGTCTCGGTCCTCGACGTCGGGACCCGCAGCTACCGGCCCTCGACCCTTCGCGATGTCTACGACACCGCCCGCGTCACCGATGCGCTGGCGAACCTGCACCAGTATGGCCAGATGGTCGTGCCGACCGAGATCGCGGACCCTGTAGAGGCCGACATCAACTTGGCCTACGCCGTTCTCGCCGGCACGACGAAGCCCGTCGAGCACGCGCTGAACACGGTGGAGGCGCTGCCCGCGGTGATGGAGATCTATGCGCTGGTCGCCGGGTCGGAACGCCGGTTCCGCGACCGCCCCTTCGTCTCCTTCGGCGGCTGCCCCATCGTCTCGCCCCTGCGCTTCGCCCGCGACAGCCTCGACGTGATGGTGGCGACGGCCCGGCTGGGCCTTGTCAGCGACATCGCCATCGCGCCGCAGTCGGGGGCGACGGCGCCCGCCTATCTCGCCGGCGCGCTCGTGCAGGTGACGGCCGAGGCGCTCGCCTGCCTCGCCGTCGTGAACATGGTCAACCCCGGCTGCCCGATGTCCTTCGCCGCCTGGCCCTTCACGGTGGACCTCAGGACCGGCGCCTTTGCCGGCGGGTCGGCCGAGGTCGCCGTGCTGATGGCGGCCATCGCCCAGATCGGGCGGTTCTACGACGTG
Organism: Albidovulum sp.; assembly: GCF_008933605.1. GTDB lineage: Bacteria > Pseudomonadota > Alphaproteobacteria > Rhodobacterales > Rhodobacteraceae > Albidovulum. The sequence continues at coordinate 985 of NZ_WBUS01000197.1, forward strand.
CCGACGACGGTCGCCGCCTCCATGTCGGATGCCAAGATGCCGGATGCGCAGATGGGCTACGAGAAGGGGATCACCAGCGTCGTGGCGGGCCTTGCAGGGGCGAACCGGGTGATGGAATCGGCGGGCATGATGGCGAGCCTCATGGGCGTGTCCTACGAGGTGCTGGTGATCGACAACGACATGCTGGGGATGGCCGAGCGCGTGGTGCGCGGAATCGAGGTGACCGACGAGACGCTGTCGGTCGCGACCATCAAGGCCGCCGTCCGGGGCGAAGGGCATTTCCTCGGCGCCGCGGACACGCTCAGGTGCATGGAGACGGAATATGTCTATCCCGCGCTCGCCGACCGCGCGCCTGTCGCCCTCTGGACGGCGACGGGCAGCCTGACGGTGGAGGAACGCGCCCGGGCGCGGGCGGCCGAGCTTCTTGCCTCCCACCATGTCGAGGGGATTTCCGCCGAGGCCGACCGCGAAATCCGCGCGCGCTTCCCGATCCGGCTCGACAGGGGCGCGATGCGGCCGGGCTGAGGCCTGGCCCGGTCAGGGCTTTCTCGGCGGGCGGAGCGCGGCGAGGTTCACATCTTCGTCCCAGAGCGTCGCGCCGTCCGGCCCGGCAAGCCGCACGGTGATCGACTTCAGCCCCTTGGGGTTCGGGGCGAGCGCGAGCGTGTAGCAGCCGTCCTCCATCCGCACCGCGTCGCTGCCCCCGGTGAAGGACCGTTCGGGCGCGAAGCTGCGACCCTCGAAGTGGAAGGCCACCCGCATCTCGGGCCCGCCGCGTTCCGTCGCGAGGCAGGCGGGCGCGACATGGGCGAAGACCTTGGGCCCGAGGCAGATGGCCCCGCCGGCGCTGAGGGGCGCGCAGGACATCTCCTCGACGAAGGGGCGGCGGTCCTCCAGGCAGAGATAGGCGATCCCGTCGTGGAGATAGGCCGAATCCTCGGCCGGGAAGGCGCGGCAGGCGCGCGGGCTCGCGGGAAGGACACCGGTCTCGACCGTGTCGCCGAAGAGCGCGCGGAAGATCCCGATGTTGGGGTTGCCGGCGTGGAAGCTCGACCAGCCGGCGAGGCTGCCCCACGACAGGTCGGGATAGTCCACGCTGCCGACGAGGCGGAAGGGCGGGCCCTCGAAGCCCTCGAGCGTGGCGAGTTTCGCGCGGATCGCGCGGGCGAGGTCCGCGTCGCGGGCGCCGAGCCGCGCACTGTCGGACCAGAAGGCCGAGGCGGTGAGCGCGAAGACGAGGGCGACGAGGGCGATCGCCGCCGCACCGGCCGCGACGAGGCCCCGGCGCCATCGGGCGGGGCCGCTGGCGAGCGTCAGCCCGGCGATGGCCACAGCCGGAATCCACGAGCCGAGATAGGCGAAGGCGCGCCCCGGTGGCCAGTAGGTCTCGTAGCCGAGCCAGAAGAGGATCGGGAAGACGAAGAACGCGAGCCCCGCACCGATGGCGAGGCGAAAGGCCGACAGGACGCGCGCGCCCTTGCCGTGGTTCAGCCAGCCGAGGGCGAGAAGCGCGAGCGCGCCGAGCGCAAAGAGCCCGAGCGTGACCCTGAGGACGCGCGGCACGTGCATCAGCGTGCCGGTATGGAGGCTTCGCAGCACCGCCGGAAGCGCCGAGATCTTCTCGGCGAACCCGGCGGCATCCGTGGTCTGGAACCGTTGCGCGGCGATCTCGATGCCGCGCAGTGCAGCATAGGCGTGCCACTCTGCGAAGTAGAGCACCACTGCGATCGCGGTGGCGAGCGCGCCGACCGCGGCGATCCGCACCGCGGCGGCGAAGCGCACCCGGTCGATCCGGAGGAGCGCGAGGACCGGGATGATCAGCCCCGCCTCGGCGAAGGTCTGGTAGATCGCCAGGCTGAAGGCGAGAAGCTGCCCCGCCGCGAGGATGGCCAGCGCCTGCGCCCCGCGCCCCTTGCCGGCGACGCGCCAGAGAAGCTCGAAGGCCCCGACCGACAAGGCAAGGGCGAAGGGATAGGCGAAGACGTTGCTCTCGAAGCTGAGCGTGTCGGCCATGTAGATGTGGTTGACCGAGACCGCGAAGATCGCGAGCGTGGCGGCCGGCCGGGAGGCAAGGGGCGCGGCATGGGCGGCGACGGTGCGCGCGACCCACCAGAAACAGGGAAAGGCGAGCGTCACCTGAACCGGCAGCAGGAAGCGCTCGCCGAAGAGGTCGCGGAAGATCACCTCCAGCAGCCAGCGCCCCTCGATCTCGGTCCAGAGCGGCGAGGTGCCGTTGACATGGCGCCAGTCGTCGGAGTGAAAGCCGTCGTTCAGGACGCCCCAGGCGGTCGTGACGAGGTAGATCAGGACGGCGGCGCGGAACGCGGTGCGTTCGTCGATCCGCCAGGGGCGCGCGGCAGCCGCCGGCATGTCACGCATCGGCATCCCCCCGACGGTCCCCGGGCCGCTCGCCCCCGAAACCGAGCCGGCTTTCGACGATGTAGAGCGGCCGGCCCTTCGCCTCGCTGTAGAGCCGGCCGAGGTATTCGCCGATGATGCCGAGCACGACGAGCTGGATGCCCCCCATGAAGATCACCGCCACCATTGTCGAGGCATAGCCCGGCACGTCGGTGCCCCAGATCATGGTGCGGATCAGCAGGTAGAGCCCGTAGAGCATGGCGAGGAGGGCGAAGAGCAGGCCGAAGTAGGTCGCGACGCGCAGCGGCACCGTCGAATAGCCGGTGATCCCGTCCAGCGCGAAGTTCCAGAGTTTCCAGTAGTTGAACTTGGTCTTGCCGGCGGCGCGGACCGGGCGCTGGTAGCCGATGCTCGTCTGGCGGAAGCCCACCCAGGAGAAGAGGCCCTTCATGAAGCGGTTGCGTTCCCTGAGGCCCCTCAGCGCCTCCACCACGCGGGCGTCCATCAGGCGGAAGTCGCCGGCGTTCGGCGGGATCTCCACGTTCGAGACGTGCCGCAGCATGGCATAGAACGCATTCGCCGTCGTCCGCTTCAGCCAGCTGTCGGTGTCGCGCGCGTCGCGGACGGCATAAACGACGTCGTAGCCCTCGCGCCAGAGCCGCAGGAAGTCGCCGATCAGTTCGGGCGGGTCCTGCAGGTCGGCGTCGAGCGGCACGACGGCGCGTCCGCAGGTCGCATCGAGCCCGGCGGTCAGCGCCAGTTCCTTGCCGAAGTTCCGCGCGAGGTTGATCACCCGGATGCGCGGGTCGCGGGCATGGTGGGCCGCGAGGATCTCGGCCGTGCGGTCGCGGCTGCCGTCGTTGACGCAGATGATCTCGTAGCTCTCTCCGAGACCTGCGAGCACCTCCCCGAGTCGCGCGAAGAGGATGTCGAGCACGTCCTCCTCGTTGTAGGCGGCGACGACGATGCTCAGCGTGGGGCGCTCGGCCGGGACCGCCCCCGGAGCGGCGGGCGCCTCCCGCACCGGTGCGTCAACCTTCGTCGGCGGCATCTCGTCCCCGCTTGAAAATCGCCCAGGACCGGGCCTGCAATGGCTTCTTCTACAACCGGATTCGGACGCTGTCAGGGAAATTCCGCGCCGCGGCAGGTGACGGCCGCGCTCCGGCAACAAAGCCGGGCCGGCCACGGGATTGGCAGGGACGTCTGCGGCGCGCATGATCGGTATCAAGGCGGGGCGTGGCCCGCCGGCGTATTCCCGCACCACAGCGGGTCCGGAGCGGAAGGCGAATGAAGAGCGAGCGAAGGGCAGCGGAGGGCGAGGGGCGGGGGCAGGGCGAGGTGGTCCGGCTCCGCGCCGACATGGCCGCCCTGGCCGATGCGCTGCGCCCGCTCGCGGGAGGGCGGCTCGACCCGCTCTGGGCCGAGATCGACGGGCTTTCCGACGCCACCATCGCCCGAGCGATGGGGGCCGCGCGGGGCATCCGGCAGATGGGCGCCGTTCCCGAGGACGAGGGCCGCCAGCACGGCCGCTGGCTTGCCGGTCTGTTTGCCGCCTTCGGCCTCGGTCTCTTCGCGGGCATCGTCCTTGGGAGACACCGCAAATGACCGAACGGCGGAAACGGGCCACCGAGG
>NZ_WBUS01000198.1 GCF_008933605.1 Albidovulum sp.
GCTCCGCGCCCGGATCGCGCTCCTGCGCGCCGAGGGCGCGGCGATGCCCGACGTGTCGGACGAGCGCATCCTGGCCACGGCCGGGGACTGGCTCCTGCCGCATCTCGCCGGGCGGCGCAACGGGGCGGACCTGCGCGCGTTGGACCTGGCCGAGCCGCTTCGGCAGTGCCTGACGTGGGAACAGCAGCAGGACCTCGAAAAGCTCGCACCCGCCCAGTTCACCACGCCGCTCGGCCGGCAGGTGCCGATCGACTACGAGGGCGACCACCCGTCGATTTCCTTGCGCCTTCAGGAGCTTTTCGGCGTGACCTCGCATCCGGTGGTGGGACCGAAACGGCTGCCGCTGCGCATCACGCTCCTCTCGCCCGCGAACCGCCCGGTGCAGGTGACGCTCGACCTGCCCGGCTTCTGGGCGACGAGCTACGCCGACGTCCGGAAGGACATGCGCGGGCAGTATCCCCGCCACCCCTGGCCCGAGGATCCGACCGCGCATGAGCCGACGCTGCGGGCGAAGCCGCGCGGAACCTGAGCCTCAGCGCTTGTGGATCACGGCGACCTGGTCGCGGCGGGTCCTGTCGTAGCGGACCTGGAAGAGGAAGCAGCCCGAGATATCCGGTGCGAGTGCGGCGAACTCCGCCTCCACCGCCGGATCGACGTGACGGAAGGCGCGCGCCTGCGAGAACCCGCGGAACAGCTCGGCGGTCTTGGTGATCCCCGGCCGCTCGTAGGCCTCGGGCTGCCAGCGCAGGTCCTCGATGATGTAGATCCCGCTGGACTTCAGCTTCGGGAAAAGCTCAAGGAAGGCGTTCTGCTGATGGTGCGAGGCATGGCTGGCGTCGTCGAGGATGATATCGAAATCCGGCATGTCGACAGCCACGCGGGCGATGTTCGACCGCGCATCCATGTCGCATCTGTGAAAGGTGAAGCGGTCGGCGGCGAACCAGGAGAAGTCGGACACGTCGAGCCCGTGGATGCGCGCCTTGGGAAAGAACTCGAGCCACATGCGCACCGAAGGCAGGTCGGTCGTCCGCCGGTCAGCCGAGGCCCCGTGCTCGGGCCCGCCGATCTGGAGTCCCATTTCCAGGAAGGCGATGGCGCGGTTGCGGTAGGGCGTGAAGAGCATGTGGTAGAGCTCGGTGTAGCGGTGCTTGGTAGAGCCCTTGTCCGACCCGTACCGGTCCGCCAGATCGGTGAGGTTGACCGCACCCTTCGCCGCTTTCGTCGTCACGCTCGGCTCCCCCGCTCATCCCTGCCCGCCCGGGCGCTGCCCGCTTGGCGCGAGACTAGTCAGTCCGCTCAGGAAGGCCAAGCGCCAGCCGCATCGCCTTGCCCGCCGTGTGGCCCTCCTGCCTGCGCCAGGGGCCACCGGCCGGCGCCGGATCAGAGGCCGAGACACCAGCGGACGATCGCCTTCTGGGCGTGGAGCCGGTTTTCCGCCTCGTCCCAGATGACCGAATGTGGCCCGTCCATGACCGCGCTCGTCGCCTCGTCGTCGCGGTGGGCCGGCAGGCAATGCATGAAGAGCGCATCGGGCTTGGCGAGGCTCATCAGGTGCTCGTTCACCTGATAGGGGCGAAGCTGGTTGTGCCGCCGCTCGCGCGCCGACTGGGGATCGTGCATCGAGACCCAGGTGTCGGTGACGACGAGGTCGGCGCCCTTCACGGCCCGTTCCGGGTTGCGCTCGACGGTGATCGGGCGGCCCTTCGTGGCGGCAAAGTCCATCCAGGCGCGCTCGGGGTCGAGCGTCTCGGGTCCGGTGAAGGTCAGATCGAAGCCGAACTGCCCGGCGGCATGGGCGAAGGAGGCGAAGACGTTGTTGCCGTCGCCCGACCAGACGACCTTCTTGCCGGCGATCGGTCCGCGATGTTCCTCGTAGGTCATCACGTCGGCCATGATCTGGCAGGGATGGGTGCGGTTCGTCAGCCCGTTGATGACCGGCACGTCGGCATACTCTGCCATCTCCATGAGCGTCTGCTCCTCGAAGGTGCGGATCATGATGAGGTCGACATAGCGGCTGAGGACCCGCGCGGTGTCGGCGATGGTCTCGCCGTGGCCAAGCTGCATGTCGGCACCGGACAGCACCATGGTCTGCCCCCCCATCTGGCGCACGCCCACGTCGAAGGAGATGCGCGTGCGGGTCGAGGGTTTCTCGAAGATCAGGGCGACCATGCGGCCCTTGAGCGGTTGGTCGTCGTCCGCCTCGCCTTTCGGGCGACCGTTGCGCGCGGCCTTCATGGCGCGGGCCTGGTCGATGATGGCGCGCAGTTCCGTGGCGTCGGTCTTGTGGATGTCGAGAAAGCTTTGCATCGGTCGGTCCTTTCCCCGTGCCGGTGAGGGCGCTGCCCGCCCCCGGGCCTGCGGGGGTGTGTTCAAGCGGGGGAAGCTGCGGGCGCGGTTTCGAGGCTCGTGGCGGCGGCGTCGAGGCGGCGGACGGCCTCCGCGATCTCCTCGTCGGTGATCGTGAGCGGCGGGAGGAGGCGCAGCGTGTCGTCTGCCGCAGCGACCGTGAGGACATGCCGGCCGTAGCCAGCGGCGACCAGGTCCGCCGGCGCGACCTTGCACTTCAGCCCGAGCATCAGGCCCTGGCCGCGAACGAAGGCGAAGGTCGCCGGATGGGCGGCGACGAGTCCTTCGAGCTTCTGGCGGAAGAGCCCCGACTTGCGGCCGACCTCGTCCAGGAAGGCCGGGTCGGAGACGATCTCGATCACCTTGGCGCCCACCGCGCAGGCAAGCGGATTGCCGCCATAGGTGGAGCCGTGGGTGCCGGCCGTCATGCCAGCGGCAGCCTTTTCGGTCGCGAGCACCGCCCCGAGCGGGAAGCCCCCGCCGATCCCCTTGGCGACCATCATGATGTCGGGGGTAATCCCGGCCCATTCGTGGGCGAAGAGCTTCCCCGTGCGACCGACGCCGCACTGGACCTCGTCGAGGATCAGGAGCGCTCCGGTCGCATCGCAAAGGGCGCGGATCGCCTTGAGGTCCTCGTCGGGGATGGGCCGGATGCCGCCCTCACCCTGGATCGGTTCGACCATGACGGCGGCCGTCTTATCCGAGATCGCGGCTTTCAGCGCCGCCATGTCGCCCCAGGGCAGCTGGCGGAAGCCGGGCATGAGCGGCCCGTAGCCCTTCACCATCTTCTCCGACCCGGCGGCGGCGATCGCGCCGGTCGAACGGCCGTGGAAAGCGCCCTCGAAGGTCAGGATCTCGATCCGGTCGGGCGCGCCCTTCTCGTACCAGTACTTGCGCGCCATCTTGATCGCGAGTTCGGCCGTCTCGGTGCCGGAGTTGGTGAAGAAGACCGTGTCGGCGAAAGTCTTCTCCACCAGAAGGTCGGCGAGGCGCTGCTGTTCGGGGATCCGGTAGACGTTCGAGACATGCCAGACCCGGCCCGCCTGCTCCGTGAGCGCCGCCACGAGGCTGGGGTTCGCGTGGCCGAGCGCGTTGACCGCGATGCCGGCGCCGAGGTCGAGGTATCGGCTGCCATCCTCCGCCACGAGCCAGGAGCCCTCGCCCCTCACGAAGGCGAGGGGGGCGCGGTTGTAGGTGGGCAGGATCGACGGGAACATGGACGAACTCCGTAAGGGAAGGCCAAGGGGTGCCAAAGCGGGCGGCCGGTGTCAACGATGTCTGGGGGTTGGCGCGGAGCCAAGAGGTGACGGACGTCAGGCGCGGCTGCGGCGGCGTCGGGGGCGGGCAAGGATGCGGACCGGGTGCGTCATGGCCGCGCCTTAGCGGGAAAGGCGCCTTCTGTCCATGCCATTCCGTTTCCCTTCCGGGCGTTTGTCCCAATAATGTCGGCAGGTCCACGCCGCCGCAGGATCAGACGCCGGCGGGCCTGGGTTTGGGGCCGATGGCGATGCCGTTTTCGGTCGAGGAGTTTTTCGCGGTCTTTGCCCGCTACAATGCGGCAACCTGGCCCTTGCATGTCCTGGCCATCGCGATGGGTCTCGCAGTCAGCCTGCTTGCCCTGCGCCGCAGGGGCGCCCCGGCGCGGCTCGTTCTGACGGTTCTCGCCGCGTTCTGGCTCGTCAATGCCGTCGGCTATCACTGGCTCTACTTCGCGGTGATCAACCCAGTCGCGCGGGTCTTTGCGGCCGGCTTCCTCCTGCAGGCCACGCTCCTCCTCCGGGCGGCGACCCGGAGCCCGGATCTCCGCCTTTCCTTCCGCGGCGCACCGCGCGCGGTCATCGGCGGCTCTCTCTGCGCCTTCGCGCTCGTCCTCTATCCGGTCTGGGGCTGGCTCGCGGGCCATGCCTGGCCGGCCGTCCCCGCCTTCGGAGTCGCGCCCTGCCCGACGACGATCTTCACCATCGGGATGCTCTTCGGCGGCAACTGGAGGCGGGTTTCGCATCTCCTTGTCGTGCCGGCGCTCTGGGCCGTCATCGGCGGCTCCGCGGCGATCCTGCTGCGGGTCCCGCAGGACTTCGCCCTTCTGGCCGCGGCCGCGCTGGTCGCCGGGACCGGCCTTGCGATGGCCCTGCGCCGTCGCGTCTGAGCCTCTGCCCTTGCCTCGCAGCCGCTTCCCTTGTATCTCGGCGCGTCGCCGCTAGAATGCCGCCAACCAGAATTCCGGACCACCCGCACGCCCCTCCAAGGGGGCCCAAGGGATGGCCCCGAAAGCCCGAGGAACAACATGTCCTGGACCGACGAGCGCGTCGAGACGCTGAAGAAGATGTGGGCCGAAGGCCAGTCGGCGAGCCAGATCGCCAAGGAGCTTGGCGGCGTCACCCGCAATGCGGTCATCGGCAAGGTGCACCGGCTCGGCCTCTCGAACCGGGTCGGCGGCGCGCCCGAACCGGTGAAGGACCGGCCCGATCCGGCGCCGAAGATGGATGCAAAACCCGCCGCCGCGGCCAAGCCCGCCCAGCCGGCGGCGAAGCCGGCCCAGCCGGCGGC
>NZ_WBUS01000016.1 GCF_008933605.1 Albidovulum sp.
GGGGCGGAGCCGGTGATTGCGCCGGAGGATACCGGGTTCGTGGCGCAGGCGATGGCGTTGTTGCCGCCGCCCCCCTATTCCGACGCGACCTGGGCCGATTGGACGGCTGCGGTGAAGGAGAAGACCGGGCGCAAGGGCAAGGGGCTATTCATGCCGCTTCGACTCGCCGTTACCGGCGAGGCGACGGGTCCGGACATGGGAGAGCTGATGCCGCTTCTGCAGAAGGTGCGCGCCCGGGGCTGACCACGGCAGGGGAAGTCCACCACCACGCCCCCCCGAATAACGCGATGGCAACCGGGAATCAGCGGCGCAGCCGCGCGAGGCCGAGGGCGTCCGTGTGGCGGTCGGTCAGCGCGCGTTCCGCCGCCGTGAGCCGCTGGGCCCGGGGGTAGCTGGGCCGGGCGCGGTCGTCCAGAATCGCCGTCCAGCCGGCCGTGGTGTCGAAGAAGCGCGCGACGCCGGCTTCGCCGAATTCCGACAGGAACCCCTGCACCACCGTGTCGAGGTAGCTGAGCAGGATCGCGCCACCGGGTGCGGATGCCGCATGCGCCTCATCCAGGGCATAGATCTCGACCCGCCCCGCCCAGGCCGGCGCGGGGACGAGACGCCCGGCGTCGAGCGCATGGCGTCGGTAGGCGGCCTCGCGCGCGTCGAGCGCCGCCCAGTCGCCCGACGGGACTGCGGCGACGAGGCCGTCGATCTCGGCCGCCGCCGGTTCCGCGGAGAGGAACGGATGGGGCCTGAGCGTGGTGTGCCGCCAGATCCGCCGCCAGCCGGAAAGCCGCGCGGGTGTCGCCTGCACATAGGCATGAGTCGCCCGGTTCACGAGCGAGCCGTAGCCGAAGAAGGCCGGGTGCCGGTCGGTCATAGCGGGATAAGACCGGGACGCGCGGCGCCGCGCAAGGGGGCGCTTGCGGGCCTCGGCGCGCGCCCCGTATTCCATTGCATACCCTCTTGCCGACCGAGGCCCTTCCGGGCTACCAAGCGGCGTCAGGATCGGGAGAATCCGGCGGTGGCAACACCATGCGCCGGTGCCGAAGGAGCAACCGCCCCGGTAAACTCTCAGGCGCCAGGACCATCCTGACGACGGAACTCTGGAGAGACCCCGGACCTGATCCGGGGCGCCGAAGGGATAACGATCTCAGGCGGAAGGACAGAGGGGGTATCGGGACGGGCGGATCCTCCGCCCTCGTGCGATGCCGTGTCGGCGGACCGGCCGAAATCAAGGGGAGGGCGGCGATGGCTGACCTGGAACGCACCGTTCTTCATGGCCTGCACCTGTCGCTCGGGGCAAAGATGGTGCCCTTCGCCGGCTACGACATGCCGGTGCAATACCCGATGGGCGTTCTGAAGGAACATCTGCACGCGCGCGCCGCGGCCGGACTCTTCGACGTGAGCCACATGGGGCAGATCCTTCTCACCTCGAGATCCGGGCGGGTGGAGGATGCGGCGCGCGCGCTTGAACGGCTGGTGCCGGTCGATGTGCTGGGGCTGAAGGAGGGCCGGCAGCGCTATGCCATGTTCACCGACGAGGCGGGCGGCATCCTCGACGACCTGATGGTGGCGAACCGGGGCGACCACCTCTTCCTGGTCGTCAACGCGGCCTGCAAGGCCGCGGACTTCGCCCATCTGAAGGCGGGATTGCCGGATTGCGACGTCGGACTCGTGGAAGGCCGCGCGCTTCTGGCGCTGCAAGGGCCGAAGGCGGAGGCGGCGCTGGCCCGGCTGGTGCCCGACGCGGCCGAATTGAAGTTCATGGACGTGGCGATCCGCCAGTGGGATACGGCGGAACTCTGGATTTCCCGGTCCGGCTACACCGGCGAGGACGGGTTCGAGATTTCGGTGCCGGATCGCTTCGCGGTGGCGCTGGCCGAGCGGCTTCTGGCGATGGAGGAGGTCGCGCCGATCGGCCTCGGCGCGCGGGACTCCCTCCGGCTCGAGGCCGGGATGTGCCTTTACGGCCACGACATCGACAGGACGACGACACCGGTGGAGGCCAACCTCACCTGGGCGATCCAGAAGGCCCGGCGCGCCGGTGGCGCCCGCGAAGGCGGGTTCCCCGGCGCCGCGCGCATCCTGAAGGAACTGGCGGACGGGCCGATGCGCCTCCGTGTGGGGCTGCGGCCGGAAGGCCGGGCGCCGATGCGCGAGGGAACCGAGATCTATGCCGGCACCGACGGCGGTGCGCCCATCGGCCGCGTCACCTCTGGCGGGTTCGGCCCGTCGATCGAGGCGCCGATGGCGATGGCCTATCTTCCCGCGACCCTCGCCGAGGGCGACACCGTCTATGGCGACGTGCGCGGCAGGCGCCTGCCCGCCGTCGTCGCGGCCCTTCCCTTCCATCCAACCAACTACAAGCGCTAACCAATAGGGACCTGACCCATGAAGTACACCGAAGATCACGAATGGCTCCGCCCCGAGGGCGACCTGGTCGTCGTCGGCATCACCGAGCACGCCTCCGAACAGCTCGGCGATGTCGTCTTCGTCGAACTGCCCGATACCGGGAAGGCCGTATCCGCGGGTGACGAGATCTGCGTCATCGAGAGCGTCAAGGCGGCCTCGGACATCCGCGCCCCGCTCGACGGCGAGATCGTGGAGGTCAACCAGGACATCGCCGACAACCCCGGGCTCGTCAACGAGGACCCGACCGGCAGGGCGTGGTTCTTCAAGATGAAGCTCTCCGATCCGTCGAAGCTCGACGGCCTGATGGACGAGGCCGCCTACAAGGACCTGATCGGGTGACGTGATGGAGGCCGCGGGCCGCATCGACCGCGCCGAGCGTCTGATCGCCGCGCCTGCTGGGCGGGTGTTCGGGTGCTGGACGGACCCGGCGCTTCTGGTCCGCTGGCTCCCGCCCGAGGGGACGGAAGGCCGGACAGAGGCCTTCGATCCGCGCCCGGGTGGCGCCTTCCGGATCGTCCTGACCTATCTCGATCCGGAAGAACCCGGCAAGTCGGGCGGGGGAGAGGACGTGATCGCGGGCGCGTTCGTCGCCGTCGATCCGCCTTGCCACCTTGCCTTCGTCAGCCGTTTTCGCAGCGACGCCCCGAACCTTCAGGGAGAAATGCGCATGGACTGGCATTTCGACCCCGAACCCGAAGCGACGACGCGTGTGCGGATCGTCGCGTCGAACGTGCCGCCCGGCATCGCCCCGGAAGACCACGCCGCCGGCATGGCTTCCTCGCTTGCGCAGCTTGCCGCCCTCATCGAATGAACCGAAGGAAGTTACGGATGGCTTTCACACCTACCGACTACCGCCCCTACGACTTTGCCAATCGCCGCCACATCGGGCCTTCGCCGGCCGAGATGCAGGAGATGTTCAAGGTGCTCGGGGTGAAGGACCTCGACGAGCTCATCGACCAGACGGTGCCGAAGAGCCTGCGCCAGGAAAAGCCGCTCGACTTCGGCAAGCCCAAGTCGGAGCGGGAACTGCTGTGGTTCCTCAGGCAGGTGGCGAAGAAGAACAAGGTCTTCACCTCGATGATCGGGCAGGGGTTCTACGGCACGGTCACGCCCCCTGCGATCCAGCGCAACATCCTGGAGAACCCCGCCTGGTACACCGCCTACACGCCCTATCAGCCCGAGATCTCGCAGGGCCGGCTGGAGGCGCTCCTGAACTACCAGACGATGGTCTGCGACCTGACGGGGCTCGAAATCGCCAATGCCTCGCTTCTGGACGAGGCGACGGCGGCGGCGGAAGCGATGACCATGGCGCAGCGGGTGGCCAAGTCGAAGGCCACGGCCTTCTTCGTGGACGAGAACTGCCATCCGCAGAACATCGAGGTGATGAAGGTGCGCGCGGCGCCCCTGGGCATCGAGGTGATCGTCGGCGATCCGGCGAAGCTGAAGGCCGATGCCGTCTTCGGCGGAATCTTCCAGTATCCCGGTACCTACGGCCACCTGACCGATTTCACGCCCCATATCGCCAAGCTGCACGCGGCGGGCGCGGTCGGCATCGTGATTGCGGACCCGCTTGCGCTCACGCTGCTGAAGGAGCCGGGCGCGATGGGTGCCGATATCGCCGTGGGCTCGACCCAGCGCTTCGGCGTGCCGATGGGCTATGGCGGGCCGTCCGCCGCCTACATGGCCTGCAAGGACGATCACAAGCGGCAGATGCCCGGGCGGATCGTCGGTGTCTCCATCGACGCGCAGGGTGGCATGGCCTACCGCCTGTCGCTCCAGACCCGCGAACAGCATATCCGGCGCGAAAAGGCCACGTCGAACGTCTGCACGGCACAGGCGCTCCTTGCCAACATGGCCTCGTTCTATGCCGTGTTCCACGGGCCCCTGGGGCTCAAGGCGATCGCGCAGCGCATCCACCGCAAGGCGGTGCGCGTGGCGCGCGTGCTGGAGGCTGCCGGCTATGACGTTCAGCCGAAGGCGTTCTTCGACACGATCACGGTCGATGTCGGCGCGCTCCAGCCGGTGATCCTGAAGGCCGCGCGCCGCGAACGGATCAACCTGCGCAAGGTCGGGGCGACGAAGATCGGCATCTCGCTCGACGAGACGACGCGGAACGAGACGGTCGAGCGGCTCTGGCGCGCCTTCGGCATCGACCGCAAGGACGACGACTTCATGCCCGAATACCGGGTGCCCGACACGCTGCACCGCAAGTCGGACTACCTCACGCACCCGGTCTTCCACATGAACCGGGCGGAAACCGAGATGATGCGCTACATGCGCCGGCTCGCCGACCGCGACCTCGCGCTCGACCGGGCGATGATCCCCTTGGGCTCCTGCACGATGAAGCTGAACGCGGCGGCCGAGATGATGCCGATCACCTGGCCCGAGTTCTCGAACCTGCACCCCTTCGCGCCGGCCGACCAGGCCGAGGGCTACGCCGAGCTTTTCCGCGACCTCTCGGCCAAGCTCTGCACCATCACCGGCTACGACGCGATGAGCCTTCAGCCGAACTCCGGCGCGCAGGGCGAATACGCGGGGCTTCTGACGATCCAGGCCTATCACCGGGCACGCGGCGAGGGGCATCGTGACATCTGCCTCATCCCGGTTTCGGCCCACGGCACGAACCCGGCCTCGGCGCAGATGGCGGGGATGAAGGTCGTGGTGGTGAAATCGGCCGAGAACGGCGACATCGACGTGGCCGATTTCCGGGCCAAGGCCGAGGCGGCGGGCGGCAACCTCGCCGCCTGCATGATCACCTATCCCTCGACCCACGGCGTCTTCGAGGAAACCGTGCGCGAGGTCTGCGCGATCACCCACGAGCACGGCGGCCAGGTCTATATCGACGGGGCCAACATGAACGCCATGGTGGGGCTGGTGCGGCCGGGCGATCTCGGCGGCGACGTCAGCCACCTCAACCTGCACAAGACCTTCTGCATCCCGCATGGCGGCGGCGGGCCGGGGATGGGACCGATCGGGGTGAAGGCGCATCTCGCGCCGCATCTGCCCGGTCATCCTGCGACCGGCGGGCAGGAGGGGCCGGTGAGCGCGGCACCCTGGGGCTCGGCGTCGATCCTGCCGATCTCCTGGGCCTACGTCCTGATGATGGGGGGTGCCGGGCTGACGCAGGCGACCAAGGTGGCGATCCTCAATGCCAACTACATCGCCAAGCGTCTGGAGGGGGGCTACGGGGTGCTCTTCAAGGGCCGGGGCGGGCGCGTCGCGCACGAATGCATCCTCGACACGCGGCCCTTCGCCGAGAGCGCCGGGATCACCGTGGACGACATCGCCAAGCGCCTCATCGACAACGGATTCCACGCGCCGACGATGAGCTGGCCCGTGGCGGGCACGTTGATGGTGGAGCCGACGGAATCCGAGACCAAGGCCGAGCTTGACCGCTTCATCACCGCGATGCTCTCGATCCGCGAGGAAATCGCCGCCGTCGAGAAGGGCGAGATCGACCGCGAGAACAATCCCCTGAAACACGCCCCGCACACCGTGAGCGCGCTCATCGGCACCTGGGACCGGCCCTACAGTCGCGAACAGGGCTGCTTCCCGCCGGGTGCGTTCAAGGTGGACAAGTACTGGCCGCCGGTGGGCCGGGTGGACAACGTCTATGGCGACCGCCATCTCGTCTGCGTCTGCCCGCCGGTGGAAAGCTACATGGACGCCGCCGAGTAGCGAATTTCGGGTGCGGAGCGCATCCGCCAGAGTATGGACATGGAACAGGTGCCGGCCGGGTCATCCCGGCCGGCGTCATCGCGCGCCGCCGGGCGGATCAGCCGGGCAGGCGCGCGTCGTATTCGGCGCGGAGACGTTGCCATGTGTCCCAGAAGGGCGCGCAGTCGTCACCGCCGAGGCGCGCGGCAAGCACGTCGAGGTGCGCGTGCCAGCCGGCGCCGATCATGATCCGGGCCGGCCGCTCGGCAATCCGGGTATGGACGAGCGTCAGATGCACCCTGTCGCCCTCGGGAACGAGGTCGATGGAGACCTCTCCCGCTTCGCCCCAGGTGAAGACGAGGCGGTGCGGCGGTTGCATCTCGACGACGCGGCTTTTCATGCTGTGCTCGGTCGAGAACCCATCGGGCCGCGCACCGGGTGGCGAGGTCAGTTCGTCGTTGCGCCAGGTCAGGGTGAATTCGCCGCCGGGTGCCTGCGGCATCTCTCCCGCAGCGAGCCATTTCCGGCGCTTGCCGCCGTCGATCAGGTAGGCCCAGACCCGGTCGATCGGCCCGGGCAGGAGGCGTTCGATCCGGAGCGTGTCGGGGGCAACGAGCTTGCCAAAGGCGTCGAGCGTATCGGACGTGGTCATGTCGCGTTTCCTTTCGGTCGTGCTGGTGTCGTGGCGTCTTCCTGCCGCAGCAGATCTTCGAGGAGGTCGAGCCGGTCGGTCCAGAAGCGCCTGTAGCTGTCGAGCCATTCATGCGCGGCGGCCAGCGCCTGCGGGTCGAGCCGGCAGGTATGGGTGCGCCAGTGCACCTCGCGCCGGACCAGGCCCGCGGCTTCGAGCGCACGGACATGCTTCGAAGCTGCGGCAAGCGACATCTCGAAGGGTTTGGCGAGATCGCCGATGGTGCGGTCGCCCCTGGCAAGCTCGCGGATCATGCCCCGGCGGGTCGGGTCGCCGAGGGCGCGGAAGATGGCATCGAGCCGGGGTGATTCTGATTCAACCATAATGTTGAATGATAGACGGAGCGCCAAATGATTCAACCGTTTTGTTGAATGATGATCGGCGCGACACCCCATCCCTTGCGCCGGGCGCTTTCCGCTGCCGGGAGAGTGATGTAAGTGAAAGGCGTCGCGCGCCGCCGGGCGGTCCGGGCGGAGCGCCGCTGCCAGCAGACGGGTGCCCGCTTGACCAACCTTCGCGAACTTAGGGCCATGCTCGACTGGCATCTGGGCAGCGCGCACTGGCTGTTCATCCACATTCCCAAGAATGCCGGGGTCTCGATCCGCAAGGCACCCGAGCTCTCGGGGCGCATCGTCTCGGCCGAGGCCTATTTCTACCGGAGCCGCGCCCAGGTGCGGGAAGTGCGTGCGGCCATGGCCGCAAAGGGCGAGCATCACGGAATCCAGCACGCGCGCTGGCGTGACCTGGACCCGAAGGTGACGGCCCGGCTCGCCGCGGTGGCGATCGTCCGCAATCCCTGGGCGCGGACCGTGTCGCGCTGGCGCTTCGCGCGGCTGGTCGCCGCACAGGGCAAGAGCGACCCGGCCGACGCGCCCGAACGGTTCGAGGCGTTCCTTGAGCAGCGCCACCTTTACGGCCATGAGCCCTTCTTCTGGCACCGGGCGATAAAGGGCTGGTATCCGCAGGCCGACTACGTGACCGACGAGGCGGGCGAGGTCCGCGCCGATCTGTTGAGGTTCGAGCATCTGGACCGGGACAGCACACGCTATTTCGGATTGGCGGCGCCCTTGCGCCGACGCAACGCAACTGCGGCGACACGCCTCGACTACCGCGACGTCTACGACGCGCGCACCATCCAGATCGTCGCGGACTGGTATGCGCGCGACATCGAGCTCTTCGACTTCGACTTCGACACGCCGGCGCGGCGGCACACGCGTTACGACGATTGATCGGCCCGCTCAGGCACGCTTCGGGCCGGTCGCAACCGCGCGGCGAGGGGCTTGCCGGCGTTCCGCTCCAGCGGTGCGCCGGCGTCCCGGACTGCGGGCATCACGGCTTGATCGCCAGCAGCGAGACGCTCTTGACCCCGTACTTCTGGCTTGCGCCCTTGGCGTTCGCCGAGATGAACTGGTATTGGGGGTTGTCGTCGACGCGGACCACCTTCAGGCCGGCTGCCTCGATCTGGTCGCGGTAGCTGTCCTGCTGAGCTGCACCGCCGATGCAGGCGGCCCAGAGGGTCGAGTTGCAGACGACCGACTCGGGCAGCTGGCTTTCGGTGACGATATCGGACAGGGCCAGCCGTCCCCCCCGCTTCAGGAGGCGGGCTGCCTCGCGGAATACCTTTTCCTTGTCATGGGCGAGGTTGATGACGCCGTTGCTGATCACGCTGTCGGCTGTCCCGGCCCGAAGCGGCACATCCTCGATGTAGCCCTTGAGGAAGGTCACGTGGTCGAAGCCCTCGACCTCGGCGAGCCGGCTTGCCTTGGCCAACTGCTCGTCGGTCATGTCGATACCGATGACCGTACCCCTGGAGCCGACCTTGAGCGCGGCGATGAAGCTGTCCATCCCCGACCCGCTTCCCAAATCCACCACGATCTCCCCGTCGACGAGACCGGCGAGGTGAAAGTGATGGCCGACGCCGGCGAAGGAGTCGATTGCGTCGCCGGGAATGCGGTCAAGGTCGCCGGGCGAATAGCCGAGACGTTCGGCAAGGCCCCGTCCCATCTCGAAGTGAAACTCGCCGCGAGGGTTCAGAGCCACCTCGCGGTACATGGACTTGACCTTGGATTCGAGTTCCTGCGGGTCGAATAGGGTAGTCGCGATGTCGGTCATGCCGAGGGCCTCCCTTACTGCGAAGGGGTCGCGCCGCTGACGGGCGATCACAGCCAGATCGCAACAACGTCGACACGCCTACCCGTGACCTGCTCCCGCAGGGTTCACGCCCGTGTGAATGCTATCATCACGACCGATTCCCGGCAACGCGCGGGCAGGCCAATCCGTTCGCGCCCGGACTCTGCGGAGATGGGGTCAGCCCTGCTGGTCCTTCAGGAATGCCTCGAAGGCGGCGAGGGTCTTTTCCGAGACGTGGTGCTCGATCCCTTCGGCGTCGAGTTCGGCGGTGGAATTCGGCACGCCCACGGCGACCAGGAGTTCGACGACGGTGCGGTGGCGCGCCCTCACCCGGGTCGCGAGGGCGGCCCCCGCCTCGGTCAGAAACACCCCCCGGTAGGGCCGCGCGGTGGCGAGCCCCTCGCGCTTCAGCCGGCCGACGGTCTTGGTCGCCGTCGGCTGGGCGACACCCATGCGGTGGGCGATGTCGGCGACCCGCGCCTCGCCCGTTTCGGCGATCAGGTCGCCGATCAGTTCGACGTAGTCCTCGAGCAACGCCACCGCCTGCTTTTCGCGGGCACGTGCGAAGCGGTCGGCCTCGTTCGGCGGTCCGGCGTATCTCTCGGGCATCGGCATCGGTCTCTAAATGTCGGGAATGAATTATAGCCGCGGCTTCCGATCGGGGCCAGCGTAATGTCGCCACAGAATTAGCCACGACTCATTGGTATTTTTAGTTGCAGAAACTATAGCATCGGCTACATCTTCGGGAACAAGCCGCGAGCCACCGATGCGCAGCCTGAGCGAACGCACCCGACATACGATGTCCTCCGTCCTCGCTGGCGAGGGCGGGGGATGGCTGCGCCGTCTTGCCTTCGCCGGACCCGCGATCATTGCCTCGGTCGCCTACATGGACCCGGGAAACTACGCGACGAACATCCAGGCCGGGGCGGGCTACGGCTATGCGCTGCTGTGGGTCGTGCTTCTGGCCAACCTCATCGCCATGCTCTTCCAGGCGCTCTCGGCGCGGCTCGGGATCGTCACCGGCAAGAACCTTGCCGAGCTGTGCCGCGACAGCTTCCCCCGGCCCGTCGTCTTGATCATGTGGGTGGTGAGCGAGGTGGCGGCGATGGCCACCGACCTCGCCGAATTCCTCGGCGGCGCGATCGGGCTGGCGCTTCTCTTCGGCCTGCCGCTGATGGCCGGCATGGCGATCACCGCGATCGTCACCTATGCGATCCTGATCATGGAGCGGCAGGGATTCCGGCCGATGGAACTGATCATCGGCGCGCTGGTCGGCGTCATCGGGCTTTGCTACCTGGCCGAGATGCTGATCGCGCCGGTGGACTGGGGCGCGGCGGCGGCGGGGCTTTCCTCGCCCGCGCTGCCTGATGCGGCGGCGTTGACCATCGCCGTGGGGATCATCGGCGCCACCGTCATGCCCCACGCGATCTACCTGCATTCCGGCCTGACCCAGGGCCGCGCGCCGGTTCGCGGCGAGGCAGACCGGCGCAAGCTCCTGAGGTTTTCCAACACCGAGGTCGTGCTGGCACTTGCCGTGGCAGGCATGGTCAACATGGCGATGGTGATGATGGCGGCCTCGGCCTTCCACCAGGGGCATACCGACGTCGCCGAGATCGAGACCGCCTATCACACGCTGACGCCCTTGCTGGGCGCGGCGGCGGCGGGGATATTCCTCGCCTCGCTCATCGCCTCGGGCATTTCAAGCTCGGTCGTCGGCACGATGGCAGGGCAGATGATCATGCAGGGCTTCCTGCGCGTGCGCGTGCCGATCTGGGTCCGCCGGCTGGTCACGATGCTGCCCGCCTTTGCAGTCGTCGCCGCCGGTGTCAACGCGACCGACGCGCTGGTGCTTAGCCAGGTCGTGCTGTCGATCGCGCTGCCGGTGCCGATGATCGCGCTGCTGATCTTTTCCACCCGGCGCGAGATCATGGGGGACTATGCCGTCGGGCCGGTGGTCAGGGTTCTCGCGGGTCTGGGAACGGTCGCCGTGCTCGGGCTGAACTTCGTGCTGCTTGCGGCATTCTTCGGCCTGCCGGTGCCCTTCCTGGCGGGCTGAAGCCCGCGGCGCGGCGATTTGATCCGCGACAAGGCCACGGGTGGCCGGATATGGTTGTGTCGTCCGTGTCAGGAAGGGAAGTGCCGTCATGCCGGAACTCGAGATATCGCCCGCCAGCGTCGTGCAGGTGATCCTGCTTGCCCGGGAAGGGAACGCAGCCGAGGCCGAGTTGCGCGAGTTCATCGCCGCCATGGCCGACGACAAGCAGGCGCAGCTGACCGCAATCGCCTGGATCGGCCGCGGCGCCTTCGAGCCCGAGGAGTTCGACGAGGCGGTGGCCACGGCGACGACCGCGGCCACGACGCCGACCGAGGATTACCTGATGGGGATGCCGCATCTCGCGGAAAACCTCGAGGCGGGGCTGGAGGCGCTGGGAGTCGACGTGACCGGCGAGGAAGAGGATCTGCTCTGAGCCGACGCTCCTTGAAAGCCGAGGCCTTCCTCCAAATATATTCCTCAAACAGAATATGACTGGAAGGCCCATATGTCCGACACCCTGAAACTGGTCTGCGAGACCTGCGGTCAGGCGAACCGCATTCCGGCCGGGCGGCTTGCGGATGGCCCGAAGTGCGGCTCCTGCGGCGATCCGCTCGTGACGGGCAAGGTCGCCGAGCTCGACATCGCCACCCACGACAAGGCGACGCGGGGCGACGAGTTGCCGCTTGTCGTCGACTACTGGGCGCCATGGTGCGGGCCGTGCCGGATGATGGCGCCGGAACTCGCCAAGGCCGCCGGGGCGCTGAAGGGCCGGGCAAGGTTCGCCAAGATCAACACCGAGGATTTCCCCGCCGTGTCGCAGCGGCTGGGCATTCGCGGCATCCCGCTTCTGGTGCTCTGGAAAAGCGGACACGAGATCGCGCGACTGCCGGGTGCCCGGCCGGCGGCAGAGATCGAGGGATTCGTCCGATCACATCTCTGAGTGGGGCGCGGCGCCCGTGTCTTCGCGCAGCGCGGCACTGAGCGCACGGATGCGCGCGCGGTCCTCTTCCAGCGGCAGGGCTATCGCGGCGCGTTCGGCGGCGCGTCTCGATGCCTCGCGGGCCGCCGCGGCGACGGCGGCATCGCCATGTCGGATCAGTGTCGCGAAGGCGCGTTGAAGCCGGGCCTGCACCTCGACCATGCCGGCGCCGTCGCGCGCGATGGGGTCGAAGCCGTCGGTCAGAAGCTCTGCGCCGGTTACCGCGGGTAGAAAGACCCGCGGGCAGCGTGGCGGTTCGGGCTCTGCGCTGGAGCCGGACAGCAACGCGGTCAGCCGGTCGATGATGAAGATCGCGGTGCCGGGATCGTTGACGGCCGGCGACAGCGCGCGCTGAGCGATCTCCGACAGGACGATGACGCCGAAGCGGACATCCTGCTCGAAGGTGCGCGTTCGGTCGATGGTGAAGGCAGCGCGGAGCCCCTCAGCCTCGATTTGCCCGGAATGGAGGCAGAGCGTGTCGCCGTCGACGACGAAGCTGCCGATCACCGCCGCGACGAAGACCTGCGCGCCGTCCGCGCCCGCGGCCAGGGCGTCGAGCGCACCGATGTCGATATGCTGGACATAGCCGGAGCGCGGCGCACGCACCGCGGTCCGTGCCGCGGCCGGAAGCGGTGCATCGGCCGGGGCAGGGCAGGCGCCGAGGGCCGGCCGCCGGTGCCAGTCCTCGATCGCCGGACGCATCGCGGCTTCGAGGCCGGCAACGGTGTCGGGAATGCTGCCGACCCGGGTCAAGTGCTCGATCCAGCCCAGCATGGCGATCACGACGAGGGCGAGGACCGCGATGGTGACGATCAGGATGACCGTGGACGAGGCCTGTTCGTAAAGCCCCGTGCGCAGCAGGACCTGGGCCGTCAGCGCATAGGTGAAGGCGCCCATGAAGGTGGCCAGGACCCGTTGCGTCATTGGGTCCTGCGAAACGAACTCATGCGCGCGCGGGGTGATGCCGCTGCTGATCGCCTGCCGGGTGGACATGATGACCCCAAGCGAGAAGGTCGTGACGGCGAGCATCGACGAGGACAGAACCGTGAGGATGTCGAGAACCGCATCGACATCGACCACATGGGTCAGCGCATCGGGCAGGGCCGGCGCGACCAGCCGGCTGAACAGGGCCGCCGCCAGCGCGAGCAGCGCGAAGGCCGTCGTCCGCACCCATATGCGACGCGACAGCTTGCGCAGCTGGAAGAGCGTTGTGGACACGAGGGACGGCGTCGGCATGAGGTCTAACCTATTGCGCGCAAACGGGTTGGATCAACTCGTCAAAAACGGCGCCCGACCGCAAGTGGCTTCTTGACACCGGATCGGATTTGTCCGAGATACCGCGCCGGTGCGGGGCAGTAGCTCAGTTGGGAGAGCGCGTCGTTCGCAATGACGAGGTCAGGGGTTCGATCCCCCTCTGCTCCACCAATATCCGTCAGCTTCCGAAACTGTATTTATATCAATAGCTTGATCGCCCAAACGGGACAGGCTGCCGTTTGCCTCTGGCCCGGTGTTCCGACGAGTCCCTTTCTTGGCCGGAATCGCCACTCGAAGATCGTCAGTTCCCCGCCATACATTCAATCACATAGGCTGCCAGCGTGTGGGCAGAATGGATCACCAAACGGGCGTCGCGGGGCCGCAGCTCATTTTCTTTGATCTGGGTCTCAGTGCGCCCATGTGCGCTGCTTTTCTTGTTGCGAAGGAAGATAGTGCCCCGGCGCGTGGTGTAGGAGGCTGCGAGTGACGCGATAAGTGACGCCGGCAATCAATATCGGAGTGTGTTTGATGATCGCTGAAAATCTCACCCATGACGCCTATCAGTGGCGATGGGGTGCGCTCGGGCAATTCTTTCCCTCCGCGATTGACAGGGTCGGGCGATAAATGCTCGCCGAACAAGGCAAGGCCAACGGAAACCTGGCAGCAAAATCCGGGCTCTGAGACTTGTCCGTCGGTGCCGCGCGACGAATGAGGTGTCTCCAGCCAATCGCCCAACGGTCCGTTCTGCGACGGTAACTACAGTTCAAGCGTCCACTGATATGCGCCCGTCCCGCCGTTGCCAGGTCTGCGCCCGATCTGCCATGCTTGGGGTTGGGGGCACATGCCCCGGGCGGGGCGTCATGACGGAACTTGGCTTTGGGATGAAGCAGCGCGGCGCCTTGGCGATGACGCCGGCGTTGCGACAGGCCATCGGGTTCCTGGCGCTCTCGAATGCCGATCTTTCGGCCCGCCTCGCCGACCTTCAAGCCGCGGTCGCCGTTATCGTCGCCGCGAAGACCGTCCCGGGCGCGTGGCCGGCCCTGGTGCGCCACGTCGATCCGCCGCCCGGCGACTCGGCGCGGCCGCATCGGCGGGAGCATCCGGCGCCGGGAGGGCTCGACACCGACCGTATCGCCGAAGCAGCACCGGGGCTGGTCGCCCATGTCGAAGCGCAGTTGCCGCTTCTGGTGCGGGCGGCCGCGGACCGGCCGGTCGCGGAAGCCTTCCTGCGCGCCCTCGAACCCAGTGGCTGGCTCGGCGCGTCCCTGGAGGAGGTCGCTGCGGAAGCCGGCTGCAGCCTGGTCCGAGCCGAAGCCGTGCTCCGCAAGCTGCAGGCCGCGGAGCCGGCCGGCCTCTTCGCGCGGTCGCTGGCCGAGTGCCTCGCCCTGCAGGCCGAGGACCGCGGCCTCGCGTCACCGGCGTTTTCGCTGCTGCTGCGGAACCTGCCGCTCCTGGCTGCGGGCAGGATGGATGCCCTTGAGGAAGCCTGCGTCTGCGGCGCGGCGGAGATTGCCGCGATGGTCCGTGCGCTCCGGCAGATGAACCCGAAACCCGGTGCAGCCTTCGAGCAGGGCGCGCAGCCTATCCCGCGACCGCCGGATCTCGTCCTGCGGCGCGACGGTGCGGGCTGGCTCTTGGAGTTGAACGCGGAGACGACACCCTTGCTTCGCCTGTCCGCCGGAGCGGAGGCCGCGCCGGAGGCACTTCGCCAGGCGCGCGCCCTGACGCAGGCGCTGGAGCGGCGGCACGCGACGGTCCTGTCGATCGCGGCCGAGCTGGTCGCACGCCAGGACGCGCACCTGCGTGATGCGGCCACCCCGCCCGCCGCCGCGACCATCAACGAGGTCGCAGCCTCGGTCGGTGTCCACCGCAGTACCGTCAGCCGCGTCACCGCGGCATTGACGATGGCTCTGCCGCGCCGCACGATCAGCCTGCGCGCGCTCATCTCGGCGCCCGCACCTGCGGCGCGGCGCACCGAGGATCCCCCGTCCGTGCAGGCGGTTCTGCAACGGATGCAGGCGATCGTCGCGGCCGAAGACCCCCTGCGGCCGCTGGCCGACGCGGAGATTGCCCGGCTTCTGCTTGCCGATGGCGCGGCACTGGCCAGGCGCACGGTCGTGAAATACCGCGGACTGGCCGGAATACCCCCGCGCGCCGAGCGCCGTCGGGCGTGAGGCGCAAACATTCCTGCGTGAAACCCGCGCAATGACTCGCGATGGTCGTCCGCGCGGGCAAGATGGGCTGGCACGTCTTGTGCATGAGAAAGGATGTCCGGACCAACAAGGACTGATGCACCCGTTCCCGGGGCCGATCCAAAGGGAGATACCGAATGAAAGCACTGCCGCGCCTTCTGATGGCCACCGCGCTGGCCGCCTGTCCCGCCGTCATTCCCGCCGCCGTTGGTGCCGCGGACCTTGTCGTCGGCTTCACCCTCGACGCCGACACGCTGGATCCCGCGAACCACCGCAAGCGCGAGACCGAGACAATCATCCGCAACATGTACGACGGGCTTCTGACCCGCGACCCGGACATGCTGGTCGTCCCCGAGATCGCCGAGTCGATGACCCAGGTCTCGGCGACCGAATACGACTTCAAGATCCGCTCGGGCATCAAGTTCCACGACGGAAGCGATCTCACCGCCGAGGATGTGAAGTTCACGCTCGATCGGGTCGTAATGGAGAATGGCATGGGCGACGGGATGACGAGCCCGCGCCAGGGCCTCATGGGGCCGGTCGCCTCGGTCACCGTGGCGGCGCCCGACACCGTGCGCATCACGCTGAAGGAGCCCTGGCCGATCCTGCCCGCGATGCTGCCCAACCAGCAGATCGTCTCCAAGGCCTGGGTCGAGAAGATGGGCAACGAGGGCGTGGCCACGGCCGAGAACGGCACCGGCCCGTTCAAGCTGGTCGAATGGCGCAAGGGCGACGCCGTCATCATGGAGCGGTTCGACGACTACTACGGCGGCGCCACGGACATCCCGCCGGTGGGCAAGGCCTGCGTGGACCGGGTGATCTTCAAGATCATTCCCGAAAGCGCGAGCCGCGTTGCGGCGCTTCTCGCCGGTGAGGTGCACATCATCAACGAACTGCCCGCCTTCTCCATCGCCCAGGTCGAGGCGAACGAGGGGACGCAGGTCATGACGGTCAACGGCACCCGCAGCTTCTTCATCGCGATGAACATGGAGGGCGAGCTTTTCGATGACCTGAAGGTGCGTCAGGCGGCCGCGATGGCCATCGACAAGGGCCTGATCATCGACAAGATTCTCGCCGGGAACGCGGCGCCGATCGACGGCATTCTCTCGCCCGACGCCTTTGGCGCGAGCGAGCTCCCGAAGGTGGGCTTCGACCCGGAGAAGGCCAAGGCGCTTCTGGCAGAGGCGGGCTTCCCGGACGGGATCGACGTGACCATGGATACGGAGGCCGCCTTCAAGGACACCGCGGAGGCCATCGCTTCCATGCTCACCAAGGCGGGCATCCGGACCACCGTCGCCGTGGGCGAGGGCGCGCAACTGTCCGACAAGTGGCGCACCAAGGGCGCGCCCAAGACGGGTGACATGTACTTCACCAGCTGGGGCAACGGCTCGCTCGATCCCTTCGACATCTTCACGCCGACGCATCGCACCAACGACCGCGGCAACTCGGCCGGCTACGCCAACCCGGAACTGGACAAGATCCTGGATGCCGCGGCGGTCGAGATGGATGTCGAGAAACGGCGTGGGATGTACCACGATGCCGAGATGATGATCACGGCGGACCAGCCCTACATCTACCTCTGGGTGCCGCAGGACATCTACGGCGTATCGAAGAAGGTGACGGGCTGGAAGCCGAGTGCCGACAGCCGAATTAACCTGCATGACGCCTGCCTGAACTGACGCCGGCACCTGGGGAGGAAACGGGGATGAGCCTGGGAAAGCTGCTGGAGCGGATCATCCAGCTCATCCCCGTGCTGCTCGGCGTCAGCCTGATCGTCTTCGTGATGATGGCGCTGACGCCGGGCGATCCGGTGCAGATCATGGTCGGCGAGCAGTCGATCACACCGGAACAGGAGGCCGAGTTGCGCCGCAACCTCGGGCTCGACCGGCCGATGGTGGAACGGTTCTTCATCTTCCTTGCGAATGCGGTGCAGTTCGACTTCGGCAACAGCTTCTATCACGGCCGCCCGGTGGCAGACGTGATCGCCGAGCGCCTGCCCGCAACGATCGAACTGAGCCTCGTGGCGCTGGTCGTGGCGCTTGCCACGGCCATCCCGCTCGGGGTGGTTGCGGCCATCCGCAAGAACTCGGTACTCGACCGGGTGGCGACCGTGGGCTCCCTCCTCGGCGTGTCGCTGCCGGGGTTCTGGTTCGGCATCCTGCTCATCATGCTCTTTGCCGTCCACATGCAGATCCTGCCCGTCTCGGGCCGGATCGGCTATGACAACGAGGTTGCGGCCGTCACCGGGTTCCTGTTGATCGACACGCTCCTGGCGGGCGACATCGGCGCCTTCGGCGATGCCCTGCGCCACCTCCTCCTGCCTGCGATCACCCTCGGCCTGCCGATGACGGCGATCCTCATGCGCGTCACCCGCAGCTCCATGCTGGAGGTGATGCGGCAGGACTATGTCACCTTCGCGGAAGCCAAGGGCCTGCCGCGCCGCCGCGTGCTCTACCGCCACGCGTTGAAGAACGCACTGATCCCTACCGTCTCGGTGGCCGCGATCGAGACGGGCAGCCTCCTCGGCGGCAACATGATCGTGGAGACGGTATTCGGCTGGCCGGGCCTCGGGCGGCTGGTGGTGGAAAGCATCTTCCTGCGCAACTACCCGCTGATCCAGGCTGCGGTGCTTCTCTATGCGGTCACCTACGTTGTGCTCAACTTCCTCGCCGACATCCTCTACACCGTCCTCAATCCGAGGGTGAAGCTGTGACCGACGCCACCCTTGCCGCCGCGCCCAGCGCCGAGTCGCTCTTCCGGCGCAACCTGCGCGACTTCCGCCGCAACCGGCTGGCCATGGCGTCGGTCGCGGTGATCCTGATCTTCGTCCTGATGGCCGTGGCCGCGCCGCTGATCGCGCCGCAGGACCCGAACGAGACCGACCTCTTCCGCCGGCTGCAACCGCCGGGCTGGGCCGAGGGTGGCGACTGGGCCTTCCCGCTCGGCTGCGACGCGCTTGGCCGCGACATCCTCTCGCGCATCATCTACGGCGCCCGGATCTCCATCTTCATCGGCGCGGCCGTCATCTTTCTGGCGACCGGTGTCGGCATCCTTGCCGGACTCGCGGCGGGCTACTTCCGCGGCTGGGTGGACGTGGTCATCAGCCGGGTCGTGGATATCCTCCTCGGCTTTCCCTATCTCATCTTCGCCATCGGCCTGATGGCGATGATGGGGCCGGGACTTCTCAACATCGTCCTTGCGCTCGCCTACAAGGAGTGGGTCATCCCCTGCCGCGTGGTGCGTGGCGAGACCCTTGCCGTCCGGGAACTCGAATATGTGGAGGCGGCCCGGGCGCTCGGCGCAGGTCCCCGCCACATCATGTGGCGCGAGATCCTGCCGAATATCCTTTCCCCTGTCATCGTGGTTTCCACCATCCGCATGGCGCATGTGATCATTCTCGAGGCGAGCCTATCGTTCCTCGGGCTCGGTGTGCAGCCGCCCACCGCGAGCTGGGGCAGCATGGTCTCGGACGGTCGCGCCTTCATCCTGGAGGCCTGGTGGGTCTCGACCTTCCCGGGGCTGGCCATCCTTCTCCTCGTGCTGGCGATCAACGTCGCGAGTCAGGCCCTGCGCGATGCCTTCGACCCGAGGTTCAGCGAATGACCGTCCTTCTGGAAGTCACCAGCCTGCGCACCGAATTCGCCACCCGTGCGGGCCTCGTGCGTGCGGTCGACGGGGTCTCGCTGCAGGTCAGGCGCGGCGAATGCCTGGGCGTGGTGGGAGAAAGCGGCTCCGGCAAGTCCGTGACCTTCACAAGCGTCATGGGCCTCGTGCGGTCGCCGGGAAAGGTGGCTGCGGGCACGATATTCTTCGACGGCCGCGACCTCTGCCAGCTTTCGTCCGAGGAGATGCGCGCGATCCGCGGGCGCGATATCGCCATGACCATGCAGGATGCACTCACCGCGCTCAATCCGGCACTGACGGTCGGCGAGCAGATGGCCGAGGTCATGGTGGCGCATGACGAGACGCTACCCGCCGGCCGCGCCGCCCGCCGATCCGCGATCCGCGAACGTTCGGTCGAGATGCTCGGACTCGTCGGCATCCCGTCGCCCGAGACGCGGCTCAGGCAGTATCCGCACGAGTTTTCCGGCGGCATGCGCCAGCGCATCATGATCGCCATCGCGCTCACCTGCCGGCCGAAGCTACTGATCGCGGACGAACCGACGACAGCCCTCGACGTGACGATTCAGGCGCAGGTTCTGGAACTGATCACCGACATCCGGGCGCGGCTCGGGATGGCGGTCGTGCTCATCACCCACGACCTCGGGGTCGTCGCCGAACATTGTGACCGGGTGATGGTGATGTATGCCGGGCAGGTGGTGGAGGAAGGGCCTACCGCGGCGGTCATCGAGCGGCCACGCCACCCCTATACCCGGGGCCTCCTGGCCTCGATTCCCCGGCCGGCACTCAGGGGCCAGCGGATCGAGCCGATCATGGGGCAGGTGCCCGATCTCGTCGGCTTGCCGCCGCAATGCCGGTTCCACTCCCGCTGCCCGATGGCACGTCCCGAATGCCTCGTGGCGGTGCCGATGCTTCCAGCCGGGCCGGGGCGCCAGGCGCGTTGCCTTCGGTTGGAGGACCTCGCATGAGCCTGCTTGAGGTCACCGACCTGTCGAAGCACTACGCCGGCCGGCCGTCTCTCGGGGATCGTCTGTCCGGCAAGCGGCGCACGTTGGTGCGGGCGGTCAACGGCGTATCTCTTGCCGTCGAACGTGGCGAGATCCTCGGCCTCATCGGCGAGTCGGGTTGCGGCAAGTCCACGCTCGGCCGCGCGATCCTGCGCCTGCATGAACCGACGGACGGACGGGTTGTGTTCGACGGCACCGACGTGACCGCTCTTCCGGCGCCGGAGTTGAAGGCAATGCGCCGGCGGATGCAGATCATCTTCCAGGATCCCTACGCGAGCCTCAATCCGCGCCGGACCGTGGCCGAGATCGTCGGCCTACCGCTGGCGCTGCACGGCCTCGCCTCGCGCGAGGAGGCGCGCGCCGTCACCGCGCGCGTGCTGGAACGCGTGGGTCTGCGCGCGGCCCAGCTTGACCGCTACCCGCACCAGTTCTCCGGCGGCCAGCGCCAGCGCATCGGGATCGCCCGTGCATTGGTCTCGAATCCGGAATTCATCGTCTGCGATGAACCCGTCTCGGCGCTCGATGTCTCGATCCAGGCGCAGATCATCGCGCTACTGCTGGAGCTGAAGCGCGATCTCGGCCTGACCTACCTGTTCATCAGCCACGACATCTCGGTCATCGGCTACCTCTCCGATCGGGTTGCCGTGATGTATCTCGGTGAGATCGTGGAGACCGGCCCGGTAGCGGCGGTGCTGGACAATCCGCGCCATCCCTACACCCAGAGCCTTTTGTCGGCGGTGCCGGAGATCGGCACAAAACGGGCGCGAGGGCGGGTGCGCCTGCAGGGCGATCTGCCGTCGCCGCTGAACCCGCCGCCGGGCTGCAAGTTCCACACCCGCTGTCCATTGGCGGTCGCGGCCTGCCGAACGCTCGCACCCGAGACCCGCACCGTGGGCCCGGGCCATTCGGCTGCCTGTCATCGGCTGGACGAGGGGCTGAGCCTTCTGGAGGGGGCGCGGTGATCGAGGTTTCCGCCACCGGCTCGACCTATGTGCGGGGGCGGGCGCAGGCGGGCGCGGCGACTGCCGCGGCCATCCGCCGCGCCACCGTCGAGCGCGTGGAACGTGCCCGGGCCGAAGGGCTGATCGACTCGGAAGCCGATTCCTACCTGATGGCGCAGCGTCGCTTTCACGAGACCCATGACCCCGAAGGTCTTTCCGAACTCCTGGGCGTGGCTGAAGCATTTGGTCTGCCGGAAGCGGACCTTTTTGCCCATCTGCACCTAGGGACCCTGCGCGACATGAGGGGCGGCGCTGCCCTGATCGAGGGCTGCAGCGCCTGGGCGGTGGGGCAGGGACCGGACGGCCCGCTCGTCGTGAAGAACCGCGATTATTCGGGTCAGCACCTCGGCATCCAGTGCATTCTGCGCCACTCCGGCCCCGATATCTCGACGGGCCAGGTTCTCAGCCTCGGGAGCCTCGGGAGCCTCGCGGCGTGGTCGTCCGGGATCAACGCGGCGGGCCTCGCCGTCGCCGACACGCAGGTTTCCGTCAATCGTCACCGCGTCGGCTGGTTGCGCTACTTCCTGCTGCCCCGCCTTCTCGCCCGAGCGACCTCGGTCGGCGAGGCGCTGGCGCTGGTCCGCAGCCTGCCGCATGCCGGCGGCGGAACCCTCGTCATGGCCGACCGCAGCGGCGCGACGGCCGCGGTGGAACTATCCGCGACCGGCCCGGTCGTCGCGGAAGGCGGTGCGCAATGGCGGACCAATCACTACACCGCCCCCGGCGTGGCAGGGGAAACGCTTGGCGCCGACGGCGACCGCATCGCGGGCAATTCCCACGCTCGTTTCGATTACCTGTCGCGGATCCTGCCCGGCCAGACGTGGACGGTCGCGGCGGCAAGGGGCCTGATGGCCACGCATTCCGTCCCGCTCTGTCAGCATGCCGCATCCGAAGCGGACGCCGAAACCATTTCCTCGGTTGTCTATTCGTGTAGGCTGGGCGCGATGGAGATCGCGGAGGGCACCCCCTGCCTCGGCCGCTGGCAGGCAATCGCGCCCTGCCGCTGAGAGCCGGGACCCACGAAAGGCGGCATGGCGGACTACCGGAACGAACTCGTCGGCACTTCGCCTGCGCTTGAGGCGCTGCGCCGCCTTATCGACAAGGTCGGACGCAGCCCCACCCGGACGGTGCTGATCTATGGAGAGACCGGCACCGGCAAGGGCCTCGTCGCCCGGATGATCCACCAGGCGTCGAAGCGCGCGCAGCGGGATTTCGTCGACATCAACTGCGCGGCCCTGCCGGCGAGCCTTCTTGAATCCGAGCTCTTCGGCCACGAGAAGGGCGCCTTCACCGGCGCCGTCGACCGCAAGCTCGGCCTCGTCGAGGCGGCGAACCAGGGGACCGTGTTTCTCGACGAGATCCGCGAGATGGACCTGACGCTGCAGGCCAAGCTTTTGACCTTGCTCGACACGCAGCAGTTCCGCCGCGTCGGCGCCGTGAAGCCGGTGACGGTGGACGTGCGCTTCATAGCCGCCACCAACAAGGTCCTGCTGAGCGAGGTCACCTCGGGCCGCTTCCGCGAGGACCTTTACTACCGCCTGCAGGTCGTCGCGGTAAACCTTCCGGCGCTCCGTGACCGCGGCAACGACGTGCTGACCCTGGCGCGGCATTTCATCGGCCGGTTCAATCGCGCCTACGGAAGATCCCTGCGCGGCCTCTCCGCCGAGACCGAGGATATCTTCCTCCGCTATCCCTGGCCGGGAAACGTGAGGGAACTGGAAAACCTCCTGGAGCGTATCTTCATCCTCGAGGACGAAGACGAGATCCTTCCGCGCCACCTGCCGGACCGCATCCTGCGCACGGTCGCGGCAGGCGGGCGCAGCATCGAACCTCCGCCCACGCAGGACGCCTCCGACTACCATGCCGCGACCGAAGCGTTTCAGCGCGGGCTCATCTCCAGGGCCCTGACCGATGCCGAGGGCAACCAGCAGGCGGCCGCCAGCGCGCTCGGGCTCTCGCGGCACGCGCTCCGCCACCAGATGATCAAGCTCGGACTGCTCAAGGCCTGACAGGCGGTCGCGTGGTTCCCACTCATGGGCGCGGATTCCGCGCATGGGGCAAGCTTGCCCCCGGACGGGCGGCACCTGCCTGCGCCGCCATTCTGGCACGGTTTGCGCATAAGAAAAGGGCAGCCACGCCCCGCGCGAGAGGAAGACATGCCATCCATCCGGATCATCTGCCCGAACGGCCACCTGGGCTTCGCGCCCCTCAAGACCGAAAGCTTCCGCCTCGCGGTGGAAACCCGCCCCGACTTCATCGCCGCCGACTCCGGCAGCGACGACATCGGCCCCGTGCCGCTCGGCAATGACAGCTGTGCAAGCCCGCGCGCCTGGCAGGAGCATGACCTCGAGGAAATGCTGCTCGCCGCGCGCCGCATCGGCGTTCCCATGCTGATCGGCTCGGCCGGCGACACCGGCACGAACAGCCGCGTCGACATGTATGTGCAGATCATCCGCGACATCGCCGCAAAGCACAGTCTGGCACCCTTCAAGCTCGGCTGGTTCTATTCGGAGGTGGACCGGGAGCTGATCCGCGCGAAGATCCGCGGCGGATCGCCGGTCCGCGGTCTCGACGCGCGCGAGGACCTGAACGAGACGGAACTGGACGCCACCGCTCGGGTGGTCGCCATGGCGGGGGTGCATCCCTTCGTCAGGTTGCTGGAGGAGGGCTGCGACGTCATCATCGGCGGCCGCTCGTCCGACAGCGCGATCTTCGCGGCCTGCGCGCTGCACAAGGGGTTCCCCGAGGCCCAGAGCTACTACCTCGGCAAAGTCCTGGAATGTGCCTCGTTCTGCGCCGAACCCTATGGCGCCAAGGAAACCGTGATGGGCGAGATCACGCCCGACGCGGTCGAGGTCACGGCGATGGCGCCCTGGCAGCGCTGCACCGTCGCCTCCGTTGCGGGCCATGCAATGTACGAACGCTCCAATCCATTCCACGAATTCGTGGCCGGCGGGATGCTCGACATGACCCACTGTCATTACGAACAGGTCAGCGAGAAGACGACCCGCGTGACCGGAATGGAGTTCGTCCCGGCCGCGGAGTTCCGGGTGAAGCTGGAAGGATCGGGCAAGGTCGGCGAGCGGTTCGTCGGCATGGCCGGCATCCGCGACCCCTACACGATCGCCAATGTCGATGCGGTGATCGACTGGGCCCGCAGGCAGACCGAGGAGCGCTTCGGCCCCGACGGCTGGGAACTGCATTACAGCGTCTTCGGGCGCAACGGCGTGATGGGCGACATGGAGCCGCTGAAGGACAGGCCGGGCCATGAGCTTTGCGTCGTGGTGCAGGGCGTGGCGCCGACGCGCGAGATGGCCGAGGAGGTCACGATGACCGGGACGCGTCAGATGTTCTACGCGCGACTGCCCGACGTGAAGGGCACCGCCGGCGGCGTCTCCTTCGTGCTCGACGAGGTGATGCAGGCGAGCCCCGCCTATCGCTGGACGCTCAATCACACCATGGCCGTCAGCGACCCGCTGGAGCTTTTCCCCACCCACACTGCCGTTGTCGGCTGAGGCGCCCCCATGAACACCCGCAAGAAACTCTCGGACCTCGCCAAGACGATCCGTTCGAAGAATGCCGGCACGGACAAGATCACCTTCGACATCATCTTCCGTGAGCGCGAGACCTACGAGATGGTGAAGCGCTCCGGCGTGCTGACCCGCGACAGTGTCTGCCGTGTCCTGAACGTGGACCCCGCACGGCTGACCGACTTCGTCGAGTATGACCCGGCCTACGCGATCAAGTTCACCATCCTGCGCGAGCGCCCGTCGGGAAGCGCCGGCGACGGGGACATCTTCGGCGCGCAGCAGTATGCGCCGTTCCTTGATGTCGAGGTGGACATCTCCTCGTGACGCCGCGCACCGGCCGCAGGGGCGGAGGTCGCATTTGATACCCGTAAGACGGTCAGGGCCGCCAGATGGCGGCCCTGAAACCTTTTCGCGCTCGCGAAGCCGATCAGGCGCGCAGGTCGTAGCGGTCGGCGTTCATCACCTTCACCCAGGCCGCGACGAAATCCTCGACGAAGCGGGCCCGGTTGTCATCCTGCGCATAGACCTCGGCATAGGCCCTGAGGATGGAGTTCGAGCCGAAGACCAGATCCGCGCGTGTCGCCGTCCACTTCACCGCGCCCGACTTGCGATCGACGATGTCGTAGCTGTTGGACCCGGTGGGCACCCAACGGCAGGACATGTCGGTGAGCGTGGTGAAGAAGTCCGTCGTCAGCGCGCCGACGCGGTCGGTGAAGACCCCGTGCCGCGTCCCGCCATGGTTCGCGCCCATCACCCGCAGGCCGCCGAGGAGACAGGTCATTTCCTGCGCCGTCAGGCCCATCAGTTGTGCCCGGTCGAGCAGCATCTCCTCGGGGCTGACGGCGTAGTCGGCCTTCTGCCAGTTGCGGAAACCGTCGGCCAGCGGCTCGAGTACGTCGAAGGACGCGGCGTCGGTCTGGTCAGCCGTGGCATCGCCGCGCCCGGGCGCGAAGGGCACCTTGACGGCGACGCCCGCCGCCTGCGCGGCTTCCTCGACGGCCATGCTGCCGGCCAGGACGATCACGTCGGCAAGGCTCGCCCCCGTCGCGGCCGCGACCGGTTCCAGCGCGGCGAGGACACGCGCCAGGCGGGCCGGCTCGTTGCCTTCCCAGTCCTTCTGCGGGGCGAGGCGGATGCGCGCGCCGTTGGCGCCCCCGCGATAGTCCGACTGGCGGAAGGTCCGCGCCGAGTCCCAGGCCGTGGCCACGCGATCGGAGATGGACAGGCCGAGCGCGGCGATTCTGGCGCGCGCCGACGCCAGGTCGTAGTCCGTGCGGCCTGCCGGAACCGGGTCCTGCCAGATGAGGTCCTCGGCCGGAATTTCCGGCCCGATGTAGCGCGACTTCGGACCCATGTCGCGGTGCAGGAGCTTGAACCAGGCCCGGGCGAAGGCATCGTCGAAGGCGGCCTGATCCTTGGCGAAGATCTCGGAGATGGCGCGGAAGCCCGGATCGACCTTCAGCGCCATGTCGGCGTCGGTCATCACGATTCGGGTCTTGCCGCCGGTGCGCTCCACGTCCGACGGGTAATCGTCGTCGCGCGCGTTCACCGGCTCCCACTGCTGCGCCCCGGCCGGCGAGCGGCGCAGTTCCCAGTCATGGTTCAGGAGCATCTGGAAATACCCCCCGTCCCAGCGGGTCGGATTGCTCGTCCAGGCACCTTCCACGCCGCTCGTCACGGTGTTGTTGCCGATGCCGCGGCCGGTGTGGTTCACCCAGCCGAAGCCCTGGTCCTCGATCCCTGCGGCCTCCGGGTCGGGTCCAAGCTCCGCCGCCGAGCCGTTGCCGTGGGCCTTGCCGACGGTATGGCCGCCGGCCGTCAGGGCGACCGTCTCCGCATCGTCCATCCCCATGCGGCCGAACGTGACCCGCATGTCCTGCGCGGTCTTCAGCGGGTCGGGCTTGCCGTTTACACCCTCGGGGTTGACGTAGATGAGGCCCATGACCACCGCAGCAAGCGGGTTCGAAAGGCTCTCGCGGTTGTCGTCGGCGTCATAGCGGGTGGACTTCAGCCACTCCTTCTCGGAACCCCAGTAGACGTCCTTTTCGGGATGCCACACGTCCTCGCGGCCAAAGGCGAAGCCGAAGGTCTTCAGCCCCATCGACTCATAGGCGACGTTGCCTGCAAGCAGCATCAGGTCTGCCCAGCTGATGCGGTTGCCATATTTTTTCTTGATCGGCCAGAGTAGGCGCCGCGCCTTGTCGAGGTTGCCGTTGTCCGGCCAGCTGTTCAGGGGCGCGAAACGCTGGTTGCCGGTATTGCCGCCACCCCGTCCGTCGGCGCTGCGGTAGGAGCCGGCGGAGTGCCAGGCCATGCGGATCATCAGGCCGCCGTAGTGGCCCCAGTCCGCCGGCCACCAGTCCTGGCTGTCGGTCATCAGCGC
Organism: Albidovulum sp.; assembly: GCF_008933605.1. Taxonomy (GTDB): domain Bacteria; phylum Pseudomonadota; class Alphaproteobacteria; order Rhodobacterales; family Rhodobacteraceae; genus Albidovulum. The sequence continues at coordinate 26,884 of NZ_WBUS01000016.1, forward strand.
GGTCAGGTCGCGCTTCAGCGCGGCCACGTCGAGCTTCTTCACTTCCTCGCGGTAGTTGAAGCCCTTGAGCGGGTTGGTCTTGCTGTCGTGCTGGTGCAGGATGTCGAGGTTGAGCGCATTGGGCCACCAGGACATCACGCTGGCGCCCGTTGTCGTCAGCGTCCCGTGCATGACCGGGCACTTGCCCGCGCGTCCGATGTCGTCGCCGTCCATGTCTTCCTCCAATGCAGACCTGTCCCCGATCTTGACGCACCAACCCCGGGTGTCGCCCTCGCGGACCTCGATATGGAATCGTTCTAACAGGCGCGTGCCATCATTCCCAATTGCATTTTCTGAAGCTTGCGATAAGAAAAAATTATGAATAACCTCTCCATGCGTCAGCTGCGCTACTTCGATGCGCTCGCCCGCCTTGGCCATTTCGGCCGTGCCGCCGAGGATTGCGCGGTCTCGCAACCGGCGTTGTCCATGCAGATCAGGGAGCTTGAGGACATCCTTGGCGCGCCGCTCGTGGAACGGGGCGCGCGACAGGTCCGGCTGACCGAACTCGGCGAGGAGTTCGCGCTGCGCGTCCGCGATATCCTCACAGCCGTCAACGAGCTCGACGACCTTGTCCGTGCACGGACCGGCCCGCTTCTCGGCCGGTTGCGCATCGGCGTCATCCCGACGGTGGCCCCCTATCTCCTGCCCGAGGTCATCACGGCGCTCCAGGCGCGCTATCCCGGGCTCGACCTGCGCCCGCGCGAGGCGGTGACGCAGAAGCTGCTGGAAGACCTCTCCGGGGCCCGTCTCGACGCCGCCATCGTCGCCTTGCCGGTCTCGGAGCCGGGCCTTGTCGAGATGCCGCTTTTCGAGGAGGAGTTCGTCCTCGTCCGCCCGCCCCAGGAAGCCGACCATCCGGTGCCGAGCGCCCAGGGTCTGCGCGAAATGCGGCTTCTTCTCCTGGAGGAGGGGCATTGCTTCCGCGATCAGGCGCTTGCCTTTTGCGCACCGCCACGGTCAGCCCCGCGCGACATGATGGAGGGATCGTCGCTCTCGACGCTGGTGCAGATGGTCAGTGCCGGCATCGGCGTGACGCTGGTGCCCGAGATGGCCGTGCCGGTGGAGACCCGGTCGGCCCGGGTTGCGCTGCAAAGACTCGCAAGGCCCCGGCCGTCGCGCCAGATCGGCATGATCTGGCGCAGGTCGAACCCGCGCGGTGATCAGATGCGCGTTCTGGGCGAACTGGTGCGAGAAGTGGCGCAGCCGAGCGCCGGTTCGCAGCCGAGGTGAACCGCTTGCGGCGACGCCGGGACGGAAGGCCGTCCCGGCGTCGAGTCCGCGGCCCGTGCCGTCACCCCAGAACGGTGCGCACCGCCTTGCGGGCGGCTGCGACGACGGTATCCGCCTCGGCCGGCGTCAGGCAGAGCGGCGGTGCGAAGCCGAGGATGTCGCCCTGCGGCATCGCGCGCCCGATCACGCCCTCTTCAAGAAGCGCCGCCGCAACGGCCGGGCCGACCTTGCGCGCGGGGTCGAAGAAGCGGCGGTCGTCGCGATCCTCGACGAACTCAACCGCCGCCATCAGCCCGTCGCCCCTCACCTCGCCGACATGGGCATGGCCGGCAAGGGCATCGGCGAGGGTGGCGCGGAAATAGGCCCCGGTCTCGCCGGCGTTGCGCACGAGGTCCATCTCGTCGATCAGCCTCAGGTTTGCCACCCCGGCGGCGGCGCAGACGGGATGGGCCGAATAGGTCCAGCCGTGGCCGATGGGTCCGAGCTGGTCGGAGCCCTGCACCAGCACCTCCCACATGCGGTCCGAGACGATCGAGCCGGACAGCGGCGCATAGGCCGAGGTCAGACCCTTGGCGATGGTGATGAGATCGGGCTCCATACCGTAATGGACCGAGCCGAACATCGTGCCGAGACGCCCGAAGCCCGTCACGACCTCGTCGGCCACCAGAAGGATGTCGTATTTCTTCAGCACCGCCTGGATCGCCGCCCAGTAGCCTTTCGGCGGGGGCACGATGCCGCCGGTGCCCAGGATCGGCTCGCCGATGAAGGCGGCGACGGTGTCCGGCCCCTCGGCGAGGATCATCTCCTCGAGCTTCGCCGCGCAGTGGGCGCTGAACTCCTCCTCGGTCTGGCTGCGATCATCGCGGCGGAAGTAGTAGGGCGCCTCGGTATGCAGGATCGGCGGGCGCGGAAGGTCGAAGGCGTTGTGGAAGAGATGGAGGCCGGTGAGCGACCCGGTCATCACGCCCGACCCGTGGTAGCCGCGCCAGCGCGAGATGATCTTCTTCTTCTCGGGCCGGCCGAGGATGTTGTTGTAGTACCAGATCAGCTTGATGTTGGTCTCGTTCGCGTCCGACCCCGAGAGACCGAAATAGACCCGGCTCATGTGGGCGGGGGCGCGCTCGATGATCATGCGCGCGAGCGTGATGGAGGCCTCCGTGCCGTGGCCGACATAGGCGTGGTAATAGGCGAGCTCCCGCGCCTGTTCCGCAATTGCCTCGGCGATTTCGGTCCGTCCGTAGCCGACGTTCACGCAGTAAAGGCCCGCGAAGGCATCGAGGCTGCGCCGTCCGTTGGTGTCGACGATGGTGCAGCCCTCGCCTCCGGTGATGACGCGACGGGGCGACTCGCCGCGCGCATGCATGCCCATGTGGGTCGAGGGATGGAAGAAGTGGTCGCGATCCCAGGCGTTCAGGTCGTTGTTGCGGTCGAGCATGGTCTTTTCCTTTCCCGCTGTCAGGCGGCGGTGTCGATGCAGAGGTATTTCAGTTCGGTGAAGGCTTCCATCCCGTGGCGTGACCCTTCGCGCCCGAGACCCGATTGTTTCCAGCCGCCGAAGGGAACCGGTCCCCCGGTGATCTTCACCCGGTTGACGGCCACCATGCCGAAGTCGAGCGCGCGCGACAGCCGCAGCGCCCGGGCCCCGTCGCGGGTGACGACATAGGCGACGAGACCATAATCGGTATCGTTCGCGCGGGCGATCACCTCGGATTCGGTGTCGAACGGAAGGACCGACGCGACCGGGCCGAAGGTCTCCTCGCGGTGGATCTGCGCGTCGTCGGGGGCGCCTTCGATCAGCGTCGGAAGGTAGGCGAGATGCAGGTCCTGGTGCACGCCGCCACCGGTGACGATCCGGCCGCCGCGTGCAACGGCGTCCGTGACCTGTGCCGCCACCTTGGCGACGGCACGGGCGTGCATCAGCGGCCCGACCTCGGTTCCCGGCTCCAGTCCCGGGCCGACCTTCAGCGCGGCGATACGGTCGGCGAGGCGCCTGGTGAAGGCCGGCAGCAGCGGCCGTTCCACATAGATGCGGTTCGCGGCGAGGCAATCCTGGCCGGAGGTGGCGAACTTCGCCGCCATCGCGATCTCCACCGCGCGGTCGAGATCGGCGTCGGCAAAGACGATCAGCGGCGCGTGCCCGCCAAGCTCCATCACCAGCCGCTTCATCGTCGGCGCGCACAGCGCCGCGATGAGGCGGCCGATTTCGGTCGAGCCGGTAAAGGACATGGCGCGGAGGCGGTCGTCGGCGCACATGCGGCCGACGATGGCCGCGGCATCGCCAGGCACGATGTTCAGCGCTCCGGGCGGAAGGCCGGCGCGTTCGGCCAGTTCCGCCAGCGCCAGCGCCGAGAGCGGCGTTTCCGCCGAGGGATGCACGACGCAGGTGCAGCCGGCGGCAAGGGCGGCGGCGACCTTGCGGGTGATCATCGCCGAGGGGAAGTTCCAGGGCGTCGCCACGCCGACCGGTCCCAACGCCTCGCGCCGGACGATCATCTCGGCATCCCGCAGGTGCGGGGTGACGCCCTCGGCGTTCATCCGGGGCGCCTCGCCGGCGTACCAGTCGAGAAACTCCGCGGCATAGGCGATCTCGCCGCGCGCCTCGGAGAGGGGCTTGCCCTGTTCCAGCGTCATGATCAGCGCAAGGTCCTCGGTCGCCGCCAGCATCAGCTCGGCCCAGCGGCGCAGGATACGTGCGCGGTCCTGAGGGAGACGGTCGCGCCAACCCGGGAAGGCCGCCGCCGCGGCGGCGATGGCCGCATCGGCCCCGCCTTCGCCGAGCGCGGCGACCCGGGCGACCAATGTGCCGCCGGCCGGATCGGTCACCGCGAAATCGGCGGCATCCGGGGCGGCCGTCCAGCGTCCGCCGATGTAGCCGAGCGTGCGCAGGAGCGCCCGGTCGCGGAGCCGCGACAGAGCAGGGTGGGCGGTCTGGAAGGTCTGGGCATTCATCGCGGGTGCTCCTGTCCGGTTTTGTCCAGGATGGCCGCAATCTTGCAGAGAAGGGGGCCAAATACGCCACCCGGCATGGACCGAAGGCGTGCGCAAGACCGGGGGGCGTAGAGACTTTCTCTATCCGGCGCCGAAGAGGGCGAGGGGAAGGGGTTCCTCTTCCTTCACCGATTTGGTGACGATATAAGTGAAATAGCGGTCGATCCCGATCTCGGTGGCGAGCATCCGGTCGATCAGCCGTTGATATGCGTCGATGTCCTTCGCCACGATCTTGAGGATATAGTCGACGCCGCCGCCCACCGACCAGCAGGAGACGATTTCCTCCATCGCGGCCACGGCACGCTCGAACCGCTCGAAGTCGGACTGGCGATGGTTGGCGAGCGTCACCTCGACCAGCACGGTGGCGAAGGGTGCGATCCTGCGCGGGGCAAGGCGCGCGTGGTAGCCCGCGATGATCCCGGCCCGTTCGAGCTTCCTGAGCCGGAGCCAGCAGGGCGTGGGCGATATCCCCGCCAGTTCGGCGAGTCTGAGCTTGGTGATGCGGCCGTCCCTCTGCACCGCATCGAGGATCCTCAGGTCGATGGCGTCCAGTTTCATCGCGTCATCCCGCAAATCTCCATTTGCACATTGATATGATTTTGCGCAGATTTGCAATCATGACAAACTGGATGCCCGACCCCGCCACGCTCGCGCGCCCCGCCTACCTGTCGCTGGCAGAACAGTTCGCCCGCGCCATCGAGAGGGGCGAATTGCCGGCCGGCGCGCGCCTGGTGCCGCACCGCAAGCTGGCCGATGCGCTCGGTCTCTCCGTGCAGACCGTGAGCCGCGCCTATGACGAGCTGATCCGCCGCGGGCTGGTTGCCGGCGAGGTCGGCCGCGGTTCCTTCGTCCTTGGCCCGGGCGCGGAGGCACGCCAGCCCTACCTGCCCGAGCGGCCGGGCGAGGTCATCGACCTGTCGATCCTCAAGCCGGTGGTCGAGGCGATGCATCTCGACCGCCTGCGCGAGGGGTTTCTCTGGCTTGGCGAGAACCTCGCGGCACCTTCCGCCCTGTCGTTCCGCCCGAACATGGTGATGCCCCACCACCGGGCGACGGGGGCCGAGTGGCTGATGCGGCAGGGTATTCCGGCCGAACCGCAGGGCACCATCGTGACCAATGGCGCGACGCCCGCCATCACCGCCGCCGTGATGGGCGTGGCGCCCCCGGGATCGGGCCTTGCGACCGAGGCGCTGACGCATCACACGCTGAAGCCGCTTTGCACCTACCTCGGCCTTCACCTGGAGGGCGTGGCCATGGACGGCGACGGGATGTTGCCCGCCGGGCTCGACGAGGTGGCGCGCAAGGGCTTGATCCGGGCGATATATCTCCAGCCCAACGTGATAAACCCGCTGGCCGTGATGATGTCCGCGGACCGCCGGGCCGAGTTGGTCGAGGTGGCGCGGCGGCATGATCTCGCCATCGTCGAGAACGATGTCCTGAACATGATGATTCCCGATCGCGTGCCCGCCTTCGCGGCCCTGGCGCCCGAGCGCACGGTTCACATCTGCGGCTTTACCAAGATCACCGTGCCGGGGTTGCGCATGGCCTATCTGCATGCGCCGCCCCGCCATGCCACCGCGGTGTCCAACCGGCATCTGGTGGCGAACTGGATGGCGACCCCGCCGATGGCGGATCTTCTCAGCTATTGGATCGGCAGTGGAACAGTTGCCGAGCTTGCCGCCTGGCAGGCCCGGGCGCTGGCGGACCGGCACAGGCTCGCCGCAACGGTGCTCGGTGAGCGGATGCCCGCCTGCCACGGCAACAGCCTGCACCTCTGGCTGCCGCTGACCGAGGGATGGCCCGAGGAGGGATTCGTTGAGCAGGCGCGCCTGCGCGGCGTGGCGGTGGCCGCGGGCAGCGCCTTTCGTACGGTCGAGCGCGGGCGGCGGGACGCGATCCGGGTCGCGCTTGGCTCGACTCGGACCGATGAGTTACGCCGCGGCCTTTCGACAATCGCAACGATGCTCTCCGACGCGCCCGAGGTGCTTTTGCCAACGATCTGACCTGTGATAGTCTAAAATTGTCATGAGATTATTTTCGAATTGACATGATACAGAGTCACGCTAATTCTCCGCCGCACTCAGGTGGGGGAATGGCGTGACCGAGCCGATCATCCGAATCGACAGGCTGGAGAAGTCCTTCGGGGCGCTGAACGTGCTCGACGGGCTGTCTTTCGACGTCATGCCGGGCGAAAAGCTTGCGCTGATCGGACCGTCCGGATCCGGCAAGACCACGATCCTGCGCATCCTGATGACGCTCGAGACGATCTCGGGCGGCCATATCGAAGTCTGCGGCGAGCAGCTTTTCCACATGCAGCGCGGCGGCCGCGAGGTGCCGGCGGACGAGGCGCATCTTCACCACATGCGCCGGCACATCGGCATGGTGTTCCAGCACTTCAACCTGTTTCCGCACAAGTCGGTGCTCGACAACATCACGCTCGCGCCGATCCTGACCAAGGGCGAGCCTAGGGCAAAGGCGGAAGCCCGGGCGATGGAACTGCTGGAGATGGTGGGGCTGGCCGACAAGGCGCAGGCCATGCCAAGCCAGCTCTCGGGCGGGCAGAAGCAGCGCGTCGCCATTGCCCGGGCGCTGGCGCTTCAGCCGCGGATCATGCTCTTCGACGAGGTGACCTCGGCCCTCGATCCCGAGCTCGTGGAGGAGGTGCTGCTGGTGATGAAGCGCCTCGCCGCGGAAACCGACATGACGATGCTCCTCGTCACACACGAGATGGGCTTCGCGCACGAGTTCGCCGACCGTGTCCTCTTTTTCGACAAGGGCCGCGTCGTCGAGCAAGGACCGCCCGACACGATCTTCCGCCAGCCGACGCACGAGCGAACACAAGCCTTCCTGCGCAAGATCATCGCCGCAGGGCACCGCGTCTGAAATCCACATCCGACAGAGAGGACGACAATGAAAAAGACACTCCTGACCCTCACACTCGCCGCCGCGCCGTTCGCGGCCTGGGCCGATACGCTCGATGACCTCAAGGCGCAGGGCTTCGCCCGCATCGCCATCGCCAACGAGCCGCCCTTCACCGCCGTCGCCGCCGACGGCACGGTTTCGGGTGCGGCGCCCGACGTGGCGCGCGAAATCTTCAAGCGTCTCGGTGTGCCTGAGGTCGTGGCCTCGATCAGCGAGTACGGGGCGATGATCCCCGGCCTGCAGGCCCGCCGTCATGACGCCATCACGGCTGGTCTCTTCATGAAGCCCGAGCGCTGCCAGGCGGTGGCCTATTCCGAACCGGTCCTGTGCGACGCCGAGGCGTTCCTGGTGCCGAAGGGCAACCCGAAAGGCTACAAGTCCTACGCCGACATTGCCGCGGACGCCGAAGGCCGGATCGGGGCGCCGGGTGGCGGCACCGAGGAGAAGCTCGCGCTGGAGGCCGGCGTGCCGAGGGACCGGGTAATCGTGGTTCCCGACGGCCAGTCGGGGCTGAAGATGCTGCAGGACGGGCGCATCGACGTCTATTCGCTGCCCGTGCTCTCGATCTCCGACCTCATCGCCAAGGCCGCCGACCCGAACCTCGAGATGGTGGCCCCGGTGGTCGGCGCGCCGGTCTATTGCGACGGCGCGGCCTTCCGCAAGGAGGATGCGGCGCTGCGCGACGCCTTTGACGCCGAACTGGCGAAGATGAAGGAGTCGGGCGAGTTTGCCGCGATCATCGAGCCCTACGGCTTCTCGGCCGCGGCTGCGACGTCCACCAGCCGCGCCCAGCTCTGCGGCGAGTGATCGCGTCTCCCGGGCGGCGCGGGTGCGTCCCGCGCCGTCTTTCCCGCTTGCGAAGGTTCCCCAGGCATGGCCGAGTGGTCCGGATATCTGACTCTGATCCTTCTGGGCGCGCTGGTGACGGTGCAGCTCACGGTGATGGGGTCGGCGCTCGCGCTGGTGGTGGCCTTCCTCGCCGGACTTGGCCGCATCGCGCGCTGGTGGCCGCTGCGGTGGCTCGCGACGGCCTATATCGAGTTCTTCCGCGGCACCTCGATCTTCGTGCAGCTCTTCTGGGTCTACTTCGTTCTTCCCTTCGCGGGCGTAACCCTGTCGCCGCTGGCAGCCGGGGTGATGGCGCTGGGGCTGAACGTGGGCGCCTACGGCGCTGAGGTGGTGCGCGGCGCCATCCTCTCGGTGCCGAAGGACCAGCGCGAGGCGACCGTGGCGCTGAACCTCACGCCCTACCAGCGGATGCGCCATGTGATCCTGCCGCAGGCGCTGCCGCTGATGCTGCCCACCTTCGGCAACAACGCCATCGAGCTTCTCAAGGCCACCGCCGTCGTCTCGCTGATCTCGCTCACCGACATGACCTTCCAGGCCCAGGTGGTGCGCGCCCAGACCGGCAGCACGCTCGTCCCCTTTCTCACCATCCTCGCGCTCTATTTCCTCATGGCGCTGGCGATATCGTCCGGGGTCCGCGCGCTCGAACGCCGCCTGACGGCCGGGCTCGACGGAGTGCGCTGAGATGGAATGGGACTGGGGCTTCGTCGCCGACATCATGCCCACGCTGCTGCAGGGCCTGAAACTCACGCTGATCGTCACGCTTCTCTCGGCCGTGGTGGCGGCCGTGCTGGGTCTCGGGTTCGCCATCGCACGCCGATCTGCGAACCGCAACGTCGCGCGGCCCGTGGCCTTCGTCGTGGAGTTCCTCCGCGGCACGCCGCTTCTCGTCCAGCTCTATTTCATCTTCTACGTCCTGCCCGACGCCGGCATCCTGCTGCCGCCCCTCGTCGCCGGCGTGATCGGCATGGGCCTGCACTATGCCACCTACACCGCCGAGGTCTATCGGGCGGGGATCGAGAACGTGCCGAAGGGCCAGTGGGAGGCGGCACGGGCCACGAACCTGACGATGCGGCAGACCTGGGTCCATGTCGTCATCCCGCAGGCGGTGCCGCCGATGATCCCGGCGCTGGCCAACTATCTCATCGCCATGTTCAAGGAAACGCCACTCCTGTCCGCGATCACGGTGCTTGAACTGATGAACCAGGCCAAGTCGGTGGCAAACTCCAGTTACCGCTACATCGAGCCGATGACCCTTGTCGGCGCTTTCTTCCTCGCCATGAGCCTGGTTTCCGTGGTCATCCTGCGCTGGCTGGAACGCCGCTACGGAAGGCTTGGCAAATGACAGATGTCCGCATTTCGCCACGCGCGCCGCGTCTCGACCCGCGCCCTGTCGCGCATCGCGTCGGGCTGGTGGCCCTGTCCACCGACCTCACGATCGAGTTCGATTTCGCCCGCATCCTCGCCCCGGCCGGGATCGCGGTCTATGTGAACCGCATCCCCTTCGCCAACCCGGTCACGCCCGAGACACTTCGCGCGATGGCGGGCGATCTTGCCGAAGGCGCGGCGCTGATCCTGCCCGGCGAGGATCTTGACGCGATCGTCTACGGCTGCACCTCCGCCTCGGTCTGCATCGGCGATGCCGAGGTGCGGGAACAGATCGCACGGGGCAAGCCGGGCTGCCCGGTGGTGACGCCGGTTTCGGCCGCGCTGAAGGGGCTGCGGGCCATGAAGGCACGGCGGATTTCCGTCCTGACGCCCTACACGCCCGAGACGACGCGTCCGATGGCCGCGATGTTCGAGGCCGAGGGTTTCGAGCTGGATCGTGTCACCTGCCTGAACATGACCGACGACCGCGACATGGCCCGGATCGCTCTGGACGATCTGGTGGGCCTTGCCGCGGCGGCGGCCGATCCGGCGTCGGAGGCGCTCTTCGTGTCCTGCACCGCCGTGCGCGCGGCGGGTGTCATCGACCGGATCGAGGCTGCGGCAGGGTGCCCGGCGCTGTCGTCGAACTATGCGGCCGCCTGGAATGTCGCGCGCCTCTGCGGCGTCACGGGCCAAGCCGCCCCTGGCCATCTGATGACGCTGCCCCTGGGGACATGATGGCCGGCCTTCCCGTCAAAATCGATGACATCACGGGGGCAGAGGCGCGGATCCGCGGCCTTGTCCGGCGGACGCCGATGATTGGCGATCCGCGCCTGCCCGGCGTGCTGCTGAAGCAGGAGTAC
>NZ_WBUS01000017.1 GCF_008933605.1 Albidovulum sp.
ATGGATTGAAGGTCGCGGGCGTTCTCGGCCGAATGGGTCGTCACCTTGTCCTCCGTCTCCGTTGCGCCGGGGCCGGGCGTCGCCCTCAGCCTAGCCGCAAGCCCGCCCGGGCCGCAACCCGGGCGGCGGGTTCCCGCGCCCTTGCCGCGACGCGGCCTGCGGCGTTGCCGCCCTTGCCCCGGGCTGCGCCTGCCCCTAAACCCCGGGCCTGAACCCCTGCCACCGGAGGATGGGCATGGCACGACGGGACATGACGGCAGACGACAGGGCGGCGTCGAAGCGGCTGGATGCCCTCGGCGGGCTCGGGCCCTTTCTTGCGCCCTATCGCGCCCTCGTCGTCATGGCCGGGGCAGCGCTCGTCCTCACGGCCTCGATCTCGCTCCTCCTGCCGGTGGCGGTGCGCCGGGTCATCGACGGCTTCAACTCGGGCGCGGCCCTGCTCGACAGCTATTTCGCCGGTGCCATGGTCATCGCCGGCCTGCTCGCGATCGGCACAGGGGCGCGCTACTACCTCGTCACCCGGCTCGGCGAGCGGGTCGTGGCCGACATCCGCAAGGCCGTCTTCGACCGCGTGATCGGGATGAGCCCGGCCTTCTACGAGCGGATCTTGACCGGCGAGGTCGTGAGCCGCATCACCACCGACACGACGCTGATCCTGTCGGTCATCGGCTCCTCCGTCTCCGTTGCATTGCGGAACCTGCTGATTCTGCTCGGCGCCATGGCGATGATGCTCTTGACCTCGGCCAAGCTCACCGGGCTCGTCCTTCTCATCGTGCCGGCGGTGATCGTGCCGATCATCACGCAGGGACGGCGGCTGAGACGCCTCAGCCGCGAGAACCAGGACTGGATCGCCGCCTCCTCCGGCTTGGCGTCCGAGGCGCTTTCGGCGGTGCAGACGGTGCAGGCCTTCACCCACGAGACGGCCACGCGCGCCGACTTTTCGCGGGTGACGGAAGAAAGCTTCACCTCGGCGAAGGCCCGAATCCGTACGCGGGCGGCGATGACCGTGATCGTCATCTTCCTCGTCTTCGCGGGCGTCGTCGGGGTGCTCTGGATCGGCGCGCGCGACGTGCGCGCGGGTGCGATGAGCCCGGGCGAGCTGGTGCAGTTCGTCATCTATGCCGTCATGGCGGCGGGATCGGTCGCCGCGCTGTCGGAAATCTGGGGCGAGCTGCAGCGCGCGGCCGGGGCGACGGAGCGGCTGGTGGAGCTTCTCGGGGCGACCGACAGCGTGCGCGACCCGGCGACACCGGTCAGCCTGCCGCGCCCCGCGAAGGGGGAGATCGTCTTCGACGGCGTGACCTTCCATTATCCGACGCGCCCGGACCAGTCGGCCCTGGAGGGCGTTGACCTCCACGTCCGGCCGGGCGAGACGGTCGCGCTCGTCGGCCCCTCGGGCGCGGGCAAGACGACGGTGATCCAGCTTCTGCTGCGCTTCTACGACCCCGACCGGGGACGCATCACCATCGACGGTGTCGCTCTGCCCGACATGGCGCGGTCCGACTTCCGCCGCGCCGTCGCGCTGGTGCCGCAGGACCCGGTGATCTTTGCGGCCTCGGCACTTGAGAACATCCGCTACGGCCGGCCCGAGGCCACCGATGCCGAGGTGGAGGCAGCGGCCCGCGCGGCGGCCGCGCACGAGTTCATCATGGCGCTGCCGGAGGGCTACGCGAGCTTCCTTGGCGAGCGGGGCGTCATGCTTTCGGGCGGGCAGAAGCAGCGCATCGCCATCGCCCGCGCGATCCTGCGCGACGCGCCGATCCTCCTCCTGGACGAGGCTACCTCGGCGCTCGATGCCGAAAGCGAACGCGCGGTGCAGCGTGCGGTGGACGAACTTGCCAGGGGCCGCACGACACTGATCGTCGCGCACCGGCTCGCCACGGTGAAGAAGGCCCATCGGATCGTCGTCTTCGATGCCGGGCGGATCGTGGCGAGCGGCACCCACGACGACCTCGTGGCCGAGGGCGGCCTCTATGCGCGCCTCGCGCGGCTCCAGTTCACCGAAGGGACCGGTGCGGCGAAGCAAGACGCTCCGGGCCGAACCCCGTCGTGACGCGGCGTCCCGGCCGGTGCGACCGGGCGTAGTTCTCTTGCCCGGAACCGACTTTGCCCCCATCCTTGCGTGCAATGAGAGGCCCGTGGGAGCGGGCTAGGGGGAGGAGTTCATGGGGAAGTTTTCAGGGGTTGCCGACCGTGATTCCGTCGAGCGCGAGATGCCTTACGGAGAGCGCGACCTTCCGGTCACGCTCTACCGGTTCCTGAGCCGCACGCGCGACGCCCACGGCGCCCGGCCGGCGATCAGTTTCCAGCTGCTTTCGGACCAGCGATCGAAGGCCGAGACCTGGACCTGGAACACGCTCCTCGGGAGGATCACCCAGGCCGCGAACCTCTTCCGCAGCCTGGGTGTCGGCGAAAGGGACACCGTCGCCTACCTCCTGCCCAACAGCCTCGAAACGGCCGCGGTCCTCCTCGGGGGGGCCGTCGCGGGCGTCGTCAATCCGATCAACCCGCTTCTCGACCCCGAGCAGATCGCCGCGATCCTGCGCGAGACGAAGGCGAAGGTGCTTGTCACGCTGAAGGCCTTTCCCAAGACCGATGTGCCGCAGAAGGCCGCGGCGGCGGTGGCGCTGGCCCCGAACGTCCAGACGGTGCTGGAGGTCGATCTGAACCGCTATCTCGCGCCGCCGAAGTCCTGGATCGTGCCCTTCGTCCGGCCGAAGAACCCCGCGATGCACAAGGCCCGCGTGCTCGATTTCGCGGCCGAATGCGCGCGCCAGCCCGCCGAAAGGCTGAGCTTCGCCGACAGCGCGGGCGACCGGGTCGCGGCCTACTTCCACACCGGCGGCACCACCGGCATGCCCAAGGTCGCGCAGCACAAGTACTCGGGCATGATCTACAACGGCTGGCTGGGCGGCCGTTTGCTTTTCGACGAGACAGACGTGCTGATCTGCCCCTTGCCGCTCTTCCATGTCTTTGCGGCCTATCCGGTGCTAATGTCCGTGATCGCGTCTGGGGCGCACATGGTCATGCCGACGCCCGCGGGCTACCGCGGCGAAGGCGTCTTCGACAACTTCTGGAAGCTGATCGAGCGCTGGCGCGTGACCTTCCTGATCACGGTTCCCACGGCCATCGCCGCGCTGATGCAGCGCCCGGTCGACGCCGACGTCTCCTCGCTCAAGATCGCGATCTCGGGCTCGGCGCCCCTGCCGCTCGAACTCTACAACCGGTTCGAGAAGGCGACCGGCGTGCAGATCGCCGAGGGCTATGGCCTGACCGAGGCGACCTGCCTTGTCTCCTGCAACCCGGTGGATGGCCGCAAGAAGGTCGGATCGGTCGGCGTTCCATTGCCCTATTGCCACGTCCGCATCCTGCACACGGACGCCAATGGCGGGGTCCTGAAGGAATGCGCGGTGGACGAGGTCGGCGAGATCTGCGTCTCCAACCCCGGCGTCTTCGAGGGGTCGACCTATACCGAGGTGGACAAGAACCGGGACCTCTTCGCCGAGGGCCGGTATCTCAGGACCGGCGACCTTGGCCGGATCGACTCCGACGGCTACCTCTGGATCACCGGACGGGCCAAGGATCTCATCATCCGCGGCGGCCACAACATCGACCCGGCCGAGATCGAGGAGGCGATGATGGGCCATCCCGCCGTGGCCTTCGTCGGCGCCGTCGGCCAGCCCGATGCCTTCGCCGGCGAATTGCCCTGCGCCTATGTCGAGCTCGTCAAGGGCGCGGAGGCGACGGCCGAGGAACTCACGGAGTACGCACGGACCCACATCCACGAGCGTGCCGCCGTGCCGAAGCATGTCGAGATCCTGCCCGAGCTGCCGAAGACGGCGGTGGGAAAGATCTTCAAGCCCGACCTCAGGAAGCTCGCGATCCGGCGGGTCTACGACGCGGCGCTGGCCGAGGCGGGTCTTGCCGTGCGGGTGCGCGAGGTCTTCGAGGACAAGAAGCGCGGGCTCGTCGCGCGAATCGAGCGCACCGGGCCGGTGGACAAGGAAGCGCTGAGGCACAAGCTGGGCGAGTTCACTCGGCCCTGGGACTGGGCCGAATAGCCCCGGAGGCCCGCGCCGCTTCGGACATGCCGCCACGCGGAAGCCGCGACGGCCGCGCGGCTGGTCGCCCGAGGCGTTTTGTCCAGCGTTTCGTGGGAATTATGCGGCGTAGCTGCCACCCTGCCGCAATTTCGCCGCATTCCGGCCGTTGAATTGTCGCTGGGGGCGCAACGGCAGGCTGGAACAACCGGTCGCCGATGACGGGAATGGTGACAATGCGCTGCCTTCGCTTCCTTGCCGGTCGTATCGCGTGCTTTGTTCGGTCCGAATCCGGCGCCGCGACGGTCGAGGCCGTGCTGTGGCTGCCGATGTTCGTGATGATCGTCGCGCTTCTGGCCGACGTCTCGATGATGTTTCACGGCCAGTCGCGGCTTCTGCGCGTGGCCCAGGACGCCAACCGCAACCTGTCGATAGGTCGGCTGAAGGACGAGGCTGCCACCCAGGCCTTTGTCATTGCGCATCTGTCGAACGTGAGCCCGCACACGATGGCGGCCACCAGTGTCACGGCAGGCCTGATCACCACGACGGTCAGCGTGCCGCTGAACGACCTCGACCTCTTCGGCATCGCCAAGATCTTCTCTGGCGCCCGGATGACGGTTCAGGCCGAGCATCTGATGGAGAACTGAGCCATGGTCACCCCGAAGGTCTCCGCCGCCGTCCTCCGCTTCCTCTCGCGTGAGGAGGGCGGCATCACCGCCCTGAGCCTTCAGGTCTTCATGGCCTCGCTCGTCCTCGGCGGCCTCGCGCTCGACTTCGGCAACGGCGTCGCCTCGAAGACACAGTTGCAGGTCGCGGCCGATGCCGCCGCCCATGCCGCGATCTACACCCGCGAACTCCGCAGCCCCGAAGAGGCGAAGGCCGCCGCGCTGCAGATCGCGGCGCTGAACATGCCGGGCGGCAAGTACGGCAATGTCCTCACGACAGAGGACATCAAGTTCGGCCGCTGGAAACCTGACACCCAGGTTTTCACCGTCGACGATGCGAACGCGCGCGACGCGGTAATGGTGGCGGTCAAGCGGCACAAGGCGAAGGGCAACGGTGTCTCCACCTACCTGCTCGGCCTCGTCGGCTTCACCGCGTGGGACGTCACCTCCGAGACGGTGTTCGAAACCTACTATCCGACGTGCTTCCGCGAGGGCTTCGTGGCGCAGGACCGGGTCGACATGCAGTCGAACGGCCACTTCACGTCCGGCTTCTGCATCCACTCGCAGAACCATGTCTCGGTCAGTTCCAACAACACCTTCGAACCGGGCGTCGTAGTGTCGATGCCCGACAAGCGGGACATCGAACTGCCGAGTTCCGGCTTCACGAGCAACACCGGGCTTCAACCCGCATTGCGCGACGGGTCGTACCAGATCCGCATCCTGAACCGGATCGACGACATCATCCGCGGCATCGAGACCGACCCCTTCGATCCGCAGGTCGGGATCATGGCACAGGGCTCGCAGTACTATCGATCCTACATCACCAATGCCTCGCCGGTGACGATCAAGGCGCAGGGCGCGACCTCGCTCGACTCCGCGAAGTTCAAGACCGGCCGCATCCATGTCATGGACTGCAAGAACGACCAGAGCCACAAGCAGATCGGCGCGGGCTTCAGCCTGGTGAACATGGTGCTGGTCACGGATTGCAGGCTGCAGTTCGCCGCCGGCGCGGTGATCGAGAACGCGGTGATCGTCACCAAGAACACCGACCCGAAGTCGTTCTATGCTTCCTCCGACATCGTCATCGGCAAGGACGACAACTGTGCGGAGGGTGGCGACGTGCAGATGGTGACGCTGGGCGGCGTCGAGTTCGCGGCGAAGGTCAACATCTACGGCAGCCAGATCCTTGCGGCGGGCGATATCTCGATGACGGCCAATGCCGACGGGATCGAGGGCGTCGCGCTCGTCTCGGGCGGCAAGCTCGACGTCACCTCGAACGGAGCCTTCGGCTTCTGCGACGGCGCCGGGATGAACAACAACTACGCCGCGGCCTACTTCCGCCTCGCGCGCTGAGATCCCGCGTCCCGGCCCCGCCGTGGGCCGTGGGCCTCCCCCGACGGCAATTCGGCGCCTGCCCGGCCGGTCGCCCAACCGGCCGGGTTTTTGCACCCTCGGCCGTCCAGCGACACATTCTGTCGCGGAAAGGCGCGGCAAGCCCGCTTGGGCGTTGAAATCTGCTGTCCGGGACGGTTCACTGCCAGAGGGGCAGGGCGGTCCGCGAACGGAGGGGGCGATGCGCTATTCGGGGCTCAGGGTCATCCGCGAGGGGCTCTCGGGCAACAGGGGCTGGACGCCCGCATGGCGCGACCCCGCGCCGAAGGAGGAATACGAGGTCGTCATCATCGGCGGCGGCGGGCATGGTCTGTCCACCGCCTACTACCTTGCGAAGAACCACGGCATCACCAACGTCGCCGTGCTCGAAAAGGGTTATCTCGGTGGCGGCAACGTGGGCCGCAACACGACGATCGTGCGCGCCAACTACTTCTTGCCCGGCAACCAGGAGTTCTACTCCCATTCGCTGAAGCTCTGGGAGGGGCTGGAGGCGGAGCTGAATTACAACGTGATGCATTCGCAGCGCGGCCTCATCAACCTCTTCCACTCCGACGGCCAGCGCGACGCCTTTGCGCGGCGCGGCAACGCGATGATCAACCAGGGCGACGACGCCGAGCTTCTCGACCGCGAGGGGGTGCGGCGGTATCTGCCATATCTCGATTTCGAACAGACCCGCTTCCCGATCTATGGCGGCCTTCTGCACCGCCGCGGTGGCACGGCGCGCCACGACGCCGTGGCCTGGGGCTATGCGCGGGGCGCAGACCGGCGCGGCGTCGACCTGATCCAGAACTGCGAGGTGACGGGAATCGACATCGTGGATGGCCGGGTGCGCGGCGTCCAGACCACGCGCGGCCCGATCCGCGCAAAGAAGGTCGGAATCGTCGTCGCAGGGCGGTCAGGCCAGGTTGCGGCGATGGCGGGCATCCGGCTGCCGATCGAGAGCCACGTCCTCCAGGCATTCGTGACCGAGGGGCTGAAGCCGGTGATCGACCATGTGGTAAGTTTCGGCATGGGCCATTTCTACATCTCGCAGAGCGACAAGGGGGGGCTCGTCTTCGGCGGCGACCTTGACTTCTACGCCTCCTACGCGGCGCGGGGGAACCTGCCGATGGTGGAGCATGTGATGGAGGCGGGCATGACGCTGATGCCGATGATCGGCAAGGCGAAGGTGCTGCGCAGCTGGGGCGGCATCATGGACATGACGCCGGACGGCTCGCCGATCATCGACAGGACCGATGTCGGCGGGCTCTACATCGACTGCGGCTGGAACTACGGCGGCTTCAAGGCGGTGCCGGCCTCGGGCTGGTGCATGGCGCATCTGATGGCGACCGGAGACCCCCACCCCGTCGCCCGCCGTTTCCGTCTCGACCGTTTCCTGACCGGGCACATCCTCGACGAGGAAGGCACCGGCAGCCAGCACAACCTGCACTGAGGGACCACCGATGAGGCTGACCTGCCCCCTCTGCGGCGAGCGCGACCGGCGCGAGTTCACCTACTACGGCGCGGCGGTGTATGCCGACCGCCCCCACGCCGGCGCCGGACCGGATGCCTGGGACGACTACCTCCACCTGCGCGACAATCCCGCCGGCGAGACCCGCGATCTCTGGTACCACGAGCTTGGTTGTTCGGCCTGGATCGAGGTCACGCGCAACACGGTCACGCACACGATCACCGCGACTCGGCTTGTCGCGGAACGCGAGCGCCCGGCGAAGCCGAAGGGCAGGGGACGGCGGGCATGAGGATCGCCGGCAAGGGACTCATCGACCGCTCGGAGACGGTGGGCTTCCGGTTCGACGGGCGCGACTACACCGGCTTTCGTGGTGACACGCTGGCCTCGGCGCTCCTCGCCTCCGGCGTCCGCATCTTCGGCCGGTCGTTCAAGTATCACCGGCCGCGCGGGGTGATGACGACCGGATCGGAGGAACCGAATGCGCTCGTCACCGTGGGGCGCGGCGCCCGCCAGGTGCCCAACGTGCGCGCGACGGTGCAGGAGATTCACGCCGGGCTCGAGGCGCGGGGCCAGAACGCCTGGCCGTCGATCGGGCTCGACCTTATGGGGGTCAACGACCTCTTCGCGCCCTTCTTCGGCGCCGGCTTCTACTACAAGACCTTCATGTGGCCGAGGGCCTTCTGGGAAAGCCTCTACGAGCCCGTGATCCGGCGTGCCGCGGGGCTCGGCGCGCTGTCGGGGAAGTCGAACGACGAGGCCTACGAGAAGGCCTGGGCCTTCTGCGATCTCCTCGTGATCGGGTCCGGCCCGGCCGGCCTCATGGCCGCGCTCGTCGCGGGGCGCGCCGGTGCGGACGTGATCCTTGTGGAGGAGGACAGCCGGATGGGCGGGCGGCTCCTCCTGGAGTCGCACCAGATCGCGGGGCGACCCGGCGCGGACTGGGCGGCCGATGTGCTGGCCGAACTCGGCGCCCTGCCGAATGTCCGGCTGATGCCCCGCACCACCGTCACCGGCGCCTATGACGGCGGCACCTACGGCGCGCTCGAACGGGTGGCCCTGCATATCGCAGGCCCCGACGACGACGTCCCGCGCGAAGGCTTCTGGCGGATCGTGGCCCGGCGCGCCGTGCTCGCCTCGGGGGCGCACGAGCGCCAGATCGCCTTTGCGAACAACGACCGGCCGGGGATCATGACCGCGGGCGCGGTGCGCGGATATCTCAACCGCTGGGGCGTGGCGGCCGGCAAGTCGGTGACCGTCTTCGGCAACAACGACTACGCCCACCGCACGGCGCGCGATCTTTCCGCCGCGGGCGTCCGCATCGCGGCGTTGATCGACCTGCGCGAGGATGTCGCGATGCCGGGCGATTTCCCCGTCCATGCCGGATGCCGGGTAATCGACACGGTGGGACGGCGCGGCCTGCGCGAGGTCGTGATCGCCGACCGCGAGGGCAAGGTCTCGCGCATCGTCAGCGACTGCCTCGCCGTTTCGGGCGGCTGGAACCCGGCGCTGCACCTCGCCTGCCACCTGAACGGCCGTCCCGACTGGCGCGAGGACATCGCGGCCTTCGTGCCGCGTGCAGGCATGGTGCCGGGGCTTACCGTCGCCGGGGCTGCGAACGGTGCCTTCTCGACCCATGCCTGCCTCGCGGAGGGTGCGGCGGCGGCCGAGGCGGTGGTCGAGGATCTGGGGCTTCGCGCGGCGAAGACCGATCTGCCGCAGGCCGAGGATGCGGGCGTGCGCATCCGCGCCTACTGGGAAGTGCCGGAGCCGAAGCACCGTGCCTGGCTCGATTTCGCCAACGACGTGACGACCAAGGACGTGCGCCTTGCCGCGCAGGAGAACTACCGCAGCGTCGAGCACATGAAGCGCTACACGACGCAAGGCATGGCGCCGGACCAGGGCAAGAATTCCAACGTCGCGGCGCTGGCCATCCTTGCCGATGCGACGGGCCGGGCGATCCCCGAGACCGGGACGACGACCTTTCGCCCGCCCTACACGCCCGTCTCGATCGCCGCGATGGGCGCGGGCGGTCAGGGCAAGGGCTTCGCGCCGGAGCGGCGCACGACCTCCGACGGCGCCGCGCGGGATCGCGGCGCGCCGATGATCGAGGCCGGGCTTTGGTATCGCGCCGCCTATTTCCCGCGACCGGGCGAGGCGAGCTGGCGCGAGTCGTGCGACCGCGAGGTCAGGATGGTGCGGGAGCGGGTGGGGGTGGCCGACGTCTCCACGCTCGGCAAGATCGACATCCAGGGCAGGGACGCCGGCCGCTTCCTCGACCTCGTCTACACCAACACGTTCTCGACGCTGAAGCCGGGGCGGGTGCGCTACGGCCTCATGCTGCGCGAGGACGGCATGGTGATGGACGACGGCACCACCGCCTGCCTCGGCGAGGGTCACTACCTGATGACCACGACGACGGCGGCGGCGGGACAGGTCATGCGGCACCTCGACTTCGTCCATCAGGCGCATTGCCCGGACTGGGACGTGCGGATGATCTCGGTCACCGAAAGCTGGGCGCAGTTCGCGGTGGCAGGGCCGCTCGCGCGCGAGCTTCTCAATTCGGTGCTGGAGACTCCGATCGACGGCGCGGCCTTTCCCTTCCTCTCCTGCGGGGAGGTCCGCGTGATGGAGGTGGAGGCGCGGCTCTTCCGCATCTCCTTCTCCGGCGAGGCGGGATACGAGATCGCGGTGCCCGCGCGTTTCGGCGCGGCGCTCTGGCGCGACCTCGTGGCGCGGGCGGAGAGTCTCGGCGGCGGAGCCTACGGGATGGAGGCGCTCAATGTCCTCAGGATCGAGAAGGGCTTCATCACCCATGCCGAGATCCATGGCCGCGTGACCGCCTTCGACATCGGCTTGCAGGGGATGGTGAGTGCTAAGAAGGACTGCATCGGCAAGGCGGCGAGCCAGCGGCCCGGCCTGACCGGTCCGGAGCGAGAGCAACTCGTCGGGCTGAGGCCCATTCCGGCCGGGCGAGCCATCGCCGCGGGCGCGCATCTCTTCGACGAGGGGGCGGCGGCGGTCGCGTCCAATGACCGCGGCTATGTCACCTCGGTCTGCTGGTCGCCGACGCTGCGCTCCCACCTCGCGCTCGCCTTCCTGAAGGACGGTCGGGCGCGGATCGGCGGCCGGGTGAAGCTCGTGGACCACCTGCGCAAGGCGGAGGTCCTCTGCGAGGTGACGCATCCGGTCTTCTTCGACCCAGAGGGAGGGCGCGCCCGTGCCTAGGCTCATCGAGACCGCCGCCTGCGAGGGGCTGCTGCCGGTCGTCCTGCCCGAGGTCCGGCTGAGCGAGCTGCCCTTCGCCCCTGTCACCTCGGTCGCGGCCTTCGCCGGCAAGGACAGGGCGGTGGGGACGGCGCTGAGGAAGCTGGGCCTCGGCTGGCCCGAGCCCGGGCGGTCGGTCCGCGCCGGCGAGGCCGCCTGCCTCTGGACCGGCCGCGACCAGGCGTTCCTCATCGGCGCCGCGCCCGAGGGGCTGGCGGGGGTTGCCGCGCTGACCGACCAGTCGGACGGATGGGCGCGGATGCGGCTTCAGGGCCCGGGTGCGGAGGCAGTGCTTGCGCGCCTCGTGCCGATCGACCTTCGGGTCGCGGCCTTTCCCGAAGGTGCGGTGGCCCGGAGCGGGCTCAACCACATGATGATGGTGCTGATGCGCGAGGGGCCGCAGGCGTTCCAGATCATGGTCTTCCGCTCCATGGCCGGGTCGGCCGTGCATGAACTGGCGGTGGCGATGAAGGCGCTCGCCGCCCGCGCCGCGCTCGGCTGACGACCGCGGAAGCGGGCTGACGGGCCTTGCCCGCCGCAGCCGAAGGGCCGATATTCGGCCGATGAGTCTGCCCCCCGGTTTCCTCGACGAACTGCGTGCCCGGACGACGCTGAGCCACGTCGTCGGCCGCAAGGTGACCTGGGACCAGCGCAAGTCGAACCGGGCGAAGGGCGATTTCTGGGCGCCGTGCCCGTTTCACCAGGAAAAGACCGCGTCCTTCCACGTCGATGACCGCAAGGGCTACTACTACTGTTTCGGCTGCCACGCGAAGGGTGATGCGCTGACCTTCCTGCGGGAGGCCGAGGCAATGCCGTTCATGGAGGCGGTGGAGACTCTGGCGCGCGAAGCCGGGATGGCGATGCCCGCGGCCGACCCCAAGGCGGCCGAACGCGCCGACCGGCGCACCGAGCTTGCGAAGGTCATGGAGGAGGCCGTCCGCCATTACCGGTTGCAACTCAGGACCTCCGCCGGGGCGGCGGCGCGCGACTACCTGGCGCGGCGCAGGCTTTCGGACACGGCGCAGGACCGGTTCGAGATTGGCTTTGCGCCGGAGGGGTGGCAGGGGCTCTGGGATCACCTGAAGGCCAAGGGCATTGCCGACGATCTCATCCTCGGCGCCGGACTGGCGAAGGCCAGCACCAGGGGCAAGGCACCCTACGATGTCTTCCGCAACCGGATCATGTTTCCGATCCGCGACGCGCGCGGCCGCTGCATCGCCTTCGGCGGTCGCGCCATGGACCCCGCCGACGGCGCGAAATACCTCAACTCGCCGGAAACCGAGCTCTTCGACAAGAGCCGCACCCTCTACAACCACGGGCCGGGGCGAGAGGCGGCCGCGAAGGGGCAGCCGCTTCTCGTGGCCGAGGGCTACATGGACGTGATCGCGCTCGTCGGCGCCGGGTTCGAGGCGGCGGTGGCGCCCCTTGGCACCGCGATCACGGAAGACCAGCTTCAGCTTCTCTGGCGCATTCACCCCGAGCCCCTGATCATGCTCGACGGCGACGCCGCGGGCATCCGCGCCGCCACCCGGCTCGTCGATCTGGCGCTGCCCCTGCTCGTCGCGGGGCAGGGGCTGCGCTTCGTCATCCTGCCCGAGGGGCTCGACCCCGACGACCTGATCCGTACGCGCGGCCACGCGGCGATGGCGGCAGCCGTCGCCGGTGCCGAACCGATGGTGAACCTGCTCTGGCGGCGCGAGACCGAGGGCCGCGTCTTCGACAGCCCGGAACGCAGGGCCGCGCTCGACAAGACCCTGCGCGAGTCGATCCGGCGGATCGCCGACCCATCGATCCGGGCGCACTACGGCGAGGAGATCAAGCGTTTGCGCTGGGAGCTTTTCGCAGCCGGCCGGCCGCCGCCGCGGGGAGGGGCCACGCGGCGACCGGAGGGACGCGGGCAGGGTTTCCGCCCGGGTGCCGCGACCGAACCCCTGCCGGGAACGCGGGCCTCGCTCCTCGCGGCCGCCCCGGTCGGAGACGTGGAGGATTACCTGCGCGAGGCGATGATCCTCGCCATCGCGATCACGCATCCCGGTTGTGTCACCCGCTTCGAGGGGGAGTTCGAGACGCTTCACCTGCGCGACGCCGGCCACGAGCGCCTGCGCCATGCCGTTCTCGTGGCGGCGCATGACGGCGGTCCCGCCTCCTTGCGGGAAAAAGTGGCGCGTGCGGCGGGCGCCGAGCTTGAAAAGCTCTTCGCGCTCGCCCATGTGCGCATCGCTCCCCCCGTGCGCAACACCGACGACAGCGATTTCGCCGCAATGTGCCTTGCCGAGGAACTTGCCAAGCTGGAAGCCCGGCGCGGCATGGAGGCCGAGGTGGCCGAGGCGATGGAGGACCTTGCTGGGCTTGCCGACGAGGGCCTCACTTGGCGGCTCGGCCAGGCAGCCGAGGCCCGGTACCGGGCGGAACGGTCGAAGCTCGACGACGACAGCGACATGGGCGAGGATCGCGGCGCGCTCTCGGCCGGGCTTCAGCGGCTCATCGACGCCGCCGTCTGGGAGAAGAAGAAACCCTGAAGGCCGCGCACGCAGGGCCGCCGCCCCTGTGATTCGCCGCCATGATTCGCTAAGACGGTCGGGCCGATTCGCCCCGCGCCCGAGTCGCCCGCAAGGAAGGAGCCCCGATGGCCGCCAAGGACACCGACGAGCAGAAGCCGGAAACCGACGACAGCGAGCACACGCTCGACATGTCGCAGGCCGCGGTCAAGAAGATGATCGCCGACGCGCGCGAGCGCGGCTACATCACCTACGACCAGCTCAACGCCGCGCTTCCGCCCGAACAGGTTTCCTCCGAGCAGATCGAGGACGTGATGTCGATGCTCTCCGAGATGGGCATCAACGTCATCGAGGAGGAAGAGGCCGAGGAAGGAGACAATGCCGCGGGCGCCGTGGTGGAGGCGTCGACCTCACGCGAGGTCGCCATCGCCGCCTCGGCGGGCGAGACGCTCGACCGGACCGACGATCCGGTGCGGATGTACCTGCGCGAGATGGGGACGGTGGAGCTTCTGTCGCGCGAGGGCGAGATCGCCATCGCCAAACGCATCGAGGCCGGCCGCAACACGATGATCGCGGGGCTCTGCGAAAGCCCGCTGACGTTCCAGGCCATCACGATCTGGCGCGACGAGCTCCTGAACGAGGACATCCTCCTGCGCGACGTGATCGACCTCGAGGCGACCTTCGGGCGCTCGCTCGACGAGGACGGCGACATGGACGCCCCCGTCGTCGAGGGCGGGGAAGCTGCTCCGCGCAAGGCCGAGGGCGACGCGGCGGAGCCCGAGCTCGACGCCGACGGCAACCCGATCATGCGCGCCGAGGACGAGGACGAGGACGACGAGGCCTCCAACATGTCGCTTGCCGCGATGGAAGCCGCGTTGAAGCCGCGCGTGCTGGAGATCCTCGAGAACATCGCCCGCGACTATTCCCGGCTGGCCGAAATGCAGGACCAGCGGATGTCGGCCACGCTGAACGAGGACGGCACGTTTACGGTGGCGGACGAGACCGCCTATCAGAAGCTCCGGTCCGAGATCGTGGTGCTGGTGAACGAGCTTCACCTGCACAACAACCGGATCGAGGCGCTGATCGACCAGCTCTACGGCATCAACCGCAAGATCATGCAGATTGACTCGGCGATGGTGAAGCTTGCCGACGCGGCGCGCATCAACCGCCGCGAGTTCATCGACGAGTACCGCGGCTACGAGCTCGACCCGACCTGGCTCGACCGGATGGCGGCGAAATCGGGTCGCGGCTGGCAGGCCCTGGTCGAGAAGAGCCAGGACAAGGTGGAGGACCTGCGCGCCGACATGGCGCAGGTCGGCCAGTATGTCGGCGTCGACATCCAGGAATTCCGCCGCATCGTCAACCAGGTCCAGAAGGGCGAGAAGGAAGCCCGGCAGGCCAAGAAGGAAATGGTCGAAGCGAACCTTCGCCTCGTCATCTCGATCGCCAAGAAATACACCAACCGCGGGTTGCAGTTCCTTGATCTTATTCAGGAAGGCAATATCGGCTTGATGAAGGCGGTGGACAAGTTCGAATACCGTCGCGGCTACAAGTTCTCCACTTATGCGACATGGTGGATCAGGCAGGCGATCACCCGCTCCATCGCCGACCAGGCCCGCACCATCCGCATCCCGGTCCACATGATCGAGACGATCAACAAGCTGGTCCGGACGGGGCGCCAGATGCTGCACGAGATCGGCCGCGAGCCGACGCCCGAGGAACTGGCCGAGAAGCTGCAGATGCCGCTGGAAAAGGTCCGCAAGGTGATGAAGATCGCCAAGGAGCCGATCAGCCTCGAAACGCCCATCGGCGACGAGGAGGACAGCCAGCTCGGCGACTTCATCGAGGACAAGAACGCGATCCTGCCGCTGGATAGTGCCATCCAGGAAAACCTGAAGGAAACGACGACCCGCGTGCTGGCGTCGCTTACGCCGCGCGAGGAGCGTGTGCTCAGGATGCGCTTCGGGATCGGCATGAACACCGACCACACGCTGGAGGAAGTGGGCCAGCAGTTCTCCGTCACGCGCGAACGCATCCGCCAGATCGAGGCGAAGGCGCTGAGGAAGCTGAAACACCCGTCGCGGAGCCGGAAGCTCAGGAGCTTCCTGGATCAGTAGCGGCTGCGCCGGCCGGACTCGCGGGCGCGATCGCGCATTAATCGGTGCCGGGGACCGCTGCGCGGTTTCCCGTCCCGGCGTGCGGGGTCTCGCACCCGACATGCGCCTGTGCCGCCCGCGCCGCAATTCCGCCGCGTTCGGCAGGGATTGTCGCCGGAAGGGGCGAAAACTACTTCTTTCCTTGCGAAATGGACGCCGTTTCCGCAAAACGCGAGGCAGGAACAGGAGGGCTTGCGTGGCAGGCGTAAGAACACTCCCTTCGCAGCGGGGCGCTGTCCTGATGCGGGACGGGCATGTGGTCGTTCGCCCTGATGGTGCGGGGCGGGCGGCACAGCGCATGCCGTTCTTCGCGCTCGTTGTCTTCGTCGCGCTCTTGATTCCGGCGTTCTTCCATATCGGAACGCTGTTGATGACGCCGTCGCGGCTTCTGTTCCTTCTGCTGATCCCGTTGCTGCTCATGAAACTTCTGGGCAAGAGCTACGGGCGCGTCACCTATATCGACTGGCTCATTCTCTTCCACATGTCCTGGTTCACGCTGAGCGTCTTCGTGAACGCTTCGGCCAGCACCGCGATCACCTACACTGGTGTCAACACGGTCATCCTGCTCGGCGGTTACCTTGCCGGGCGCGCCGCGATCCGCGACCTCGACCAGTTCCTCGGCTTCGTGCGCTTCTTTGCCCTCGTGCTGACGCTCAGCGTGCCCTTCATCGTCTACGAGACGCTGACGGGGCACCTCACGATCCCGAAGATCGTCGAGATGATCCCGGGCGTCACCTCGAACCGGGATGTGCAGTACCCGCGTCGGATGGGGCTCGATCGGGTGCAGTTCGTCTTTGTTCACCCGATCCACTACGGGTTCTTCTGCTCGCTTTCGGTCGCGCTCTTCTTCCTCGCGATGAAGAACCAGATCGGCAACTTCCGGCTCTGGGCGCAGGCTGCCGTGCTTGCGCTCACCACCTTCTTCTCGCTTTCGAGCGGCCCCCTCCTGTCGATGATCATCCAGTTCCTGCTGATCATGTGGCTCTACGTGATGCGCAAGAACGAGCGGCCCTGGATGACGCTCGTCTGGATCAGCCTCGGGCTCTACGTCGTGCTTGAGGTCGCGTCGAACGGCCCGGCACTTTACTACATCATTACCAAGGTGGCATTTAACCCCGGAACGGCAAACGCACGTCGGGTCCTGCTCGACTACGGCATCGACCAGGTGATCGCGACGCCGGTCTTCGGTATCTTCAAGCGGCCGTGGAACCTTCCGCCCTGGATGACCGGCAGCCTCGACAACTACTGGCTGGGCCTTGCCGTGGCCTTCGGATTCCCCACCTTCTTCTCGCAGTTCCTCGCCTTTATCCTCGCCATCGTCGCTGTCGCCAAGCGCGATTTCCCCAAGGGCAGCACGCTTGACCGTGTGCGGACCGCCTGGGTCATCTCCATGATCAGTGCGACGCTGACGCTCGGCACCGTCTTCGTCTGGAGCGAGATAGCCTCCTTCATGTTCTTCTTCTTCGCGGCCGGCCTGTGGATGCTGGACGCCGAGGTCGAGACGGGCGAGGCGCCGCCGCCCGAGCCGGAGGCCGAGGCGCGACGGGGGCCGCAGTATTCGCGCTATGGCCCGTCCCGGCAGCGACCGCTCGGGCCCGGGCTGGTGCCGCGCGCCGCCGGGCGACGGACATGAGCGGCGGACTCCGGGCATGAGCGTGAAATCCGAGTTCATCTCGAAACGGTCGGTGCCGCTCGACTGCATCCGGGCGACGGCCATCGTCATGGTCGTCGTCTTCCACGTGGCGACGCGCTATCCCGATGCCGCACTCGACCCGTTCGCCGCGCTCTTCCGCGCCTGGGGCACGCTCGGCGTCGATATCTTCTTTCCGTTGAGCGGCTATCTCATCACCTCCTTCCTGATCCGCCACGCCGATGCCGGGTCGATCCGCACCTTCTTCCTCAGGCGCTTCTTCCGGATCGTGCCGCTCTACATGGTGGCCGTGACGATCTATTTCCTCGCCGCCAAGGTGCTCGACCAAGAGCCGGGGATCATCGACAGGATCTGGATTCCCTACACCTTCCTGACCGGCTGGTTCATCTTCTTCGACGGCGTCGAGACGGTGCCCTACACCATCACCTGGTCGCTCTCGGTCGAGGAGTTCTCCTACATCGTCATCGGCCTCGCGGCGCTGGTCGCGCGCCGGTCGTTGCCGGGCTTTCTGCTCTTCCTGAGCCTCTTTGCGCTGGGTTTGCGGTACTACCTGAACACGGTGGGCCACGCGGGGACCTATCACTTCCCGCTGACCCGGCTCGATTCCATCGCCATGGGGGGCATTCTCGCCTGGGCGATGGGCCGGGGGATGCCCGTTGTCCTCCCGGTTGCCGCCCTGACGCTCGTCGCCCTCGGGGCGCGAATGCTCAGCGGGGCCTTCGCGCCGACTTTCCTCTACACGCTCGTCACCTGCCTGACGCTTCTCGCCATCGCGGTCTCGGAGTCCTGGCTCAGGGGTTACCGCGGGCTTCTCGCCACCGGTTATGCGCGGGTGGGGTTCTATTCCTACTTCATCTACCTCTTTCACTTCATGGTGCTCGAGGCGCAGCTCAGGGCCGAAGGCGCGCTCGGCCTCGGCGGGATTCCCTTCTGGGTCAATGCCGCGCTCTGCCTCGGGCTGAGCTACGGCGCCGCCGTGGTTTCCTTCCGCTGGTTCGAGGGGCCGATGCTGCAGTTCGGGCGGCGGCTCGAATCGCGGCCGGCCGCGCACGCGGGTGCGGCGGTCAGGGCCGGTGCGGGCAATGACTAGGAGGCGCAGGACGAAGGGTTCGGTATGGGTGCGTCAGGTTCGGACATGATGCGGGGCGACGTGGCAAGGTCAGCCCGGGCGGGGCCGGTGGAAGCGCCGGGCGCGGGCAGCCTGCCGCCCACGCTCGCGCGCGGCGCAATCCCCTCGCTCGACGGCATCCGGGCGGTGTCGGTCGCGATCGTCTTCTTCGCCCATGCCGGGCTCTCGGACGCCATCGCCGGAGGCTTCGGGGTGACGATCTTCTTCTTCCTGTCGGGGTTCCTCATCACCACGCTCTTCCTGCGCGAATGGCGGGACACCGACAGTATCCACATCGGCAAGTTCTACGTCCGCCGGTTCCTGCGGCTCTCGCCGCCGCTCTTCTTCACGCTCGGGGTGGGCTACCTGCTCGTCTGGCTCGGCTTCGCGGACGGGAAGTTCGAGCCGCTGGCGATCCTCAGCCAGCTTCTATACTTCCACAACTACTATCTCGCGGCCTTCCCCGATGCGGGGTCCGTCGTCGTCGGACTGCAGCCGCTCTGGTCCCTCTCGGTGGAGGAGCATTTCTACCTCATCTTTCCGCTCATCTTCCTGCTCTTCACGCGCGGGAAGGTGCGGGTTTCCCACATCGTCGCACTGCTCGTCGCCATCGTCGCCTGGCGCTACTTCCGCTGGCAGGTCCTGCTCGACACCCAGTGGACGATCTACATCTCCACCGACACGCGGTTCGACTCGATCCTCTACGGCTGCCTCCTGGCGCTCATGGAGCGGAACGGGGCGGCGGCACGGGTGATGCCCCCGGACAACCGGCGGCTCACGCTCCTCGTCTTCGGGGCGCTCGCGGTGCTCGCCCTCTCGATCCTCGCGCGCGACATGACCTTCCGGTCAACGCTGCGCTACACGGTGCAGGGTATCGCGCTGATGGTCGTCTTCCACTACGCGGTCACCCGGCCGGATTACTGGCTGTTCCGGCCGCTGAACCTCGGCTGGGTCAGGACGATCGGGCTCTATTCCTACTCGATCTACCTCGCCCACTACGTGATCATCCGGATCCTGCACAAGCACGACTGGTTCGAGGGCAACGCTGCGCTCTTCATCGCCGCCGCCGCGGTCATCTCCATCGCCTATGCGGCCTTCGTCTGGCATGTGATCGAGCCGCTGCCGCGCCGGCTCAGGCACCGCTTCGCCTGACCCCTTCAGGCCGCCACCGCCTCCGCCGGCGCGTCCTTGGCGCCGGTCATGAAGGCCACGGCATCCGACATGGTGAAATCGCCCGGCCGGATCACGCAGAGCCTGCGCCCGAGCCGGTGGATATGGATGCGGTCGGCCACCTCGAAGACATGCGGCATGTTGTGGCTGATGAGGATGATCGGGATGCCGCGCCCCCGCACGTCGCGGATCAGTTCCAGCACGCGCCGGCTTTCCTTCACGCCGAGCGCCGCCGTAGGCTCGTCGAGGATCACGACCTTCGAGCCGAAGGCTGCCGCGCGGGCGACCGCTACCCCTTGACGCTGGCCGCCCGAGAGCGTCTCCACCGCCTGGTTGATGTTCTGGATCGTCATCAGTCCCAGTTCGTTCAGCTTCTCGCGCGCGAACTTCTCCATTGCCGGGCGGTCGAGCTTGCGGAAGAGCGCGCCCATGATCCCCTGCCGCCGGATTTCGCGGCCCATGAACATGTTGTCCGCGATGGACAGGGCCGGCGACATGGCAAGCGTCTGGTAGACGGTCTCGATGCCGGCGCCGCGCGCTTCGAGCGGGGTCGCGAAGGCGACCTTGCGGCCCTCGAGCCAGATCTCCCCCTCATCCGGGACCACGGCGCCGGAGATTGCCTTGATCAGGGTCGACTTGCCGGCGCCGTTGTCGCCAATCACGGCGAGGATCTCGCCGGGGTAGAGGTCGAAGTCGCAATGGTCGAGGGCGACGACCTTGCCGTAGCGCTTGACGAGATTGCGGGCTTTCAGGATCGGGTCCATCACGCGGCCACCTTTCTGATCCACTGGTCCACGGCGACGGCGAAGATGATCAGCGCGCCAATGAGGAAGAAGGTCCATTGCGGGTCGGTGCCGACGAGGCGCAGACCCATCTCGAAGACGCCGACGATCAGCGCCCCGAAGAACATGCCGAGGATGGAGCCGCGCCCGCCGAAGAGCGAGATGCCTCCGATCACCACGGCGGTGATCGACTGGATGTTGCCGAGCTGGCCGGTGGAGGCCGTGGGCGAGACCGAGCCGAAGCGTCCGATCATCACCCAGCCGGCGACGGCGCAGAAGAGGCCGGCCAGCGCATAGACCTGGAGGATGACACGGTCGGTCTGCACCCCGGCAAGCTTCGCGGCCTCGGCGTCGTCGCCGACGGCATAGACATGGCGGCCCCAGGCGGTGTGGCGCAGCACATAGGCCATCACGAGGACGAGCGCGATCATCAGGAACACGGCATAGAGCACCTTCACGCCCCCCGGCTGGATCGCATTGCCCCAGAACTGGAGCGCGGGGGCATTGGCGGCGATGTCCTGGCTGCGGATGGTCTCGTTCGCCGAGAAGATGAAGTTGGAGGCAAGCAGGATCTGCCAGGTGCCGAGCGTCACGATGAAGGGCGGCAACCTCAGCCGCGAGATGAGGAGGCCGTTCATCGCCCCCATCGCCGTGCCGAGCGCGAGGCCGAGCGAGATGGCCAGGGGCGCGGGCAGGCCGTAGCGGAAGGTGAGCTGGCCCATCAGCACCGAGGAGAAGACGGCGATGGCGCCCACCGACAGGTCGATGCCCGCCGTCAGGATCACGAGGGTCTGGGCGCAGCCGAGGATGCCGACGATGGCGATCTGCTGAAGGATCGTCGAGATCGTCGTCGCCTTGAAGAAGTTCTCCGACAGGAGCGCGAAGACGACCACGGCGACGGCCAGCACGATCATCGGAACCGCCGACGGCGTCTGGTGCAGCCAGTGCTGCATCCGCTTCAGCGCGCCTTCGGGCTCGTGGAACTCGGCCACCTTCTCGGAGGCGCCCTTCAGGCCCTCCTCGAAGGCCGTTCCAGCTCTTTGATCCGCAGCCATGTTGCCCCTCCCTCTGTCCAGGTTCCATTGCCAGAAAAAAGGGCGGCGCGGGCCGCCCCTTCACTGGTTACCGGCACCCGGGTAACAATGCGACCGATCAGCCCCAGCAGAGCTCCATGCCCTTGGCCGTGTCAATCGACTCGACGCCTTCCGCCGGCTTGTCGGTGATGAGCGCGACGCCGGTGTCGAAGAAGTCCTTGCCCTCGGTCGGCGCGGGCTTGGAGCCGTCCTTGATGTAGGCGGCGATCGCCTCGATGCCCTTGGATGCCATCAGCAGCGGATACTGCTGCGAGGTGGCGCCGATGATCCCGTCCTTCACATTCTGCACGCCCGGGCAGCCGCCGTCGACGGAGACGATGAGGGTGGAGCCTTCCTTGCCCACGGCCTTCAGCGCTTCGTAGGCGCCCGCCGCCGACGGTTCGTTGATCGTGTAGACGACGTTGACGTCCGGGTCCTTGGCGAGAAGCGCCTCCATGGCCTTCAGGCCGCCTTCCTCGTTGCCGGCGGTGACTTCGTGCCCGACAATGCGCGGGTCGGTCTCGTCGCCCCATTTGTTGGGGTCGCCGAGGTCCACGCCGAAGCCCTGCAGGAAGCCCTGGTCGCGCAGCACGTCGACCGAGGGCTGCGAGATGGCGAGGTCGAGCAGCGCGATCTTGGCATTCGCGGCCGCATCGCCCATCGTCGCCTTGGCCCACTGGCCGATGAGGAGGCCGGCGGCGAAGTTGTCGGTGGCGAATGTCGCGTCCGCCGCGTCGATCGGGTCCAGCGGCGTGTCGAGCGCGATCACCAGCACCCCGGCGTCCCGTGCGGCCTTGACGGAATCGACGATCGCCTTGGTATCCGAGGCCGTCAGGAGGATGCCCTTCGCGCCGTCGGCCACGCAGGCCTCGATGGCCGCGACCTGGCTTTCGTGGTCGCCGTCGATCTTGCCGGCATAAGACTTCAGTTCGATCCCGAGTTCGGCGGCCTTTGCGGTCGCGCCTTCCTTCATTTTCACGAAGAAGGGATTGGTGTCGGTCTTGGTGATGAGGCAGGCGCTGTCGGCCGAGGCGGCGGTGGCGCCGCCGATGAGAAGCGCCGCCGTGGCGGCGCTGGCGAAGAGTCTCTTCATGTCGTCCTCCCTGACGAAGGGTCTCGCGCGTCCTGCACGGCCCGGGCATCGCGGACAGGCCGCGTCTGCCTGTCCCCGACGTCGGTTGTGCCCCGACTCGGCGTGGGCTGTCAATAAATAAATCAAGTTGATTTATTAATAGGGCGAGACCAGACTTGACGTCATGACGACAGGCGATATGGCGGAAAACATGGATGCCACTCTGATCCGCGATCCGATGGGGGGCGCGACGCCTTCGGGCGTGCGCGACCACAACGAACGCCTCGTCCTGTCGCTGATCCAGCGCCACGGCGCGCTGCCCTCGGCCGATGTCGCCCGCCGCGCCAATGTCTCGGCGCAGACCGTCTCGACCATCATCCGCGCGCTGGAGAAGGACGGCCTCCTGATCCGGGGGGAGCCGATCCGGGGCAGGGTGGGCAAGCCCTCGATCCCGATGGCCCTCAATCCCGACGGGGTGCTCTCGCTCGGACTGAACATCGGCAGGAAGAGCGCCGACCTCGTGCTGATCGACGTCACCGGCGCGATCCGCGCGGTCGCCAAGCGCACCTATGCCTATCCGACCCCCGGCGCCGTGATGCGGTTTCTCGAGGAGAACCTGCCGAAGGCGACGGCGCCGCTCGAGGCGCTCGGGCGCGCGCGGCTGGCCGGAATCGGAGTTGCCGCACCCTTCGAGCTCTGGAACTGGCTCGACATCGTGAATGCCCCGAAGGAAGAGATGCAGGCCTGGCGCGACTTCGACATCGAGGACCGGGTCGCCGCCGTGACGGGGCTGCCGGTGATCCTGCGCAACGACGCGACCGCCGCCTGCACCGCCGAGCATGTCTTCGGCCGCGGCCGCGAGTTCGCCGACTACGCCTATTTCTTCATCGGATCCTTCATCGGCGGCGGCGTGGTGCTGAACGATACCGTCTACACGGGGCGCACCGGCAATGCCGGAGCCTTCGGATCGATCCCCGTGGCCTCCGGGGCGGGGGTGCCGCGCCAACTCATCGACCATGCGTCGATCTTCCTGCTGGAGCGGCGGCTGTCCAAGGCCGGGATCGACCCGGCCGCGATCTGGGATCCCGGGACGGACTGGGCGGCGTTCGGGGCCGCGCTCGACGACTGGATCGAGCACACCGCACGCCATCTTGCCATCGGCGTGGTCGCCGTCTCGGCCGTGATCGACTTCGAGCGCATCCTGGTCGAGGTGAATGCCCCGCCCGAGGTGCGCAGGCGCATCGTCGAGCGGACCCGCGTCGCGGCGGCCGGGCTCGACACGCAGGGCATCGGCGCGCCGGTGATCGCCGAGGCGAGCGTCGGCCGCAATGCCCGCGCCATCGGCGCCGCCGCGTTGCCCATCCTCGACCGCTACCTCCTGAGCCAGCCGCGCTTCGGCTGAACCTTGCCGCGGGGCGCTGTGGAAACAGCGCCGTCCGTGCTAGGCTCGGCCCTGCGCAACAGGGAGGCTCGCATGAGCAACGAGGGCCTGACCCTTCTCGTCGGCACGACGAAGGGGGCATTTCTGCTGTCCGGCGGAAACGGCCGGGCGGAGTGGGACGTCGCGGGGCCGTTCTGCGGCGGCTGGCCGATCAATCATGTGATCGGCGACCCCGGGAGCGGCACGATCTGGGCCGGCGGCGGGGGCGACTGGCACGGGGCAGGCGTCTGGCGCTCCACCGACGGCGGGACCACATGGCAGGTCGCGCGGCTGAGCCGCGGCACGATCGACGACTGGGCCGAGAAGGACCCGGATTTCGCCGCGATGGCCGGCTGGAGCCAGGCCGCGACGCCCTTCGACGGGCTCATGAGCCAGGTCTGGTCGCTCGGGCTCGCCGGCGACACCCTCTACGCCGGCACGAAGCCGGCAGGGCTTGTCGCCAGCCACGACGGCGGCGTGACCTGGGAGCGCGTCGAAAGCCTGACGGATCATCCCTCGGCGTCGGGCTGGAATCCCGGCGCGGCGGGGCTCGTCCTGCACACCATCGTCGCCGACCCGGCGAATCCCGCAAAGCTCTGGGTCGGCATTTCGGCCGCCGGCGTCTTCGCCACCGAGGACGGCGGCGCGACCTGGGAACGGCGTAACCGCCTTGCGAACGCTGCCGCCTGCGAGGGGCACGACCACCCCGCCGCGCCGAGGGACGGCGAAACCGGCCATTGCGTACACAACATGATGCGTGCACCGGGCACGGCGGACGTGCTCTACCAGCAGAACCATCATGGGGTCTGGCGGTCCCCGGACGGCGGGCGGAGCTGGGAGGATGTTACCGCCGGCCTGCCCTCCACCTTCGGCTTTCCGATCCGCGTGCACCCGCGCGACCCCGATACGCTCTGGACCCTGCCCCTGAACGGCGACACCCAGGGCCGCTTCCCTCCCGGCGCGGCGGCGGCGGTCTGGCGGTCGCGCGACGGGGGAAGGACATGGAAGGACCTGCGCGAGGGGCTGCCGCAGAAGGGTTGCTATTTCACCGTCCTGCGCCAGGCCATGGCCGGCGACGCGCGCGAACCCGCCGGGCTCTACTTCGGCACGAACTCCGGATCGGTCTTCGCCAGCCGCGACGAAGGCGAGAGCTGGCACGAGATCGCCCGCCACCTGCCGACGATCCTCGCGGTCGAGGTCCTGGACCGCGCCTAGCCTGTTCGGGGGGGGGGCGGCCCGCCCTGCCACGTGGCGATTGCGGGCTGCGCAGGCCGCCGGAGCGTGGTCACGATGCTAGCTGAATCGACGCGGTGATGCCCCGCGAGGCGGCCTCCGGCGCGACTCCGGGCACGAACCTTGCGGTCATGGACAAAGGCGGGCACTTTCCGACGGCCGAGCATCCGAAGGGGTCCCAACCACACCCTGCGGAGGCACCGCGGCAGCCGGTTGCTGCAACCGTGGCCAAGGGGCCGACAGACGGAAAGCCGGGAGAGCGACATGACCACCCCCTGCATCATCTCTGTGGCGATCACCGGCAGTCTGCCGACGAAGGCAAACAACCCCGCCGTGCCGGTATCGATCTCCGAACAGGTCGAAAGCGCACAGGAGGCCTTCGAGGCCGGTGCGACGATCGTCCATTGTCACGTCCGCGACGACGAGGGCCGGCCGAGTTCCGATCCCGGGCGTTTCGCCCGGCTGATGGAAGGGCTGCGGCACCATTGCCCCGGCATGATCGTGCAGCTTTCGACCGGCGGGCGGTCGGGGGTCGGACAGGCGCGGGGCGGGATGCTGCCGCTCAAGCCCGACATGGCCAGCCTCTCGGTCGGCTCGAACAACTTTCCGACGCGGGTCTACGAGAACCCGCCGGACCTCGTCGACTGGCTCGCCGCCGAGATGCTGGCCTACGGCGTGACGCCCGAGATCGAGGTCTTCGACCTGTCCCATATCTTCACGGCGCACCAGATGTGGCAGGCGGGGCAGATCGCCGCCAGGCCCTATCTGCAGTTCGTCATGGGCGTGCGGAACGCGATGCCGGCCGACCGCGACGTCTTCGACTTCTACATCCGCACCGTCAGGCGGCTCTTCGGCGAGGACACGCCCTGGAGCGCCGCCGGCATCGGCCCGAGCCAGATCGTCCTGAACGACTGGGCGGTGTCGTCCGGCGGCCATGCGCGGACGGGCCTTGAGGATAATGTCCGGCTCGACCGCGACCGGCTGGCGCCGTCGAACGCGGCACTGGTGCGACGGGTGGTGGCGCTCTGCGAACGCTACGGCCGCCCTGTGGCCGACTGGCGGACGGCCCGCCGCCTCCTCGGGCTCGGCGCGGGGGGAGACGGAGGATAGGGTATGACTCCGGTCCAGGATTCCGCGCGGGAGGCATTCGAGGGGCGCGCGACCGTTTCGGCGCGGGAGGCAGGCGCGCCGGTGGCCATCGCCGGTTCCCTTTCCTCGGGGGATCGAGGCTGCCCAAGGGGCCGCGGACCTGCCCGGACAGGGCATCCCGTCCATGGTGCGCCGTCCGGGGATGGTGGGCGACCCTGGAATCGAACCAGGCATGAGTCTCCTCGGCGGAGTTACAGTCCGCTGCCGCACCTTGCAGCACGTCGCCCACTGGCGCGGTGAATACGCACGGCGGCAAGGGGCGTCAAGGACGAAAATCCCGGGCCGCGGGGCTTGTTCTCGGGCACGCGCCGGCGCATTCTCGCGCCCCTTCGGGACGGAGATCGCAACGATGAAGAAGCCCGCCTGGGTGATCGACAAGGAGCGCGCGCGGCGCGCGGCGGCGGCCGAGACGGTCTGGCTCTTCGGCCTTCACGCGGTGCGCGACGCGCTGATGAACCCGCGGCGGGAGAAGCTGCGGCTGGTGCTGACCAAGAACGCCGCCGACCGGCTCGGCGATGCGCTGGCGGCGGGTTCGATCGTGCCCGAGATCGTCGATCCCCGGAAGTTCGACGCGCATGTGCCGCTTGGCACCGACAGCGTCCACCAGGGCGCGGCGCTGGAAGTGAAGCCGCTCGCCTGGGGGTCGCTCGACGCGGTCTGCGCGGGGGGCGCGGGCCGCGCGCTGGTCGTCGTGCTCGACCGGGTGACCGATCCGCACAACGTGGGCGCCATCCTGCGCTCGGCCGAGGTCTTCGGCGCGCGCGCCGTGATCGCGCCGGCCCGCCATTCCGCCCCCGAGACCGGCGCGCTCGCCAAGACGGCAAGCGGCGCGCTGGAGCGCCAGCCCTACCTTCGGGTCGGCAACCTTTCGGAGGCGATGGAGCACCTGCGGGACATGGGCTATGTCCTTCTCGGCCTTGACGGCGAGGGCCGCGCGACGCTGGCCGAGGCCCTGGCGGAAACCGGCGGCCGGCCCGTCGCGCTCGTCCTCGGGTCCGAAGGCCCGGGCCTGCGCGAGAAGACGCGCGACACCTGCGACCGTCTCGTGCGCATCCCCTTCGCGGGCGGCTTCGGATCGCTCAACGTCTCCAACGCCGCGGCGGTCGCGCTTTACGCGGCCGCTACGGGCTGACCGGTCGCGCCGGAGCACGCTTCATCACGCTTGCGGGAGCCCCCTTTCACCGCCGGGGCGGCGGTGGCATCTTTGCCCGCAGCCCCGGACTGCGTGTCGGGGCGCCGCCGGAAAGGACGCCACATGACGCTTACCCGCCGCAGCCTCCTTGCCGTGGCCCTGATGATCCCGGTCGCGGGCACGATCCTGCGGCCCGCACTGGCGCGCGAACCGGAAATCTATGCGCCGGGCGGAATTGCCCTCCAAGGGTACGACCCCGTGGCCTATTTCACAACGGGCAAGCCGGTGAAAGGCAGCCCGGATCACGCGCTGATGTGGCGTGGGGCCACCTGGTATTTCGCCAGTGCGGCCTCACGGGAGGCTTTCGAGATGAACCCCCAGGCCTATGCGCCGCAATACGGCGGCTACTGTGCCTATGCGATGACGAAGGGCGCCATCGCGCCCACGGTGCCCGATGCCTTTGCCGTGGCCGGCGGGCGGCTCTATCTGACCTATTCGACCGAGGTCCGGGCGATCTGGGAAGAGGATGTCGCGGGCAATGTCGCGCTGGCAAACGAGCACTGGCCCGAGATTATGAACAAAAAGTGATCACAAATTCCGGGGCTGCCTCTTTCACCTCAGCGTCACAGTTCTAAATCAATATGGCGAAGCACGGGTTCGGAACACCCGCGCTTCAATTCACTGTCCCTCGTTCCGCACTGGCGCCCGGCCGCTTGGTTCGGGCGCCTTTTTCTGTGAGGTTGCCGCACATGAACGGTCCCTCGGACGACATGCTCCGCGCCATACTCCGCACCACCCGAGTGATCGCCGTGGTGGGCGTCTCGCCGAACCCGGTCCGCCCGTCCTATTACGTGGCCCGCTATCTCGGCCTGAAGGGCTACACCGTCATCCCGGTGAACCCCGGCCACGCGGGGGAGGAGATTCTGGGCAGGACGGTCTACGGCAGCCTTGCCTCGATCCCGAAGGATGCGCATGTCGACATGGTGGACATCTTCCGCCGGTCGGACGCGGTGCCGGGGATCGTCGAGGAGGCGCTGCGCGAACTGCCGGACCTGACGACGATCTGGATGCAGATCGGCGTGCAGCACCCGGACGCCGCGGCGCGGGCGGAGGCCGCGGGCATGAGGGTGGTGCAGAACCGATGCCCGAAGATCGAGTACCAGCGGCTCTTCGGCGAACTCAGGATGGGCGGGTTCGCGACCGGCGTGATTTCCGCGAAGCTCTGAGCCGGGCAGGGAGGGTTCCGTCGAGGCGACGGTCGTCAGGACCGCGCAGCTTTCTCGGCGAGCCCCGAGGTGCCTTCGCGGCGGGCGAGTTCCACCTCGACATCCGCGAGCGTCACGTCGCGGGCGGCGAGCATGACGAGCAGGTGGTAAAGGACGTCAGCGGCCTCGGCAGTGAGGCGTTCGCGGTCGCCCTTCACGGCCTCGATGATCGCCTCCACCGCTTCCTCGCCGAATTTTTCGGCGCATTTCTCGGGGCCCCTGGCGAGAAGCTTCGCGGTCCATGAGGACTCCGGGTCCGCCTCCTTGCGGGACGCGATGGTGGCGGCAAGCCGCTGGATCGGGGTCATGTCAGCCTCATCGGGATGCCGGCCCTCGCCATGTGCTCTTTGGCCTGACGGATCGTGAAGTCGCCGAAATGGAAGATCGAGGCGGCAAGGACGGCCGAGGCGTGGCCCCCGGTGATGCCCTCGACCAAGTGGTCGAGCGTGCCGACGCCCCCGCTGGCGATCACCGGGATGTCCACCGCATCGGCGATGGCGCGCGTGAGCGGGATGTTGAACCCCGCCCGCGTGCCGTCGCGGTCCATCGAGGTCAGAAGGATCTCGCCTGCGCCCTTCGCGGCGACCGTGCGCGCGAATTCCACCGCGTCGATCCCGGTGGGGCGGCGTCCGCCATGGGTGAAGATTTCCCACCGGCCGGGTGCCACCGACTTGGCGTCAATGGCGACGACGATGCACTGGCTGCCGAAGCGGTCGGCGGCCTCCGCCACGACGTCGGGATTGGCGACGGCGGCGGAGTTGAAGCTGACCTTGTCGGCGCCGGCGAGGAGGAGCGCGCGCACATCCTCCTCTGTGCGGACGCCGCCGCCGACGGTCAGCGGGATGTAGCACTGCTCCGCCGTGCGAGTGACGAGGTCGTACATCGTGCCGCGGTTTTCATGCGTGGCGTGGATGTCGAGAAAGCAGAGCTCGTCCGCCCCGGCAGCGTCATAGGCCTTGGCCGCCTCGACCGGATCGCCGGCGTCGATCAGGTTGACGAAGTTCACGCCCTTGACGACGCGGCCGTCGGCCACGTCGAGGCAGGGGATGATGCGGGTCTTGAGCATGGGTCCCCTTTAGGCTCAACGCGGGGGCTTGCCAAGCGGCGCGTCAGCGGTTTGCCTTGCGGTATGGTTAAACTGGTTCTGCTGCACCGGGCGGATTCGATCTACGACGACGAGCCGGACCGGGAATATGACTTCCCGCGCGACTACCTGAGGGCAGCGGAGGACGGAGTGGGCGACTGGATCGTCTACTCCGAGCCGGTCAAGGCCGGGCCGCGCGGCTACTTCGCGGTGGCGCGGATCGAGCGCATAATTCCCAACCCCCGCACACCGGGCCGGTTTCTCGCTCTGATCGAGCCGGGCAGTTACTTGGAGTTCGACCGTCCGGTGTCGCGGCTGCACGAGGGCAGGCCGATGGAGTCGGCGTTGACCTATCCCGACGGGCGGCCAAAGCCCGGCGGGCTGACGCAATCCTCCGTGCGCCGCCTCCCCGAATGCGAGTTCGCGGCGATCGTCAGTCTGGGCCTGCCGGCCGACCTCGAGGCGCGGGAGGCGCGGCGTTATGATGCTGCCCGCGAAGCCGACGACCCGCCGGCGCCGTTCGAGCGGCCGGTGATCGAGCGGCTCACCAGCCGGCCCTTCCGCGAGGTGGCGTTCCGCCGCAAGGTGCGCGCAGCCTACGATTACCGCTGTGCCATCTCAGGCCTCAGGCTGCGCAATGGCGGCGGCCGGCCCGAGGTACAGGCGGCCCATATCCGATCGGTGGAGCGGCAGGGTAGTGACTCGGTCCGGAACGGCCTCGCCCTGTCGGGGACGCTGCACTGGATGTTCGACCGTGGACTCCTGTCGGTCGCGGAAGACCTCACCATCCTTGTGTCGCGCAACAAGGTGCCGGGCGAGGTGGTCGACCGGCTGATCCGTCCCGAGGGGCGGCTCATCCTGCCGGCCGACCCGCACGACCATCCCCATCCGGGGAACCTGCGCTGGCACCGCGAGAACGTGTTCGGACAGGTGACGGTGGAAGGGCCCGCGCCTTGGCGCTGAGTTTCAGCCCCTCAGTGCCGCCAGCGCCGCGCCCAAATCGATCGCCCCGTCATAGAGCGCCCGGCCCGAGATCGCCCCGGCGATGACGCCGGTGTCGCGGAGCGCGAGGAGATCGGCGAGCGAGGAGACGCCCCCGCTGGCGATGACGGGGATTGTCACCGCGCGCGCCAGCGCCTCGGTCGAGGCGACGTTCGGCCCCTGCATCGCGCCGTCGCGGTTGATGTCGGTGTAGATGATTGCGGCGACGCCGGCATCCTCGAAGGAGCGGGCGAGGTCGGTGACCATCACGTCGGTCTCCTCGGCCCAGCCTTTCGTCGCCACACGGCCGTCACGGGCGTCGATGCCGACGGCGACGCGGTCGGGGAAAGCGCGGGCGGCCTCGCGCACCAGCGCGCGGTTTTCCACCGCGACGGTCCCGAGGATCACCCTCGCCAGACCCTTGCCAAGCCACATCTCGATCGTGGCCATGTCGCGGATGCCGCCGCCGAGCTGCGCCGGCACGGTCACGCGGCCGAGGATCGCCTCGACCGCCGCGGCGTTCACCGGCTGGCCGGCGAAGGCGCCGTTGAGGTCGACGAGATGCAGCCATTCGCAGCCCGCCGCCTCGAACCTGGCCGCCTGCGCCGCCGGGTCGTCGCCGAAGACGGTGGCCTTGTCCATCTCGCCGTGCAGGAGCCGCACGCACTGGCCGTCCTTGAGATCGATGGCGGGATAGAGGATCATCGGCGGCTCCTTCCGTTGCGCCGGCCTCTTGCCATGGGCGGGGGCGAATGCCAAGCGGCCCGGAACGTCACGTCAGGCTTTACGTGGCGGGGCGGCTTCGCGGATGATCCGGCGAAACGTGGTCAGGGAGGATTGTACCATGAGGATGACACTTGCTGCGGTCATCGTGTTGCTTGCCGGCGCCGCGGCAGCGGACCCGGTGGAAGGCGTCTGGCAGACCGAGCCTGACGACGGCGCCTATGCCCAGATCACCATTTCGCCCTGCGGCGAGAACATTTGCGGCGTGATCACCGCCGCGTTCAACGAGGACGGCTCGCCACGGCAGAGCGAGAATGTCGGCAAGCAGATCGTCTGGGACATGCAGCCGACCGGAAACGGCGGCTATGGCAACGGCAAGATCTGGCGTCCGTCGAACGGCAAGACCTACAAGTCGAAGATGGCACTCTCGGGCGACCGGCTGAAGGTGTCGGGCTGCATAGGTCCGATCTGCCTGGGCCAGAACTGGACCCGCGTGAAGTAACGCCTCAGGGCGACCAGCCGAGGAAATTGGCGATGAGCCGGAGCCCCACGGCCTGGCTCTTCTCCGGGTGGAACTGGGTGCCCACCATATTCTCGCTGCCCACGATGGCGGTGATCGGCCCGCCGTAGTCGCAATGCGCGAGGAGGTGGGCCGGGTCGGCGACGCGGAAGTGGTAGGAGTGGACGAAGTAGGCGTGATCGCCGGTCTCGATCCCGGTCAGCACGGGGTGCGGCCGGTCGATCACGAGGTCGTTCCAGCCCATGTGGGGCACCTTGAGCCGCCGGTCTGCGGGAGCAATGCGCACCACTTCGCCGCCGATCCAGCCGAAGCCCGGCGTTTCGCGGTATTCCAGCCCGCGCGTGGCCATCATCTGCATGCCGATGCAGATGCCGAGGAAGGGACGGGCCTGCACCGTCACCGCCTCTTCAATCGCCTCGAATAGCCCGGTGGCGCGCGAAAGCGCCGCCCGGCAGGCCGGAAAGGCGCCGTCGCCGGGCAGGACGATGCGGTCGGCGCGCACCGCGTCCTCGGGCCGCGAGGAAACGAGGACGCGGCCCGCGCCGGTCTCGGCCGCCATCCGCTGGAAGGCCTTCTCGGCCGAGTGGAGGTTGCCGGATTCGTAGTCGACGATGACCGTGAGGCTCACAACGCCCCCTTGGTCGAGGGCAGGCTGCCCTCCGCGCGGGGATCGGGCTCCACGGCCATGCGGAGCGCCTTCGCCACCGCCTTGAAGGCGGCCTCGGCGATGTGGTGGCTGTTCACCCCGTGGGCCTTGTCCAGATGGAGCGTGATGCCGCCGTGGGTGGACAGCGCCTGGAAGAACTCCCGCACGAGTTCGGTATCGAAACTGCCGATCTTCGCGGTCGGGAAATCGAGATTCCAGACGAGATAGGGGCGCCCCGAAAGA
This sequence comes from Albidovulum sp., assembly GCF_008933605.1. GTDB lineage: Bacteria > Pseudomonadota > Alphaproteobacteria > Rhodobacterales > Rhodobacteraceae > Albidovulum. Next base: position 32,718 of record NZ_WBUS01000017.1, read on the forward strand.
TCGAGCGCGCAGGCCACCTGCGCGTCGTCCATGGCAAGCGCGAAGTGACCGTAGCGGCGGATCCCCCGCTTGTCGCCGAGCGCCTGTCCCAGCGCCTGGCCGAGGGCGATCCCGCAATCCTCGACCGTGTGGTGATCGTCGATGTGCAGGTCGCCCTTTGCGGTGACCTTGAGGTCGATCAGCGAGTGGCGCGAAAGCTGGTCGAGCATGTGGTCGAAGAAGCCCACGCCCGTATGGTTCGCGTAGCTGCCGCTGCCGTCGAGGTCGATCTCGACCGCGATCTGGGTCTCCGCCGTCTTTCGCGTGATCGTCGCCTTGCGCATCGCTCCGCCCCTTCGCTTCGGCCGCGTTATAGGCGGCGGGCCGGTCCAGTTCCAGCGTGGCGCCGCGAAAATCGGCCGCTGTCACATCGCTGCCGCTCGATGCGAAAGGGCCACCCGAAGGTGGCCCCGTCCGATCGCCGATGGCGAGATATTGGAGCGGGCGATGAGATTCGAACTCACGACCCTAACCTTGGCAAGGTTATGCTCTACCCCTGAGCTACGCCCGCATCCTTGGGTAGGGGCGATTTATAAAGTCTCAGGGACGGCTGCAAGGGGAAAATCCGGCCAGTCGGCAGAATCTTGGCGGTGCGCGCACGCGGGCCCTGGCCGTCGTGGTGGCGCGCGGGGCGCCGGCGCGGCCGGCAGCGGCTGGTGCGGTCGGAGGTGGAGCGAGCGATTCGCGCAGCGGTTGAGCAATCCAGCGCAACTATATGATTTTGTGTTGAAAAATGGTTAGCCGAATCCTAACCGCGCGCGAATCGGCGTTCAAACAGGTTCGACAAGGCGCGATTAAGGATCGGGGCGAAATAGTGCCCCAAGTCGGTCGCGATCATGTCGAAAAACGGGCGAATTCCGGGTGCGACATCAGGCCATCGCCAGTCAGGCACGGCCCGCGCCGCCAGGGCGCCCAGATCGGAAAGGACAAGACCCATGTTCATGCAGAACGCCACCACCTTCCGCGCCGCCGAGAAGATCGCGCTGTCGCTCACGGGGCTGAGCCTCGTGCCCGATTTCGCTGCGCCGGGCCTGCTTGCCGGCAGCCTCGTGGAGACGGAGTCCGGCTGGCGCCCGGTGGAGAGCCTGACCCGAGGGATGCGCGTGGCCACCTGGGACGGCGGGTTCAGCCCGGTCGCGCGGCTGGAACGCCAGCACCTGTGGCCCGCGCCCGAGGTCGAGGTGATCGATGTGCCGGGCGGCGCGCTCGACACCTGCACGGAGTTCAGCCTGCTTCCTGGCCAGCACGTCTTCATCGCCTCGGCGGTGGCCGAGGAGGTCCTCGGCACCGGGGGCGCGCTGCTACCGGCCGCGGCCTTGGCCGGGCACTTCGGCATCACCCGCAGGCGGCTTTGCCGCCCGGCCGAGGTTCTGACCCTGCGCTTCGCCACCGAGGAGATCGTCTATGTCAACTCCGGCGCGCTCATCCATTGCGCGGCAGACGGCGCCGCGGGGCGGCCGGCCTCCCTCCGCCCGGATGACTTCGAGGTCCTCGACGAGGACCGGGCGCAGGCGATGCTGGCGCTGATCGCGGCGGGCGTACTGACCACCGCGGGGATCGGGCGCGCCGCCTGACCGCCCGTGCCCGGGATGGCTTGCGGGGGCCGGCGCGCCCCCGATGGCATTGCCCCTCATGCCCGGCGGCTGCGGAAGACGGGGCCCTGGGCCTCTTCGTCCCGATCGGGGGTATGGTCCGGCATCGTGGCGTCGATGGCGCGGGGTGCCGGGATGCCGGCGCTGGTTGCCGGCATGGCGAAGACGTTGGCCGGCTCGGGGGCAGCCACCTCGTTGCGGAGCTGGCCTGCCATCCGGTGCGCGCGATCCACCAGAAGCGCGAGTTGTCGGTCGAGCCGGTCGATGCAGCTGCGCTCGGCGGCCGCCCCCTCTCCCAGCCAGAGGAGCGAGCCGCGCAGGTTGCCGAGCGTCAGGATCACGTCCTCCACCAGGAAGGATTCGAATGCCGCCCGCACTGAATCCTGCGCCGGGTCAGGTGCCGGTCGTGTCATGGATCACCCCGTCGTTCCCCGGGGTGAGATTAGCCAGCGCTGCCCTAAGAAACCGCTAATCCCGGCCCCGCATGGGGGCAGGGGATCATTCCAGTTCGATCAGCAGATCCTTGGCGTCGATCTGGCTGCCGGCGTGGACATGGACCGCCTTCACCGTCGCGGGACGGTCGGCATGCAGGCCGGTTTCCATCTTCATCGCCTCGATGGTGAGGAGGAGGTCGCCCGCGTACACCTTCTGCCCCGCCGTCACGGCGACCGAGGCGACCGAGCCCGGCATCGGCGCGCCGATGTGATGCGGATTGCCCTCGGCGGCCTTCGGACGGGCCGCGGTTTTGGCCTTCACGATCCGGTTCGGCACCCGGATGACGCGCGGCTGGCCGTTCAGCTCGAAGAAGACCTTCACCTCGCCCTGGTCGTCGGTCTCGCCCACGGCCTGGAGCCGGATTTCCAGCGTCTTGCCCGGGTCGATCTCGGCCGAGATCTCCTCGCCCGGCTCCATGCCGTAGAAGAAGGTCTTCGTCGGCAGTGTCCGGACGGGCCCGTAGATGCGGTGCCGGCCCATGTAGTCGAGGAAGACCTTGGGATACATCAGGTAGCCGTTCAGATCCTCGTCATCCACCTTGAAGCCCATGAGATCCTTCGACACCTGGGCGCGCGTCGCCTCCAGGTCGACCGGCGGTAAGTGCTTGCCGGGCCGTTCGGTATTGGGCCTCTCGCCCTTCAGCACCTTCGCCGCGATGGCTGCGGGGAAGCCGCCGGGCGGCTGGCCGAGGTTACCCTTCAGCATGTCGACCACGGATTCGGGGAAGGCGACGTCCACGGCCGGGTCCTCGACCTCGGCCCGCGTCAGCCCCTGCGCCACCATCATCAGCGCCATGTCGCCCACGACCTTGGACGAGGGCGTGACCTTCACGATGTCGCCGAACATCCGGTTCACATCGGCATAGGTCTGGGCGACCTCGTGCCAGCGGTCCTCGAGCCCGAGCGAGCGGGCCTGCGCCTTGAGGTTGGTGAACTGCCCGCCCGGCATCTCGTGCAGGTAGACCTCGGATGCCGGCGCCTCGAGACCGGACTCGAACGCCCGGTACTGGTGGCGCACGCCCTCCCAGTAGTTCGAGATCTCGTGGATGGCCGCGATGTCGAGCCCGGTGTCGCGCTCGGTGTGCGCCAGCGCCTCGACGATGGAGCCTAGGCAGGGCTGCGAGGTGCCGCCCGAGAAGGCGTCCATCGCGGCATCGACCGCAGCGACGCCGGCGTCCGCGGCGGCGAGGATCGTGGCGCCCGCGATGCCGGAGGTGTCATGGGTATGGAAATGGATGGGAAGCCCGACGTCGTCCCTCAGCGCCTTGAAGAGAACGCGCGCGGCGGCGGGCTTCAGGAGCCCCGCCATGTCCTTCAGCCCGAGCACATGGGCGCCTGCCTGGCGCAGGGACTTGCCCATGCTCACGTAGTATTTCAGGTCATACTTCGCGCGGTCGGGGTTCAGGATGTCGCCCGTATAGCAGATCGCGGCCTCGCAGACCTTCTCCTCTTCGATCACCGCGTCCATGGCGACGCGCATGTTCTCGACCCAGTTCAGGCTGTCGAAGACGCGGAAGACGTCGATGCCGGTGGTGGCCGCCTGGCGCACGAACTCGCGCACGACGTTGTCGGGGTAGTTGGTGTAGCCGACGCCATTCGACGCGCGCAAGAGCATCTGCGTCATCAGGTTCGGCATGGCGCGGCGCAGGTCGCGCAGCCGCTGCCAGGGACATTCCTGCAGGAAGCGGTAGGCGACGTCGAAGGTCGCGCCGCCCCAGCACTCGACGGAGAAGAGTTGCGGCAGGTTCGCCGCATAGGCGGGCGCCACCCGGATCATGTCGATCGACCGCATCCGCGTCGCCAGGAGCGACTGGTGGCCGTCGCGCATCGTCGTGTCGGTCAGGAGGAGCCTCTTCTGCGCCGCCATCCAGTCCGCCACCGCCTGCGGACCCTTTTCATCGAGGAGGTTGCGCGCGCCCCTGGCCGGCAC
>NZ_WBUS01000199.1 GCF_008933605.1 Albidovulum sp.
GGCCGAGCGCGGCGAAGCCGCGGGCCGCGAGCCGGGCGTGAAGCGCCCCGGCATCAGCGGCAAGGCCGGCGTCATGCAGGCCGGGCGCCTTGTCGGTCATCGGGCGCAGTTCCCCGGCGGCCGTCGGGATGACGCCGATCCGCCGCGCCACCGCAGCCCAGACGGCGGGGTCGGCGGACAGCGCCTCGTAGGGGACGAAGGTCACGTTCGGACGCGCCGCCTCCACCCGGTCGAGCGCGCCATAGACGGCAAGCCAGAGCCGGAGCCAGTAGTCAAGCGTCATCGGATCGCCGGCGGGGCGGTCGGCGAACAAGAACGGCCGGTGCGTCGCGCCGAACTCGTGATGGCCGAGCCAGGTCATGTAGTCGCGCGTGAAGGTGTCGGATGCCAGGAACCGCTGGTGCTGGCCGAGAAGGCTCGCCGCATGGTCGAGCGGGCGGCGGAGCGGCACGAGAAACGCCGCTTCCGGCATCGCCGCGGCCAGCGCGCCGAGCCTGAGGACAGTATTGTTGTTCTTCGAGACATAGCGCGCCTTGCCGGTCTTCAGGAGCACGAGCCGGATGAGGTCGCGGTAGCCCTGGATCAGGTCGGCGTCCGGCTCATGCGGCGAAAGGCCCTCGGCGCCGATGTAGTCCTTTCCCGCGAAGACGCGCCAGTAGACCTCGTCCAGCGCCTCGGGGCTCGACATGTCCACCTCGATCCCGTCGCCATGGGCGCGCTCGGCCCGGACGCCCGGCTGGTGGCCCTTCCGGCTCAGCCGCGCCCAGAGGTTCGGGGCGAGTACGAAGGGCATGTCGGCATAGGTGAGCGAGCCGAACTGCCCTGTGCGGTGGATCTCCCGCATCAGGATCGTCGTTCCCGCGCGCGCCAGGCCGGTGACGAAGACATGGGCGCCGGTACCGGCGGGCGCCTTCTTCAGGAACATGCCCCGCTCGATGTCATGGGCCATCTCCGCAAGCGCCGGCGAGGCGAGCGCCAGCCGGTGCAGAAGTCGGTCGAGTGCGGAATAGTCAGCCACGGACCACCCGGAGCCTGAGCCAGATGTAGCCGATCGAGACGAGGCAGAGGACGAGGATGACAAGGGGCTGCATCAGCTCGGCGCCCCAGGCCGCGATGCCGCCGGGATAGACGAATCCGAGGACCGCGACCGGGGCAAGCGCGAGCATGAGAAGCGCGAAGAACTGGACCGAGCCCTTGCCGATCACCCAGGAGTAACGGGGCAGCACACGTTCCTTCCAGTGGTCGGAGATGCGCTTGCTGGTGAGCACCCTGCCGGATTTCCGCGCAGTTTCCGTCACGCGGCGGATGACCGGCAAGAGCGGCAGCCACAGGAAGGCCTCGCTGGCCGCGACGGCCGCGATCAGGACGAAGAGCCAGAGCATCGCGTTCAGGCCGCGGGCTTGCCGCTATCGGTCGTTTTCGCCGCCTTCGACTTGCGGCCCTTCATCATCCGCTTGATCGGGTAGTAGATCACCGCGACGATGGCGAGGAAGATGGAGCCGAGTACGCCGACCACGGCAGCGATTGCGCCGGCGCCGACGCCGGGACCGATGTAGGCGAGCGCTGCCGAGGGAGCAGCGGAGAGCGCGAGGGCGGCAATGAGTGCGGGAAACAGCGTCTTCTGCATCGAAATTCTCTTTCTGGTCGCGCAGGATCGTTCAAGGCCCTGTCGTCGCGGAGCCCGGATCGCAGGGGCACCATGCCAGATTTTTTTCCGCGAAGCCAAGGATTTCCCGACGGCGACTATGGTCGTGCGGCGGAGCGCCGCCTGATCTGCGAATTAAACTCCCCGAAGGGCGATCATTGTCTCTGCGGCCTCACCCTTGACCGCTTGGCAGGGCGTCGCCCGCATGATCTAGTGCGGGCGAGCCAATCCCGCGAGCCCGCGCCATGACCAAGCCCGCCGTCAAGATCGCCTATTGCACCCAATGCAACTGGCTTCTTCGCTCCGGCTGGATGGCGCAGGAGCTTCTGTCCACATTCGGGCAGGACCTCGGGTCGGTGACGCTCGTCCCCGGCACCGGCGGCATCTTCGAGATCCGGCTGGACGGCGATCTCCTCTGGGAACGCAAGCGCGACGGCGGTTTTCCCGACGTGAAGACCCTCAAGCAGATGGTGCGCGACCGGATCGATCCCGCGCGCGATCTCGGGCACCTGGACCGTGCCGGCGGGGGCGGGGGATGAGCCTCTCGGCCTCCGACCTGCTCTGGATCTTCGTGATCCTGACGATGCTGCAACCGGTGCTGACGCGGAAGATCATCGAGGCGAAGCGCCTCGCCATGATCTCGCGGCTGGAGAAGACGCGCGGCAGCCGGGTGATCCTGATGGTCCACCGGCAGGAGACGATGAGCCTGCTCGGCTTTCCGCTGATGCGCTACATCGACATCCAGGACAGCGAGGACGTGCTGCGCGCGATCCGCATGACCGACGACGAGATGCCGCTCGACATTGTCCTGCACACGCCGGGCGGGCTCGTTCTCGCGGCGCTGCAGATCGCCCGTGCGGTGGAGGCTCACAAGGGCAAGGTCACTGTCTTCGTGCCGCATCACGCCATGTCCGGCGGGACGCTGGTGGCGCTTGCCGCCGACGAGATTGTGATGTGCGACCACTCCGTGCTCGGCCCCATCGACCCGCAGGTGAACCAGTATCCGGCAGCTTCGATCCTCGCCGCGGTGCAGACCAAGCCGGTGGCGGAGCTCGAGGACGAGACGCTCATCCTCGCCGATGTGAGCCGAAAGGCGCTCGAACAGGTCATCCGCGCCGCGACGGAGCTGCTGTCGGTGCGGATGCCTGCGGGCGAGGCGGCGGCGCTGGCCGAGAAGCTCGCCTCGGGCAACTGGACGCACGACTACCCGATCCCCTCGGCGGAGGCGAAGGCGCTGGGCCTGCCGGTCACGACCGGCATGCCCGAGGACGTGCTGACGCTGATGACGCTCTATCCCCAGCCCGTGCGCCAGTCGGGCGGCGTGGAGTTCCTGCCGGTTCCGCGCGAACGGCCGGGAAAGGTGCACCGGGGGTGATCACGCCTTGCGGAAGCTGACGATCCAGCCGGTGTCGCCCGCATGGGCGCCCTCGGCGTCCGGGCCGTAGATGTCGAAAGGCTCGGTCCGGAATCCCTCGATCCGGCCGCCGAGCGATGCGAAGCGCTGCGCGAAGCCCATGCGCTCGTAGACCGCGGAATGAACCGTGACCGCGAAGAGCGCCCCCGGCGAAGCGACGCGCAGCAGTTCCTCGAGGGCCTCCGGGCCGACATGGCCGTGGGTGAAGGTTCCGGCACTGATCAGGCCGGAATAGACACTGTTCCCGATGGGAAGAACGGCAGTAAGATCGGCGCGGATCACCTGCCGGTAGACGCCCTTCCCGGCCGCCACCGCCAGCATCTCGGCGGAAATGTCGATAGCGTCGACCGGCCCGGTCCCGATGCGGGCGAGTGCCTCGGCCACGAGCCCGGTGCCGGCCCCGACGTCGAGAACCGGCCCCCGGCCGCCCAGCGCGGCAAAGACCGCCGCCACGGCATGAGGGCTGCGGTAGCCCATGCCGGCCGCGAAGTCCCGGTCGTAGCGCGCGGCCCAGTCGCGGTAGTAGCGCACCGAATCCTCGGGCGTCTTCAGCGCGTAGACAGCATCCAGATCATCGGTCTTGCCGGTCATGGACCCATCCCGCCACGCGGCCCCCGCGGCGTCAAGCGCCCTTGCGCTCGTCGATCCGGGCCCGGATAGTCGGCCCATGACCGGAACCCTGCTCTCCCTTGGCCACGGCTATTCCGCCTCCGCCCTCGCCCGCCGCCTCGGCCCCGGCTGGCGGATCATCGGCACCACGCGCAGCGCGGAAAAGGCCGCGCGCCTCGTGCGCGAGGGGGTGGAGCCGCTGATCTGGCCCGGGGCCGACCCGGGGACCGACCTCGGTCCGGCCCTCGCGGCGGCGACGCATGTTCTGGCCTCCATTTCACCCGACGCCGCGGGCGACCCGGTGCTTGCGCGGCATGGCAAGGCGATCGCCGCCGCTGCGCCCCATCTCGAGTGGGTGGGCTACCTTTCCACGACCGGCGTCTATGGTGACCACCGGGGCGGCTGGGTCGACGAGGCGACGCCGCTTCTGCCGACGACGACCCGCGGACGCCAGCGGCTTCTGGCCGAAGAGCAGTGGCAGGCGCATGCCGCGCGCAGCGGGCTTCCGCTCCATATCTTCCGCCTGGCCGGAATCTACGGCCCCGGCCGCGGCCCCTTCGAGAAGGTGAGGAACGGGACCGCCCGACGCATCGTCCGCGAGAACCAGTATTTCAGCCGCATCCATGTGGATGACATCGCCGCCGTCCTCGCCGCCTCCATCGCGCGCCCGGATCCCGGCGCGGTCTACAACGTCGCCGACGATGACCCGTCCCCGCCCGAGGACGTGCTGGCCGAGGCGGCGCGCCTCCTCGGCCTGCCGCTGCCGCCCGAGGTGCCGTTCGAGGAGGCGGAGTTGACGCCCCTCGCGCGCAGCTTCTACGCGGAATCGAAGCGCGTGCGGAATCACCGGATCAAGCGCGAGCTCGGCGTGCGGCTGGCCTATCCCGATTACCGGACGGGGCTCAGGCGCCTTCTCGCCGACGAAAGCTGAGCACCGGAACCCGTCCCCGCTCCCCGCGTTGGCCGTGGTACGCGACCAACCTGGGAGATCCCTGATGAAGAAGTTCCTGCTCCTCGTGCCGCTCGCGGCGGGCCTCGCCGCCTGCCAGAACACCACCGACCAGAACGTCGCCACCGGGGCGCTGACCGGCGCCGCCGTCGGGGCGATCGCCTCCGACGATGGCGACAAGCTCGAAGGCGCGGTGCTCGGCGGCGCG
>NZ_WBUS01000200.1 GCF_008933605.1 Albidovulum sp.
GGCGCCGCGCGCTCCGCCTCGCCTGCCTCGCGCTCCTCAGCCGGATCGACGGCGGCGGGCGGGCGGCAGACCTCTTCGCGTCGGCGGGCAACATGACCGAAAGCGCCGGCGCACTGGCGAGCCTCATCGCCGCGGGCCGCGCCGAAGGCGCGCTCGCCGCCTTCCACGACCGCTGGAAGGGCAACCGGCTGGTGATCGACAAATGGTTCACGCTGCAACCCGCGCTCTGCCCGCCGGACGCGGCGGCGGACGTGGCCGAAAGGCTCGCCGCGCATCCCGATTTCGACTGGAAGAACCCCAACCGCTTCCGCGCGCTCCTCGGCGGGCTTTCGGCCAACCACGCGGGCTTCCACGCCGCCTCGGGCGCCGCCTACCGCTTCTACGCCGAGTGGCTCCTCAGGCTCGACCCGGTGAACCCGCAGACGGCCGCGCGGATGTCCACCGCCTTCCAGAGCTGGGCACGATACGACGAGGGGCGCAGGTCGCGGATCCGGGCGGAGCTTGACCGGATCCTCGCCGCGCCCGGCCTCAGCCGCGATCTGGGCGAGATGGCGGGCCGGATAAGGGGCGCCGATGCGTAGGACGGCACTCGTCACCGGGGCCTCCGACGGGATCGGGCAGGAGACCGCGCGGGAACTGGCGGGGTCCGGCTGGGACGTGGCTATCCACTACAACTGCAACCGAGCCGGCGCGGAACTGACCGCGCGGGGCGTGACCGCAGCGGGCGGGCGGTCCGCCCTGCTTCAGGCCGACCTCACCGATCCCGCGGCCGTGATGCGGCTTATGGCCGCGTATGACGCGGCCTTCGGCCGGATGGACGCGCTGATCAACAACGCCGGCATCGTCGACCGCGCCGCGCGGGTGGAGGAGATGACGCCGGAGCGGTTGACGCGCATGTTCGCGGTGAACCTCACCGCGCCCTTCCTGCTGGCCGGCCACGCCGCGCGGCGCATGTCCACCCGCCACGGCGGCGCGGGCGGCGTGATCGTCAACGTCTCCTCCGTCGCGGCCCGGCTCGGCTCGGCCGGCCAGTATGTCGACTATGCGGCCTCCAAGGCCGGGCTCGACGCGTTGACCAAGGGCCTCGCCGACGAGGTGGCGGCCGAGGGCGTGCGCGTCGTCTCGGTCCGCCCCGGCATCATCGACACCGCGATCCACGCCAAGGGCGGCGAGCCCGACCGCGCCATCCGCCTTGCCGACCGCATCCCGATGCGCCGCCCCGGCACGGTGCACGAGATCGCGCGGACGATCCTCTGGCTGCTCTCGGAGGACGCCTCCTACATCACCGGTACGACGATCGACGTCTCGGGCGGGCGCTGACGCCGCGCGAATCGCGCCTCGCGCGGAAACAGCGCGCCGCCGCGCCGCCAATCACGCGCGCGCGCCACCATCGTTTCGCCTGTGGCGTCAGACGCCGGCGGAGGATCGCGGCAATTTCCCATCGCGGCTCTCAGGCCCTAATCTGGTCATGGGTGTATCTGTTTGGGGGCGTGCGTTCCATGAATGTGGAAGCGTTCGGCCGTCTGCGCCAGGCTCGCAGGCCTGGCACATATGTCGCGCTTGGGATCGCGATGGCGGCCGTCTATCTCAGTTTGACGCTGGAAATGAACCGGCTCGTCCCGGCGCTGGCGGTCATCTGGCTCGGCCTCCTGCTCGCGCGGCTCGTCCGCAACCCGGGCCGCGGTTTCCGGCTCGGGCAGGACCGGATCGACTGGTTCACCGAGAAGGGCCGGCAGAGCGCGCGGCTCGACGACCTGCAAAGCGTGCGGATCGGGCGGAGCCCCGAGGGGCAGACCGTCTGCGTTCTTTGCCTTGCCGATGGCCGCACCGCCGCGCTTTCGGGCGTGGGCCGGATGGACGAGCGCGATCTCATGCGCGAGTTCGGTCGCCGGGGCATCCGCATCATCGCCTGAACGCGGACCTTCAGCCCTTGCAGTAGGGCTGTCCGCTCGTCCAGGCGGCGATGTCCGCGCGCTTGGCGCCGACCCGCATCGGCGCCCAGTCGCGCGCGATCCCGCGCCAGCCATCACCGTCCGAGACGATGGCGCCGTCACGGCCGACCTGTGCGGCCGCGATCTTCACGGCGCAGGCGAGATTGGCGCTGCCATCGGTGAGGCCCTTGCCGTCCGGCAAGGCACAGCCATAGGTGCGCGCCGTGCCGGGCGCGATCTGCATGAGCCCGATCCACCGGCCGCCGCCGCCCTTGGCGCGGGGGTTCCAGGTGCTTTCGTGCTTGGCCAGCGCCGAGAGGAGGCCGGCCCAGAAGGCGCGCCGCTCCGGCATCGAGGCCTCTTCGTACTTCGGGCAGAACTGGTCCACGTCGGCCGGCACCGTCGAGGCAAGCACGGCGCCCTCCGCCGTCAGCGCCTTCAGCGTGGCCGCCGTCCATTCGTCTGCCTCGGGCCGGTGGTCCCACCGCATCACAGGCAGGAACGCGGCCTGGCCAACCTCCGGCTGCACCGCCTCGACACAGGCCGAGGGCAGCAACAGCAGGAAGATCCCGGCAAAGCGGAAACGCGACAGCGCCATCGGTCTGGCCTTGAGTGACACCGGCGCCCCGTGCCGGCGCCGCGACCCTCGGGCAAAACACCCACCGAAGGCAACCGGCGGCCGGACGCATCGGCGGAACCCCGCCGCATCCGCGCCCCCGGTTGCGCGTGATTTCGCGCGCCCGCGCCGGCTTGCCCTGCTTGTCTCGCCCGCCCCGCTCCCTTAGAAAGCGGTCCGGACACGGAAGGACGCCCCATGCTCGACCTCGCCTACGAACCCCCGAAACCCAAGGTGATTTCCGGTGCGAAAGCGGATTGGGAACTGGTGATCGGCCTGGAGGTCCATGCGCAGGTCGCGTCCCGGGCCAAGCTCTTCTCGGGCGCGTCGACGGAATTCGGGGCGGAGCCGAACTCCAACGTGTCCTTCGTCGACGCGGCGATGCCGGGCATGCTCCCCGTGATCAACGAGTTCTGCGTCGAACAGGCGGTGCGCACCGGGCTCGGCCTGAAGGCCGCGATCAACCTTCGATCCGCCTTCGACCGCAAGAACTACTTCTACCCGGACCTGCCGCAGGGCTACCAGATCAGCCAGCTTTACCACCCGATCGTCGGCGAGGGCGAAATCCTCGTGGTGCTGGCGCCCGGCATCGCCCGCCGCGTGCGGGTCGAGCGGATCCATCTGGAACAGGACGCCGGCAAGTCGATCCACGACCTCGACCCGACCATGTCCTTCGTCGACCTCAACCGCACCGGCGTCGCGCTGATGGAGATCGTCTCGCGCCCCGACATCAGGGGGCCGGAGGAAGCGGCGGCCTATGTGGCCAAGCTCCGCCAGGTCCTACGCTACCTCGGCACATGCGACGGCAACATGCAGAACGGGAACCTCCGCGCCGACGTCAACGTCAGCATCTGCCGGCCGGGGGATTACGAGAGATACCAGGCGACGGGCGATCATTCTGTGCTCGGAACCCGCTGCGAGATCAAGAACATGAACTCGATGCGGTTCATCCAGGCCGCGATCGAATTCGAGGCGCGGCGCCAGATCGCCATCGTCGAGGACGGCGGCAAGGTCGAGCAGGAGACGCGGCTCTACGATCCCGACAGGGGCGAGACCCGCTCCATGCGCTCGAAGGAAGAAGCGCACGACTACCGCTATTTCCCCTGCCCCGACCTCCTGCCGCTCGAGATCGAGCAGGACTGGGTGGACGCAATCGCCGCGTCGATGCCGGAACTGCCGGACGCCAAGCGCGCCCGCTTCGTGGCCGACTACGGCATGACCGAATACGACGCGGGCGTGCTGACCGCCGAGGTGGAGAATGCCGCCTTCTTCGAGGAGGTCGCCCGCGGGCGCGACGGCAAGCAGGCGGCGAACTGGGTGATCAACGAGCTTTTCGGCCGGCTGAACAAGGAGGGGCTGACCGTCGAGGCCTCGCCCGTCTCCGCCCGGCAGCTCGGCGGCGTGCTCGACCTCATCGCCTCGGGCGAGATTTCCGGCAAGATGGCGAAGGACCTCTTCGAGCTTCTCTGGACGACGGAGCGCGGCGCCGACCCTGCCGAGGTTGCCGCGAAGCACGGGATGAAGCAGGTCACCGACCTTTCCGCGATCGAGGCGGCGGTCGAGGAGATCATCGCCCAGAACCCCGCGCAGGTCGAGAAGGCCAAGGCGAACCCGAAACTCGCCGGCTGGTTCGTGGGCCAGGTCCTGAAGGCGACCGGCGGCAAGGCCAATCCGGCCGCCGTGAACGCGCTCGTGGCGACGAAACTCGGTCTCTGATCCGCCCGCCGGTCCTGAGCGCACTCTCGCCGGGCTTCGAGGGCCCCACCCTTGCCCGGCCGGGGCGCATCCGCTATGGGGCTCAGGTCCCGCCCTGCCAGACGAGGCTCCGATGCAGACGTACGAGTACAAGGTGGTTCCCGCCCCGACCCGAGGCGAGAAGGTGCGTGGCGCGAAGACGCCCGCCGACCGGTTCGCACAGACGCTTGCCACGGTGATGAACGATCTCGCCCGCGAGGGCTGGGAATATGTCCGCGCCGATACCCTGCCGTCGGAAGAGCGCACCGGCCTGACAAAGCGGACGACGGTCTATCACTCGCTGCTGGTGTTCCGCCGCGCGACCGCGGCCGAGGGGGATGGCGGGGCGCCGCGGCGGCTGCTGACCGCCGACGCCCCCGCCGGCCGGGCCCCGGCAATCCAGATCGAGACCGAGGGCGCGGCCAATATTCCCTTCTGCATGATCACCGTGACCAACAACGCCGGCGGCGGACAGCCGGTGTCGATGGACAATATTCGCAACGTCAAGGCGCTGCTCGCCAGACATCGC
>NZ_WBUS01000018.1 GCF_008933605.1 Albidovulum sp.
ATGGCGCTCTCCTCCGTCTTCGTCCTCGCCAACGCCCTCCGCCTGCGCCGCTTCACCGCGCCGACCGCCAGGGCAAACAGCGCCGCCGCATGACGGCAAGGCGTCCCCGGCACATCCGGGGACGGCCCTGATCCCCCTCATTACCGCCAAGGAGAACCGCCATGACCGCTGCCGTCGCCGTCTATTCCACCCCGACCTGCCCCGATTGCCGCAGCCTCAAGGCCTGGCTTGGCCGTCTCGGCATCGCCTACGCCGAACGCGACCTCACCGACCAGGCCGTGATGGACGAGGCCAAGCGGCGCTTCGGCGTCCGCGTCGCCCCGATCACCGAGATCGGCGACTGGTTCGCCTACGGCACCTTCGAGGACCAGAAGCCCCGGATCGAGGCGCGGCTGCGGGAGGTCGGGGCATGGCCGACCTGACCCCGGAGGCTCAGCTCGGGCAGAGTCCGCGGGTCCTCGGCACGCTCGGCCTCGCTGCCCGGCCCGCTGTACGGACGGCTGCCGGACCCGCTGCTCGTCCGTCAGCCGGAAGAAAAGCTCGCCCAACCCAAGGTCTCCTTGCGGCGTCTGAACGATGCCGACGGTCGGAAATCAATCGACCCGACCCGAGGAGGTCGCCAGCGCCGCGACCGTTTCCTGCATGATCTGCACGCCCTTCCCGATCTGGGCTTCCGCGATGGAGGAATATCCGAGCCGGAAGAGATTGCAGACTTCGGCAGGGTTCGAGAAGAACGGATGGCCCGGCTCGATGAGTACTCCGCGCGGCGCGAGGTGTGTGGCGAGATCGCGGCTGTCGATGTGCTCCGGTCCCGCCACCCAAAGGCTGGAGCCGCCATGGCGCGCGGCGCCAACGACGTGGATATCTGTTGGCCCAAGCGCCGTCACGAGCGCTTCGCGCCGGCGTCTGAAGATCTCTCGCAGGCGTACGACATGGGCATCGTAGTGCCCGAGTGCGAGAAAGTACCCCGTGACCCTCTGCATGTGACCCGGCGCGTGGCGCAGCATCATGGTGCGCAGTTCCCGCGCCTGGCGGATGAATTCCGGAGGCGCGACGAGATAGCCGATCCGCAGACCCGGAAAGAGCGATTTCGAGAAGCTGCCGACGTAGATGACTCTACCCGCCCGGTCCATCGCCTTCAGTGACGGGGATGGCGGTTCGAGAAAGCTCATTTCTGTCTCGTAGTCATCCTCGATAATTAGAAAGTCCTTCTGGTCCGCTAGATCCAGGAGGTGCCGCCGACGCTCGCGCGGCATCGTCGCGCCGGCCGGAATATTGTGGCTTGGCGTGACGAAGACGAGGCCGGTATCCGGCGGCAGAAGATCGGGATCGAGGCCGCCCTCGTCGCCCTGCACGAAGTGACGTGGCATTCCGAGGAAGCGCAAGGTCTCCGCGAAGTCCGGGAAACCGGGATCTTCCATGACCCCGAGCCTGTCCGGCGTGGCCAGGAGCGTGGCAGCGATCCACAAGGCATTCTGGGCACCCAGCGTGATCAGGACCTCGTCGGGGGATGCGTTTATTCCGCGGCGGGGAAGCGTATTGCGGCGGACATAGTCGACGAGGACCGGATCATCCTGGGCCAGACGGTCATCGGCAAGTTCGGGAAAGTCGCGCTGGCCCAAGGCTCGTCTCGCGCAGTCGCGCCATGCGTTGTGATCGAAGAGCGTCGGGTCGACCTGGCCATAGATGAATGGGTAAGGGTAGCTGCGCCAGTCGCGCGGCTTGCTGATTTTCCGCCGCTGGTCCAGCCGATGTGCGAGACGGCCGGTCCAGTCGACCGCGGGAATCACCCCGGAAGCGGCCGTGTCGGCCTGGACCCGCCGGTGGGGCACCTTCCTGGAGATGACGAAACCCGAGCGCGGCAACGGCTCCAGATAACCCTGGGCGACGAGATCCTGATACACGAGGGTCACGGTAAGCCTGGAAATATTAAGCGTTTCCGACAGCTTGCGTGTGGATGGCATCCGCGTGCCCGGAAGCGCGCGCGTATCCAGAATCGTCGAGACGATGGAGGTTGCCAACTGCATCTGCAGCGTGCGCCTGTCGCGGCGGTCGATGAAGAAGATCTCGGGCGCGATGCGGTATGTCGACGTCAAAGTGGCTTCCCAAACTGGATCGGTTCTTGATCCATTCTGGATATAACATTCACGGGTGGCCCCTGACAATTTCCCTCTCGGCCGCGGAGGAGATTCGGCCCCTTTAGGGAGATATCCATGAAAAAGACCGTGACGGCACTCAAGAGTGCCGCCCTTGCCGTATTGCTTGCAACGACGGCCTTCCATGCCGACGCACGTGATTTCCGCATCGCCGTCGGCGACGGCGCGGGCGGCACGCAGGAGGCCCTGGGCCTTGCCTTCGTCAAGGCGCTCGAAGAGAAATCCGGCGGCGCGCATACGGCGCAGCTCTTCCTGAACGGCCAGCTCGGCGACGAGCAGGACACCGTGACCGCCGCCGCCACCGGCACGCTCGATTTCTCGATCCTCGCGATCAACAACATCACGCCCTTCTCGCCGTCAGTCGGCACGCTCACGCTGCCCTACGTCATCCTGTCGCTGGAAGACGCCGAGAAGATCACCCAGGGCGAGATCGGCCAGCAGATGATCGACAAGACAATCGAGGATGCCGGCGTGCGCATCATCGGCTGGGCCTATTCGGGCTTCCGCGTCCTGACCAACTCGAAGCACCCGGTGTCGACCGTGGCCGACCTGAAGGATCTGGTCGTCCGCACGCCAAAGAACGAGATCATGATCGCGACCTATCAGGCCTGGGGCATCAACCCGACCCCGATGGCCTGGTCGGAAACCTTCGCGGCACTCCAGCAGAAGGTCGTGGACGGCCAGGACAACCCCTACATGACCGTCTATGCGATGAAGTTCGACGAAGTGCAGAAGTACATCACGAACATCCGGTACATCTTCTCGATCGAGCCGCTGATCGTGTCGGAGCAGGTGTTCCAGTCGCTGAGCCCCGAAGAACAGGCTGCCGTTCTGGAAGCCGGCAATGCGGCGACGCTGGCCTCGGGCCAGTTCCTGCGCGACCAGGAAGCCAGGATCAAGGAAGAGCTCGTCGCCAAGGGCATGGAGATCACCGATCCGGCCGACGGCGAGAAGGAGTTCATCGACCTTGCGACCGCCGCCGTCTGGCCGAAGTTCTATGACTCGATCGGCGGCAAGGACGTGCTGAACAACGTCCTGGCCGCGCTCGGCCGTCCGGCCGTCGAGTGACCTGAACCGCGGGGGGCCGCCGAGCGCGGCCCCCACTGCCAGCCTCATCCCCACAGGTTCAAACATGCACCGGTTCTGGCGTCATCTTGACAAGCTGGAGAGCTACATCTGTCGCGTTCTTCTGGCGGCGTTTGTCGTCCTGCTCTTCGTGCAGATCGTGTCACGCTCTGCCTTCGGCTTCTCGATCACCTGGATCGAGGAAATCTCGGTCTTCATGTTCGTCTGGTTCGCCTATTTCGGCGCCAGCTACGCCGCGCGGATGTATGCGCACAACCGCATCTCGTTCCACGTGAACATGATGCCGCGGCGGATCGCCCGCTGGGTCGAGGCGGCGGGTGACCTCTTCTGGATCGTATTCAACATCGTCTTCATCCGCTACGCGATCGAATACATCAGTCTTCTCAAGCCCTTCGTGAAGGCCCAGACGCTGGGCTGGCCGATGAAGTACGTGATGCTGGTGCTGCCGCTGGCGTTCACGCTGATGACGCTCCGCATCCTGCAGGTGAACTACATGAAGCTCGTGCTGGGTACGGACCCGCGCGACCCCGATCAGCTCGACCTCGACGCGATCGCAGCCGAAGCCGCCAAGGGAGGGCGCGCGTGATGGACAGTGCTATCGTCACCGTGCTTTTCGGCACGTTCTTCTTTCTGCTCATCCTCGGCGCGCCGATCTCGGTCGGGCTCGGGGTTTCGGCCCTGGCCGCCATGTGGTACCTGGGCGACAACCCGATCAAGATGGTCCAGATCGCCTTTTCATCGGTCGGGGCCTTCCCGCTGATGGCGCTGCCGGCCTTCATCCTGGCCGGAGCCCTGATGGAGGCCGCCGGCATCTCGCGGCGGCTGATCACGGTGGCCGAAAGCCTCGCCGGCCCCTTCACCGGCGGCATCTCGGCGGCGACGGTCATCGCCTGCCTGTTCTTCGGCGCGATCTCCGGCTCCGGCCCCGCGACGACCGCGGCCGTCGGCATGCTGATGATCCCGGCGATGACCAAGGCCGGCTATGCCCGTGGCTACGGCGCGGCCGTCACCGCCGCTTCGGGCGGGCTCGGCATCGTCATCCCGCCCTCGATCCCGATGGTCATCTTCGGCATCTCGGCGATGGGCATGCAGCCCCCGGTCGAGGCGGTCGAGAAGTTCGGCCAGTTCCAGACCGTCTCGATCTCCAAGCTGTTCATCGCCGGCTTCCTGCCCGGCTTCGCGATGGCTTCGGGCCTGCTTCTGATGAACTACGTCCGGTGCCGCAGGGCCGGGTATCGCGGCGGCGGAGAGGCGCTGTCGATCGGCAAGATCGCGACGGCCTGCTACAAGGGCTTCTGGTCGCTGCTCGCGCCGCTCGTGATCCTCGGCGGCATCTACGCGGGCCTCTTCACGCCGACCGAGGCGGCGATCGTGGCGATCTTCTACACTCTCTTCGTCGGGATCTTCATCTACCGGGAAATCCGCCTGAAGGAGATCTTCGCTTCGCTCGAGGCGACCACCTGGCTCACCGGCCGCGTTCTTCTGGTTCTCTTCACCGCGACGATCTTCGGCCGCATCCTCGTCGAGAACCAGATCCCGGCGCACCTTGCCTCGGCGCTCCTGTCGTTCACGCAGAACATCTATGTGATCTGGGCCCTGATCGTCGCCTTCCTGCTCTTCGTCGGCATGTTCATGGAGACGCTTGCGGCGATCATGATCCTCGTGCCGGTGATGCTGCCCGTCGCCTATTCGGTCGGGATCGACCCGATCCACTTCGGCATCGTGATGATCTGCACGCTCTCGGTGGGCTTCCAGACCCCGCCCCTGGGCGAGAACCTCTTTATCGCCTCGGGCATCTCGAACGTCTCGATCGAGGAGATCTCGCTGCGCGCGCTGCCCTTCGCGATAGCCAGCACGGTCGCAATCGCCGTCATCGCAATCTTCCCCGAGATCGCGCTCTGGCTGCCACGGGCAATGGGGTACTGACATGATGCAGCCCATCAAGACGATCCTCTACGCGACGGATCTGTCCACGACTTCGAACTTCGCCTTCCGCTACGCGGTCGGACTGGCCAAGGCACTCGACGCGCGGCTCCACGTCATGCACGCACTGGAACCGATGAACGAGGAAGCGCGCATCACGCTTCAGATGTTCATGATCGACGCGAACGAACGGAACCAGGCGATCAACCGTCGCCTGCAGAATACCCGCGCGGCGCTCAACGAACGGCAAGAGGCCTTCTGGGCGGAAATGCCCGAGGACGAGCGCGGCGAGCGCGCCCGCGTCGACGAAATCGAAGTCGTCGAGGGCTATGCCGCGGACGCGATCCTCAAGCGTGCCGACAGCCTGCCGGCCGACATGATCCTGATGGGCAGCCATGCCCACGGGCTGACCCACAGCTTCCTGGGAACGATCGCCAAGCGGGTGCTGCACCGCGCCACGGTGCCCACGCTGATCGTGCCCTACAGCGAACACTAGAAAAGGATAGACCCATGAGTCAGCTCACGGCCGATGATCTGAAGTTCACCTTCGACGCGTTCAACCGCCATGACGTCGATGCCGTCATGACCCATTTCGCCGAGGACTGCGTGTTCACGACGGTGGCCGGCCCGGAGGAATTCGGGGCCCGCATCACCGGCCGTGACGCGATCGCCAAGGCCTTCGTCGGGGTCTGGACCGCGATGCCGGATGCCGAATGGGCCGATCACCGCCACTTCGTCTGCGGCGACCGGGGCGTGTCGGAATGGACGTTTCGCGGCACCGATGCCGCAGGCCGCCGGGTCGAGGCGCAGGGCGTGGACCTGTTCACGATCCGCGACGGCAAGCTCGTCATGAAGCAGGCCTTCCGAAAGCAGCGCCCGGTCATCGAGCCCCGCTGACCAGTCCAACCTCACCCCATAACCGGATTCACGTCGATGCAAGCCACGACACACCTTCGCGCTCGCGCGCCCTACAACCCCAAGTACGATCCCATCGCCGACAGATCCATCGGGAGCGGGACCGCCTATGCGCCGACCTACTGGATCGGCACGGCGGGCACGCCGCCGGAAGACGACGGCCCGGTGCGCGGGGACCTGGATGTCGACGTCGCCGTGATCGGCTCGGGCTATACCGGACTGTCCTGCGCCCTGCACCTCGCCAAGGAATTCGGCATCAAGGCGCATGTGCTTGAGGCCAACGGCGTGGCCTTTGGCTGCTCCACCCGCAACGGCGGCCAGGCGCAGATCTCCTCGGGCCGGCTGAAGCGGTCGCAGTGGATCGAGCGCTGGGGCCTCGATGTCGCGCGCGGGATGCATGCGGAGGTGGTCGAGGCATTCGACGTCTTCCGCGGGCTGATCCGCGACCACGCCATCGCCTGCGAGCCGCAGGACGGCGGGCACTACTACATCGCCCACAGGCCGTGGATGATGCCGACCCTGACCAAGGAGGCGGCGCTTCTGCGCGAGACCTTCGGCTATGGCGCACGGATGCTCTCCCGCGACGAGCTGCATGCCACGGCGGTCCGCGACCGGGAAGCGCACGGGGCGATGTGGGAGCCCGACGGGACGGCCGTCCATGCCGCGAAGCTGGCCTTCGGCTACCTCCGCGTGGCCCGCGAACTCGGGGCTAAGGTCCATGTGGACAGCCCGGTCGAAGGCTGGACGACGAAGAACGGCGTTCACCACCTCCGCACGCCCGGCGGCACGGTGCGCGCCCGGGCCGTTGCCGTCGCCACGGCGGGTTACGCGCCGCGTGGCCTGCATCCCCAGTTGCGCGACCGGATCATGCCGATCATGTCGAACTCGATCGTGACGCGGCCGCTGACGGCGTCCGAACTCGACGCCTGCGGCTTCAAGGTGACGAGCCCGCTGACCGACACGCGGACCCTGCGGCACTACTACCGACTGCTGCCGGACAACCGCGTCCAGATCGGCAGCAGGGCCGCGATCACCGGCCAGGATGCCGACAACCCGCGCCACCTCGCCAGCCTGCGCGAAGGGCTGGCCCGCAAGTTCCCCGCCCTGCGTGGAATCGAGCTGGATTACTCCTGGTGGGGCTGGGTGGACGTGAGCCACGACATGATGCCGCGGATCACGGCCGTGTCGGGCCTGCCCAACGCCTATTACGCCATGGGCTACGGAGGGAACGGCGTCATGTATTCGGCACAGGCCGGCCGGCGCATGGCGCAACTGGTCGCGGGCCGCGAGGCGACTGTGCCGAAGCTGCCGATCTTCCGGGACGAACTGCCGCACGAAGGCTGGAGAACGCCGTTCCGGCGGCTCGGCCAATGGGGCCTCTACAAGATCTACCACTATCGGGACGAGCGCAACTGAGTTGCGCGGAAAGGAGAACGCAAATGAGAATGACCACCGAAGAAGCCTTCGTCAAAGTGCTTCAGATGCACGGGATCGAACATGCCTTCGGCATCATCGGTTCCGCCATGATGCCGGTTTCGGACCTCTTTCCGAAGGCGGGCATCACCTTCTGGGACTGCGCCCATGAAACCAACGGCGGCCTGATGTGCGACGGTTTCATCCGCGCCACCGGCAAGATGGCGATGGCGATCGCGCAGAACGGCCCCGGCGTGACCGGCTTCGTCACCGCCGTGAAGACCGCCTACTGGAACCATACGCCGATGCTGCTGGTGACGCCGCAGGCGGCCAACAAGACCATCGGCCAGGGCGGCTTCCAGGAAATGGAGCAGATGCGGATGTTCGCCGACTGCGTCTGCTACCAGGAAGAGGTCCGCGATGCGACCCGCATCCCCGAGGTGCTGAACCGCGTCATCCTGAAGGCATGGCGCGCCTCGGCGCCTGCGCAGATCAACATCCCGCGTGACATGTGGACCCAGGTGATCGACGTCGATCTTCCCCAGGTCGTCAAGTTCGAACGCCCCGCCGGTGGCGAGGAGGCCGTGGCCGAAGCTGCGCGTCTTCTCTCCGAGGCACGGTTCCCGGTGATCCTCTCGGGTGCGGGTGTCGTGCTTTCGGGGGCCATCCCGGACGTAGTCAAGCTGGCCGAGCGGCTGGATGCGCCGGTCTGCTCGAACTACCAGCACAACGACAGCTTCCCCGGCTCGCACCGGCTTGCCATGGGGCCGCTTGGCTACAACGGCTCCAAGGCCGCGATGGAACTCATCGCCAAGGCCGATGTCGTGCTCGCGCTCGGCACCCGGCTCAACCCGTTCTCGACGCTGCCCGGCTACGGCATCGACTACTGGCCGAAAGGGGCGAAGATAATCCAGGTCGACATCAACGCCGACCGGATCGGTCTGACGAAGAGGGTCACCGTGGGGATCGAGGGCGATGCGGCGAAGGTCGCGCGCGGCATCCTCGCGCGTCTTTCCGGCAGCGCCGGCGACGAAGGCCGTCAGGCACGGCGTGACCTTGTCGCCACGACGAAGTCCCGCTGGGCACAGGAACTCTCGTCGCTCGACCACGAGCAGGACGATCCCGGCACCGTCTGGAACGAGGAAGCGCGCGCGCGGGACGCCGACCTCATGAGCCCGCGGCAGGCCTGGCGTGCGATCCAGGCGGCGATTCCGGCCGAGGCCATCATCTCGTCCGACATCGGCAACAACTGCGCCATCGGCAACGCCTACCCGGCGTTCGAGAATGGCCGGAAGTATCTGGCGCCCGGCCTCTTCGGCCCCTGCGGCTATGGCTTCCCGTCGATCCTCGGCGCCAAGATCGGCTGCCCGGACACGCCCGTGATCGGCTTTTCCGGCGACGGCGCCTTCGGCATCTCGATGAACGAGATGACCGCGTGTGGCCGCGACGACTGGCCCGCGATCACCATGGTGATCTTCCGCAACTACCAGTGGGGCGCGGAGAAGCGGAACACGACGCTCTGGTACGCCAACAACTTCGTTGGAACGGAACTGGACCGGGACACGTCCTATGCCGGCATCGCCCGCGCATGTGGCGCCAACGGCGTCCAGGTCCGGACGACCGAGGAGCTCACCACCGAACTGCGCAAGGCGGTCGAGCGCCAGATGAAGGACAAGCAGACGACCTTCATCGAGGTCCTCCTGAACCAGGAACTTGGCGAGCCCTTCCGCCGCGACGCGATGAAGAAGCCCGTCGTCGTCGCCGGGATTGATCCGGCCGACATGCGCGAGCAGGGCGCGGCCTGACGACCCTCGGCGGCCGGGGGACCTCCCCGGCCGCTGTCCCTGATCCAGGTAAATCGGGACCCGCGCCCGGTCGTGTCCTCCTTTTTCCGTGAGTAACAGATCATGACTTCAGCTTTGAGCCAACGGGCCCGGACGTCCAGGGCAGGCGACGTGTTCCGCCAATACGCGCCGGGTCTGCTCGTCTGCGCCGTGGTGGGGACGGCCGCGCAGTTCCTGTCCGATCACTACGGCGCGCCCGCGATGCTCATGGCGCTGCTTCTCGGGATCGCGTTCGGGTTCCTGGCCGAAGACGGCCGCTGCGTGCCCGGAATCGATCTGACCGCGAAGAAGGTGCTTCGGGTCGGCGTCGCCATCCTCGGCGCGCGCGTCAGCGCCGAACTGATGGTCGGCCTCGGACCGGAGATGGTGGGACTGCTCATTCTCGCCGTCATCTTCACGATCGCCTTCGGCGTCGTCTGTTCTCGCTTCCTCGGGCGCGGCTGGCGCTTCGGCGTGCTGACCGGCGGAGCCGTCGCGATCTGCGGCGCCTCGGCCGCCATGGCCATCGCTGCGGTTCTCCCGAAGAACGAGAACTCGGAAAGCAACCTGATCTTCACGGTTCTCGGCGTGACGGTGCTCAGCACGCTCGCCATGATCTTCTACCCGATGTTGGCGGGGTGGATGGCGATGGACGACAGCCAGTCCGGCGTCTTCATCGGCGGCACGATCCACGATGTGGCGCAGGTCGTGGGCGCCGGCTTCTCCGTCTCGGATTCCGCGGGCGAGGTGGCGACGCTGGTCAAGCTCATCCGGGTGACGATGCTCGCCCCGGTCATCCTGATCCTGTCGCTGGTCATCCGCAACAGCATGGGTGCGGACAGTGCGACGGGCGCGCGGCCGCCGCTCATCCCGTTCTTCGTGGTGGCCTTCCTGATCTTCGCGGCCCTCAATTCCTTCGGCGCAATTCCGGCCGGGATCTCGACACTGCTGTCGGAGGTGTCGCGCTGGGCGCTCCTCCTGTCGGTCTCGGCCGTGGGGATGAAGACCTCCCTCAAGCGCGTGCTCGAGGTCGGTGGCCAGGCCATCTTTCTGATCGTTGCCGAAACACTCTTCATCGCCGCCTTCGTCGTCGCCGGCGGAAAACTCATCAGCTGAGGTTCCCCGCCATGAAGCCGCTTGAAATGATCCTTGCGAACGCCGCCCGCTCGCTGCGGACGATCGTCCTGTCGGAGGGCGCGGACCCGCGCGTCGTCAAGGCAGCCGTCGAGGCCTGCGAGCGCGGCATCGCCCGCGTCATCCTTGTCGGGTCGGAGCAAGCCATCGGCACGCAGCTCGACTGGCTGGGAAAGGAGCGGCCCGAACCGCTCGAGATCCACGATCCCGCGACCTCGCCGCTGACGGACGAACTCGCGCTCCTCTACCACGCCACCCGCAAACACAAGGGCCTGTCACTGGAGGAGGCGCTGCGCGGCGCAAGGCAGCCCCACATCTATGCGGCGCTGATGGTGAAGGCCGGCCTTGCCGACGGCACATTGGGCGGCGCGTGCCTGCCGACGGCGGACATCGTCCGCACCGCCATCCAGATCATCGGGCCCAAGCCCGGCACCAAAGTGGTCTCGAGCTTCTTCCTGATGCTCTTCTGCGCGTCGCACCACCAGAAGAAGGGCGCGCATGTCTTTGCGGATGCGGGTCTCGTCGTCGAACCCGACGCGGACGAACTGGCCCAGATCGCCATTGCCTCCGCCCGGTCCTTCACCGATCTGACGGGCGAGACTCCGCGTGTCGCCATGCTGTCCTTCTCGACGCGCGGCAGCGCCGATCACAGCGCGGTCACCAAGGTCGAGACGGCCACCAGGCTCGTCCGTGCAGCCGACCCGGATCTCTGCGTCGATGGCGCCCTGCAGTTCGATGCGGCCTTCGTCCCCGAGGTCTCGGCCATGAAGGCGAGCGACTCGCCGCTTGGCGGCAACGCGAACGTCTTCATATTCCCGAACCTGGAAGCGGGAAACATCGGCTACAAGATCGCGCAGCGGATTGGCGGCGCGGTGGCCATCGGGCCGATTCTGCAAGGACTTGCCAAACCCGCGAACGACCTTTCGCGCGGATGCAGCGCCGAGGACGTACTCCACATGATCGCCGTGACGGCAGCCCAGGCGGAGCGGATTTCAAACAAACCGGCACGCCATTCGCCCGCAACCGCCCGAAGCCCCGAGGTGCCTCCGGGGATGACACTTCCCCCCGGCTGACGGCGGCATTCATTCTCGTGCGCCGCCTGTGACAGGGCCGCTTGCGCCGTTGACGGGCCGGAGCGCGTTGCGTCCGGCGGACCGGGATCGTCCACTCCGACACCGAGCGGCCGCACCTCGGACACCGCAACATGGGTCAATGCCCCGCAGAAACCGTCATGTCATTCGTCAGCCATGAAGGTTAAGTGAACATCCACCTGTCCGAACGCTCCGACGGCGCCTTCTACCGCACGATCCCGCTGCCGCCCGGCGTGGATACTGACAAGGTCGAGGCGAAGTCCGAATTTGGCGTCCTGGCCGTCATGCTGCCGAAGACGGCCTGCCGGGACTCGCGCCGCTCATGCCCGAGGCCCCCCGCGATCGTCCACCTCCTCGTCGAAAGCCGGCAGGCGGCCGAGGTGGACCCGCAGAGACGCCTCACATCCAGGTTCTGCAACAACGTCTAACGAGTGCGGAGTGCCGCCACCGCCACCATCTCGACGCGCATCCCCGGTCGCGCCAATGCCACGCCGCAGGTGGCGCGCGCGGGCGGTGCCTTCTTGTCGACCCAGGCATCCCAGACCGCGTTCATGCCGGGAAAATCCGCCATGTCCGCCAGCCAGACCTGGACCGAGACGACGTCGGACTTGCTGCCGCCCAGTTCAGCCATCACCCGGTCGATCCCGTCCAGCACCTGCCTGGTCTGCAATTCGATGCCGGAACTCAGGTCGTCGGGAATCTGTCCGGCGAGGAATACGATGTCGCCGACACGCACGGCCTCGCTCATCCGCTGACCGGGATGCAAGTGAGCAACAGTCATCTCTTGTCCTTTCAGTCGTTGTCGGCGGTGCCGGCGCCCGCGTCGGCACGGGAGCGTTCCGAAGGGGGAACAGTCGTCCGCATCGCAAGATCGCCGAGCGCGGTCAGCGTCGCGTGCGCGCAATCGTAGACGGGCGGGCAGCCGGAACCGTCGGGATGAGTTCCAAGCGAAAGGCCAAATGATGCT
The DNA here is from genome assembly GCF_008933605.1 of Albidovulum sp. GTDB lineage: Bacteria > Pseudomonadota > Alphaproteobacteria > Rhodobacterales > Rhodobacteraceae > Albidovulum. Next base: position 12,509 of record NZ_WBUS01000018.1, read on the forward strand.
TCGGCAAGCCTGGTCAGACGACCCGTATCACCCGACGTGCCATGGGAGTCGACGCAGATCTCCCCCCCGTCGAAGCACAGTAGAACGGCATGGCCCAGAACCTCGGCCATACGCGACAGAAACGGCAGGACGAGAATGGGTTGGCTGACGGGGCCGACTGACAGACCCTCGTTGAGCGCGCCCTCGGGCAGGCCGCAGTGATCGCTGAGCGCGGCGCCGAGTGCGATCGAACAGATCGGCCCCCTGCCCCGGGCTTGCCATCGACCAATGCCGACGGCCGGGCAGACATCCGCCCATGCCATGCCGGCCCTGCGGTGTAGGTGGGCCAGAAGCGCGGCTGAACCATCGATACCATGTGCATGGAGCCAGCCTGCGGCGAACCCCGCTTCCTCGGCTTGGCCCCAGCTCAGACTCGCCCCACGAGCGGCCTTGGTGCAAAGCGCCTCGATCTCGTTGCGCGACAGCACCGCCGAAGGCGGCAAGTCCGAGATTGCGGGACCGGTTCGGGTGGGATCATTCGGTTCCATGATCATGCCTGGGTCCTCCCATCCATTTCGAGCGGATAGGGTGCGCCCTGGAACAGGCTGATCCTAACCCATTTGTCGGATCGCGGGTCGAAATGGCTCGCGCCGAAAAAAGCCAGCTTGCAGCGCATGAGGTCGATCGGCAGCATGTCGGCCGCGATCAGGTTGTCGTGGACCTCGGCATATGGGTGGCCTGCAGCGATCTGCACGCGGCGCACCATGTAACGATGCTCGGGGTGGCGAAGAAGAAATGCCGCAACGGTCTCGGTCTCGTCCCTCTCCGCCAACGCAGCGTCCAGTTCCGAGGCAAGCCGTGCGATGCACAGCGGCTGTTCCCGCTCCGCGCCGGTCTCGGTTGCGCGCTCGCCCAGGCGCGGTTCCAGCTTTTCCTCGGAGACATACCAGAAACGGGCAGTGTTCTCCGGCCGGGTGAAGTCGACAGCCAATGCCCAGGCGTAGCGCTCACCCAGGACTTCACGGAGCCTGCGAAGGCGCATAGCGCCATCCAGACGAAAGGCAACGGCTTCATCGGCGCTCATGCAGGCGGCCAGTTCGTCGACGAGATTGCCATGGGGTTCGATCAGCAGAGCGAATAGCTGCTCCTGACCCTCGAGCGACAAGGTCTCCTCGCCCCAGACCCACAATGCATCCCATGGCCGCGGATCATCACCGGGGAACCTCTCCAGCCGCGTGGCGATCTTCGCCAGGTCCGCGCGCAGGTCGGCGAGCTTCGCGATCTGGATCGGGTGCTCCGACCGCCAATTGGCGGCATTGCGGCACGCTTCGGCATGGGCTGCGCGAAGGCAGGCCGCGGCCTCGCGCGTCGCCCCATCGATCCTGCGCACCCGTGCCAGGGCCTCTTCGCGCGCGCTGATCCAGTTGTTGAGAAGCATCGGATGGCGCACCAGGAAGGGAGCCATTCCGAGGCCGGTCGCGTTGCCGACGCCAAGACCACGCTTGATCTCTGGCGCAAGACGCACCGCCCCGGCCCCCCCCTTCACCGAGGCGAGGTGTTCGACCATGTCCACGGAGAACTGGCGTGTCAGCCAGACCGAAAGCATCTCGATCTGGAATGGCGCTGCCAGTTCGGGGCGAGCGGCGATGTCGCGCCGGTCGGCGGCACCGAACTTTCCGGAACCGTATACCGCCGTCGTGCGCATCAGATATCCAACGGCGGCAATCTCCTCGGGATCGGGCTGGCAACCCATGGAGAGCTTGTCGACGACGTGTTCCCACAGGCGGACCGAACGGTTGGCCCGGCTCAGCGACAGCTCGCTCGGCCTGATCCGGCCGGCCTCCTGAAGCGGCACGTTGGCCTCAAGACGGTCGAGGTCGGCCTTGGTCGGTGTGCCGTCGAACAACGCGAAGGTCGCGTCCCACGCGGTGGCGATGACGCGATCCGAACGCATCTCCTCGGGCAGGTCGTGAGCAAAGGCGACAAGGCTGTAGATGCGTTCAGGCCCGATTGCGCGATATGTGGCGCGCCCGACACCGCAATCGTTGATTTCCCAGATCGGTCGGTCGAAACGCCAGCCCTCTCTTTCCATTCGGCGCAGCAATACCCGCAGGAACGACAGGCGTGTCGGGTGAGCCGAACCCATCCGTGCGAGCCGCATGACGGTTTCGGGCGGTCTGGGCCGAAGGTGCAGGCCATCTGCAACGTGGGATTTGCCGGCGCTCATCGTTCTGAAACCTTCTTCCGATCATGGATTGTCGGCGGGCATGGGCACACCACGCCCGGCAAGTCGCTCACCGGCGTCCAAGCGTCATGGTAATGCGAAATGCATCCCAAAGTGAGGGCAGCAGCACCAGCGACACCGGAACAGCCGTAACCACAATGAAGCTTTGCAGCTTGCCGATGCCGCCCGCCCCTGTCGAAATCAGGATGAGCGCCATGACGGCCATCGCAAGGCCCCAGAAGGCTCGCAGTGGCGCCGAAGGATTGTCGTCCGACATCGCCGTGGCGATCACGAAGCTCATCGAGTCGCTGGTCGTCGCCACGAAGATCATGGTCAGCACCAGGAACAGCAGCGACAGGATGAATCCCACAGGCAATGCCTGGGTGATCGCAAGCAGGCCGGCGGGCAGGTTGAAACCTTCGAACGGCCCCGAGATCACGCCCGGCGTCATCTGCTCCAGGGCGATGCCCGATCCGCCGATGATCGTGAACCAGAAGTTCGTGATCAGCGGTGCGACGATCGACAGCATGATGATGATCGAGCGGATCGAACGGCCGCGGCTGACGCGAGCAATGAAGATCGCCATCAGCGGGCCGTAACCGAGGAACCAGCCCCAGAAGAACACGGTCCACCAGCCCAGCCAGCCCGGATCGCCGAACATCCCGGCATCACCGCGGAACATCGCCATCGGGACGAAATTCGACAGGTATGTGCCGAAGCCCCCGAGGAAGCCCTTGAAGATGAACAGCGTCGGACCCGCTATGAGCATGAACGCCAGCAGCGCGAAGGCGAGGATCACGTTCGCCTTGGACAGGAACTGGATACCCCTTTCGAGCCCCGAGATAGCCGACAGGGTGTAGATTCCGGCGAGGGCGAGAATAATCACGGCCTGCACTGCGAAGCTGTCGGGGATCCCGAAGAGAGCGTTCAGGCCGTAGGACATCTGCAGCCCGAGAAAGCCGATCGGTCCCACCGTGCCCGCGACCACCGCGATGATGCACGACGCGTCGGCGAACAGACCGATGGGGCCATTGATCGCCCGGTCACCGAAGACCGGATAGAGCAGCGTGCGCGGCGCCAGGGGCAGACCCTTGTCGTAGTGATAGTGCATCAGCATGATCGTGGTGAGCGAGCCGAGGATCGCCCATGCAAGGAAGCCCCAATGCAGATAGGCCTGTGCCAGCGCCGCATTGGCCTGCGCCTCGGGATCGGCGCTCAGATCCCCAAGGAGCGGTGGGGTGGACAGGTAATGTGCGATGGGCTCACCGGCCGCCCAGAAGACGCCGCCACCAGCGAGCAGCGTGCACATTATCATGGCTGCCCATTGGAAGGTGGTGAATTCAGGTCGGTCCATCCGTCCGAGAACCGCGCGACTGCCGGGCAGGAAACAGATCGCGATGCCGATGACGAACGTCGCCAGAAGCAGGATCTGCCAGTAGAGTCCGAAATAGGTGGCCGCGAAGTTGAAACCCCGGTCGACCAACGCCGACAGGGTGTCGATGCTGATCAGCGCAAGCGCGCAGAACAGCAAGATGAAGCTTCCGGTCACCGCAAAAAGCGGCTTGTCCACTTTGCCCAGCCACGCTCCCCTCGCGCGGATCTCGGTGGTATCGGTCATGCCTTCCTCCCAGAAAATTCGTTGGCGTATGCCCGTCACTCCGCGGCACGATTGAGTTTCGGCTTTTCCCCGGATTTCGCTCCGAAGCTCGTTTCGAAGCTCGTTTCGAAGAAGCGCAGCCAGTTGCCGCCCATCACGGCAGAGACATCGGCTCGGCTCATGCCGGTCGCACGCAGGCCCTTGGCGATGCGACCGAAGTCACGGTTGTCGGCGAACCATTCAGGCATCGCCGGGAAGCCCGGGGCCGAGGCACTTCCCTCACCGTAGTCCTTCAGCTTGGTCCACCGGCCCACGCGCATCCATTCCACGATGCTGTCTGGCTGGTCCTGGCAAAGGTCCGTGCCGATCCCGACACGCTCGATCCCGATCAGATCGGCGGTGCGCGCGATCATCTCGCAGAAGTCATCCAGGCTGCAGGCGCTGCCGCCCTTCAGGTGATGCGGATAGACCGAGAACCCGAGCATCCCGCCACTCTTTCCCAAAGCACGCAGGACCGTTTCCGACTTGTTGCGTCGTGCAGGGTGCCAGGCATGCGGATTGGCATGGGTGATCGCGATGGGGCGGGTTGAGTGTTCGATTGCTTGGAGCGTCGAACGTTCACCCGAATGGCTCATGTCGACGACGAGCCCGACGCGGTTCATCTCGGCTACCACCTCGCGGCCCATGCGGGTCAGGCCTGTGTCTTCATCCTCGTAGCAGCCCGAGGCGAGCAGCGACTGGTTGTTGTAGGTCAGTTGCATGAAGCGCAGGCCAAGGCTGTGCAGCACTTCAATCAGGCCGATATCGTCCTCCATGCAGGAGGGGTTCTGCGATCCGAAGAAGATCGCCGTGCGTCGGGTCTCGCGGGCAAGTGCAACGTCGGCGGCGGTTCTGCCCTGAAAGATCAGCTCGGGAAACCGTTCAAACCAGCGGTTCCAGCGTTCGATGTTCAGCACCGTCTCGCGGAAGGTCTCGTGATAGGTGATCGTGACATGGACCGCGTCGACGCCGCCGTCGCGCATCTGGCGAAACACCTTTTCCGACCAGTTGGCATATTGCAGTCCATCGATAAGCGGGCTCATTCCGGCGCCCCCGCCGCGACATAGGCGGTCTTCACGGTGGTGTAGAACTCCGCCGCGTAGCGCCCCTGTTCGCGCGGCCCGTAGGAGGACGCCCCGCGCCCGCCGAAGGGCACGTGATAGTCGGTCCCTGCGGTCGGCAGGTTGACCATCACGCAGCCGGCGCGAACGTTGGCGCGAAAATGACTGGCGCGGGCGAGCGAGCGGGTCATGATTCCTGCGGTCAGGCCGAAGTCGCTGTCATTGGCGATGGCCAGAGCCTCCTCATAGTCGCCAGCCTTCATGACGCAGGTGATCGGCGCGAACATCTCTTCCCGGTTGATGCGCATGTCGTTTCGGGTGCCGGCGAAGACGGCGGGTGCCATGAATAGACCCTCGGTCCTGCGGTTCAGCCGATCGCCGCCGCAGAGAAGTTCCGCCCCTTCGGACTTTCCGATCCCGATGTAGTCGAGGTTCAGCCGCAGTTGCCCTTCCGAGGCGACGGGGCCAATCTGGGTGCCCTCGTCCAGGGCATGCCCGACTTTCAGGGACTGCGCCGCGGCAGCGAGTTTTTCGACAAAACCATCGTGGACGGCCTCGTGCACGATGATCCGCGAGGCGGCAGTGCATTTCTGGCCGGTCCCGCCAAAGGCCGCGTTTGCGGCGTGGGCCACGGCGAGGTCGAGGTCGGCGTCGTCCATGACCAGCATCGGGTTCTTCGAACCCATTTCCATCTGGATCTTCGTCATGTTCGCAATCGCACTGGCGGCGATTCCGCGGCCGACCGAAACCGACCCGGTGAAGCTGATCGCATCCACGTCGCGGCTTTCCACCAGCCGTTGACCGACGTCACGGCCGGCACCCGCAACGAGGTTGAACAGCCCCGCGGGAATGTCCTGCCTGACGACGATTTCCGTCAGCGCGCAGGCCGAAGCGGGCGTGATATTCGCAGGTTTCCAGACCACGGCATTGCCAAAGGCAAGCGCCGGCGCGATTTTCCAGGCCGGTGTGGCGACCGGGAAGTTCCAGGGGCTGATGATCGCCACCACACCCACCGGCTCGCGGCGCACGTCGATCTCGATTCCCGGGCGAACGCTCTCGGCCAGATCCCCATGGAGCCGAAGCGCTTCGGCCGCATAGTAGGTGAAGAACTGCCCGGCGCGGTAGACCTCGCCGCGACCCTCTGCAAGCGGCTTTCCCTCCTCGCGCGACACCATCCGGCCGATCTCCTCGGCCCGCGCCATCAGTTCGGTTCCGATCGCCATGAGCACGTCGTGACGCTTCTGCACGCCTGCGCGCCACCACAGCGGCTGCGCCTTGCGCGCCGCAGCCAGGGCCTCATCGAGCAGCGCGGCATCGGCCTGCCCGTATTCGCCTATCAGGTCGGTCAGGTCAGAGGGATTGCGGTTCTCGATGCGGGCGGCGCCTTGCTCCCACCGCCCAGCGATATGAACTCCTGTCGCGTGAATCATCCTCGCCTCCCGTTGACGGGCGGACACTAGACGCAATCCGAAATTTAAGGCAATCTTGAAGTATTGAACATTATTTCAGGAACTCTGAAGTGGCAATCAAGTTGGAAATGCTGCGGGTCTTCCGCACCGTCGCGGAGAAAGGCGCGCTGTCACAGGCAGCCTCCGTCTTGGGCCGCACGCCCTCGGCGGTGTCGATGATGCTTTCTCAACTCGAGGAAAACCTCGGCGCGCCGCTCTTTGAAGGGGATCGCAAGAACCAGCTCACCCGTCTCGGCGAACTGGTATTGGCCGAGGCGATCCGCGCGACGGATGTCTTCGAGTCGAGCGCCGATGCAATCCGTCGCCTGACCACCTCAATCGCGGGAACCGTGCGCATTGCCGCGGTGCCTTCGGTCACCGCCACGCTGCTGCCACGCGCGCTGGCCGCCTTTCGCCTGACCCATCCCGATGTGCGCCTTGAAATCAGCGACCTCGACAGCGCTTCGGTGCGCCGCAGAGTGCGGCTAGATGAAGCGGATATCGGCATCATGACCCGTCGGGTGGACGACGCGGCGGAGGGAGTGTCGATCATGCGCGACCGCCTGGGGATCGCCTTCAACCACGACGGTGCGGTCGCGAGGGCTGTGGCGAACGGGGCGCCGGCGGACTGGAAGCTCTTGCGCCTCGAGCCGCTGATCGCCAACCCGCTCTGTGATCTGGTGCCCCATCCAGTCGTCGCCGAACTGATGAAATCGTGCAATCTCGAGGCCCGGAACACCACAGCGCTGATCGCCTTTGTCCGTGAAGGGCTCGGAGCCACCATTCTGCCTGACAGCTTGCTGCTTGACCGGGAGGGCATCGGCTATGTCGGCCCAGCCACGCCAGAGGCCCGCCGCGAATTGCGCATGATCTCCAATCCCGAGCGGCGCCTCAACCCGGCAGCGGAAGAGCTATGGAAGATGCTTGCGACTTTTCGGGATTCGAACCCGCTCTAGGACCCAACACAATCCGCGGCCAAGCCTGTATCCCGCGTCGGCTTGGAACCTCGTTCGCTGGGTTGGATGGCACCGGAGGAATGGCTCTGTCCTTCGGGGCAGATGGACGGCGTGTCGCAAGGGAGCGCACGAACACTGCACTTGCAGAGACCTTGCACAGTGCTCGGTATCGAAGTCCTAGGAGACTTCGCCGAGTGGCATGGGGACGCCTTCCGGCGCCACCAAGAGGAACCGTTCGGGGCTCCTCTCGTCGTGGAGAACAGGCGGTCGCTCGCCGGAAACAGGTCATCGTGATCCGGGGCGAACCGAAGCGGATGTCAAGGTCAAGCGGCGGCACGCGGTGCAGCGCGTTGGCACTTCCCGTCTCTCATGGTCCTTGTCCACAGGAAATGGACGTCATGTGTGCGTCAGACGGCGCGCTGGTTCGGCGGCGCCATGATCAGGCATCCCTCTCGGGCGCCGGGTGGCGCCCGCCGTCCCGTTGCAGCGCCCTCAGGACCGACTGCCAGGCCAGAAGGCCGGAAGGGCGCCCATCGGCCATGACCACGAGAGGGCGGTCGCGGCGGGCCAGCGCGCCGAAGGCCTCCTCGACATTGGCCGAAGCCTCGATCGTCACCGCATCCTCGAGTTGCGCCTCGCCGTTCCGCACACCGCCGCCGGCCCGCATCAGCCCGTGCCCGCCGCTGCCGTCGGAGATGATCACCCAGCCCGAGGCGCCGGAGGCCGCCTGCGGGCTGGGGAAGACCGGCCCGGGTTCGGCCAGCGCGCCACAGGTGACGGTCCGCGCCCGGTTCACGTCGCGCACGAAACGCGCGACATAGTCGTCGGCCGGCGCCATCAGGATGCCGGCGCCGGTCCCGACCTGGCGCAGCCTGCCGTCCTTGAGGATCGCGATGTGATTGCCGAGCAGCAGCGCCTCGTCGAGGTCGTGGGTAATGAAGACGATAGTCTTGTGCAGCCGCGACTGGATGTCGCGCAGCTGCATCTGCATGTCGTGACGGATCAGCGGGTCGAGCGCGCTGAATGCCTCGTCCATCAGCAGGATCTCGGCATCCGTCGCAAGCGCGCGTGCCAGCCCCACCCGCTGCTGCATGCCGCCGGAAAGCTGGCCGGGATAGCGGCCCTCGAAGCCGGCGAGCCCGACCAGCTCGATCTGCCGCATTCCGCGGTCGCGCGCCTCCTGCCGGGGAGCGCCGTCGATAATCAGCCCGTAGATGACGTTCTCCAGCACCGTCTTGTGCGGCAGAAGGGCAAATCGTTGGAACACCATCGAAGCCTTGTGGCGGCGAAAGGCGCGCAGGGCCGCCGGACCCAGCCCCAGCACATTCTCGCCGTCGACCAGGATGCGGCCGGCGGTCGGCTCGATCAGCCGGTTGAAATGCCGGATCAGCGTCGACTTGCCCGATCCCGACAGGCCCATGATCACGAAGGTCTCGCCCTCGCGGATATCGAGATTGATCTCGTGCAGCCCCAGCACATGGCCGGTCGCCTCGAGCAGCTCAGTCTTGCCCATCCCGTCCCAGACCCGCGCCAGCGCGGCTGCCGGATCGGCACCGAAAATCTTCGAGACGTTCTCGACCCGGATCTTGACGCCACCTGCCACGGCTCAGCTCTCCAACTTCAGGGACTTCTGCATCCGACGCCCGTAGGACTGGGCGATGCGGTCGAAGATGATGGCGAGGAAGACGATGCCAAGCCCGGCCAATAGTCCGCGGCTGACCTCGAGTCGCTGGATGCCCTGGAGGACCTGGTAGCCAAGGCCGCCGGCGCCGATCATCGAGGCGATCACCACCATCGACAGCGCCATCATCGTTGTCTGGTTGACCCCCGCCATGATCGCCGGCAGCGCAAGTGGCACCTGCACCGTCCAGAGCTGCTGGCCGGGCGAGGCGCCGAAGGCGCGGCTCGCCTCGACGATCTCGGGATCGACCTGGCGGATGCCGAGATCCGTCAGGCGGATAACCGGCGGGATGGCGAAGACGATGGTGGCGAGAAGCGCCGGGATCTTGCCCGGGCCGAAGAGCATGACGAATGGGATCAGGTAGACGAAGATCGGCATGGTCTGCATGATGTCGAGGACCGGCAGCGCCGCCACCCGCAAGCGGTCGACGCGCGACATCAGGACGCCGATAGGGATACCGGCGAGGATCGACAGCGCCGTTGCCATCAGCATCAGCGCGATCGTCGCCATCGCCGCATCCCAGACGCCGATCAGCCCCAGCGCCAGGGTCAGCGCCAGAACCACCGCCACCGTGCGCCAGTTCCGCGCCGCGTGCCAGGCCAGTGCCGCCAGCGCCAGCGCCACCAGCCACCAAGGCAGCGCCTGGAGCCCCTTCTCCATCAGGCCCAGAAGCCGCAACACCGGCATGAACAGCGCCTCGAGCGTTTCGCCCCAGGTGGCTACCAGCCCGTTGAAAGCCGCATCGAGTCCGCGGGAGAAGCCGCGCGTGTCCCAGAGTTCGGGGAAGCCTGATGCCATTGCTGCTGTCCTTCGGTTTGCCGGGGCGTTCGGGTCGATGCCGTGCCGGATTTCGGGCGCGGCCGCCGCGCGGGGCGCGTGCGCTGGCGGCCTCCCGGGGGCGTCAGAGACTCGCCTTCACCTTCTCGGCGACGTCGGCCGGCACCCAGTTGGTCCAGATCGCCTCGTAGTCCTTGAGGAAATGGGTCGCCACCTCCTCGGGCGTGGCGCCGTTGTCATCGCCCCAAGCCAGCACCTCGCTGATCTCGGCATTCGGGACCTGCATCTTGGCGAGGAAGTCCGCCACGTCGGGCGCGCGCTCCTTCAGCGACGAGACCACGGCGACCGCCACCTCGCCCACGGCCCAGCCGGTGACCTGGGGATCGGCGCAGTTGACGTCGGTCATGCAGGTGAAGGCCTCCTTGTCGAAGGTCGGCGTCTTCAGCAGCACCAGATGATACTTGCCGATCACGTCCGACGGGCCCCAGTAGTAGCCAACGAAGGCCTCTTTCTGGGCCACCTGCCGCGCGATCGACGCCTTGAGGTTTTCGCCTGAGCCGGGCGAAAACAGCTCGAACGTGTCCGCCAGCCCCAGCGCCTTGTAGTAGTTGGTGATGATCACCTCGCTGCCCCAGCCGGGAGGGCCGTTGTAGAGCCGGCCCTTGCCGGGGGCGGAGGCATCCTCGAACACCCTCCAGTTGGCCTTCAGGTCCTCGATGCTCTGGATTTCAGGATGTTCGGCGATGATGTAGTCCGGAACCCAAAGCCCTTCCTCGCCGCCCGACGCGAAGATGTCGCCGGCCTTGTAGACGTTCCCCTTCTCCTGCATCTGGTCCCAGATGCTCTGCGCGGTGGAGACCCAGAGCTCGGGCGCCACCATCGGCTCGGACCGGGTCAGCATCGAGGTCGCGGTCGGCACCGTGTCGCCGGGCACCAGCTCCGCCTCGCAGCCGTAGCCCGCCGAGAGGATCTTCTGCGCGACATGCGCCAGCGAGCCGGCCGAAAGCCAGGTCATCTCGGCGATGGTCACCCGATCGGCCGTCCCGCAATCCGCTGCAGCAGCGCCGGTGGCCGCCATCTGACCCGCCGCGAGCGAGGTCGCTGCAGCGAGCACAAGCTTGTAGTTCATTCCATCCTCCTGTTGCTTCCTGTGGTTCTTGGTTGCCGTCTTGCGCGGCCTGATTTCCGTCCCGCCCGGACCTCAGCCCGGCACCGGGATGTCGTCGGTCTCGTGCAGGACATGACGCACCGTGCCGCGGAAGAGGGGCAGGAAGTTGCCTACGTCCTCGCGCGCCTGTCGCCGGATGTCCGAGGCCATCGCGCGATCGAAGTCCGCACGGCTGGCAAACCCCAGTTCGAAGGCCAGGTAGTGGTCTGGCCCGGCGCCGTTCCACGGGGTCCCGCGGTGGTAGCGTAGCGAATGCAGGCCGGGATAGCGGGCGACCAGCGGCAGGTGGATGTTCCGCACATGATCGTCGAAGCGCTGGCGGTCGCCCTCGGGCACGTCACCCTCGTAATAGGCGCAGAGTGTGAGCATGGGGGTTCCCTCCCTGTCAGGAAATTTCGAAGGTGCCGTCGAGTTCGACGGGCACGTTCAGCGGCAGCGAGTTGACGCCGACGCCAACGCGGGTATGGCGACCGTCCTCGCCGAAGATCTCGGCCATCAGGTCCGAGGCGGCGTTCATTACCCGCGGATGGTCGCGGAAGTCCGGCGTGCAGTTGAAGAAGGCGTTGAGCCGCACAACTTTTCGCACCCGGTCGAGGTCGCCGCCGCAGGCGGCGCGCACCTGCGCCAGCACGTTGAGCGCGCAGAGCCGGGTCGCGGCCTCCGCCTCCTCGACCGACACATCCTCGCCGATCCGCCCCACATGGCGGAGCTTGCCGTCGAGGAACGTGACCTGCCCGGCGATCACCACCTGGTTGCCGCTGATCACATAGGGCTGGTAGCTGGCCACGGGGACCGGCGGTTCGGGCAGGACGATCCCCAGCTGCTCAAGGCGTGCATCGATCCGTCCAGCCATCGTCCTCTCCTTGCCTCGGGCGCCGGGTCCTGGCCGGCGGCTCTGCGTGAGACGGGATGTTAGGGCTGGATTGATTATTCCAACAAATTCAAAGAAAGGATGGATTGATTAAAAGAAATCATCAATCATGGCGCCGCATTCAGCTCGATCTCGCGCGGGACCTGGGCGCGAATATAGTCCCAGATGCGACGCGCGCCCTGCGACAGCGCCTCGTTGCGGCGACGGATCAGGCAGAGATGGCGATGGACCGCCGGGTTGGTCAGCCGGCGGAACACGAGTTCCGATTCCACCGCCGCGGGCCGCGCCAGTTCGGGCAGGAGCGTTATCCCGAGCCCCGCGCGCACCATGTCGAGCATGGTGACCATCGCCAGCACCTCGCCCGCCGGGGTCGGGCAGCGCTCGACGAATTCGGGCGTGTTTTGCAGCGCCGTATAGAAGCCGGTGTCGGAGGCCATGATGAACAGCCGCTTCTGGTCGATGCCTGCCCAGTTGAATGGCCCCTCCTCTCGCGCCAGCGGATCGTCGCGGCGGCAGACGAGGCCGAAGCGATCGGATGTGAGCGGCGTGAACTCCAGCTCGGGATAGGGACGCCAGACGTTGCTGATGCCGAACTCGACATCGTGGTCCAGCACCTGGCGGTGGACGCCGCGGCCGTTGTCGTCGCGCAGGGTGATGCGGATGTCGGGATAGATCTCGTGAAAGCCGCGGACCAGCGGCGGCATCAGCCGGGTGGCGACCGAGGGCACCACGGCGATCGGCACCCGCCCCTGGCGCTGTTTGGCGGTCTCGGTGACCGCGGCCAACGCGTGGTCGAAATCGCCGATGATCCGCTCGGCAGCGATGAGCAGGCTCTCGCCATCGACCGTCAAGACCACCTGCCGCGTGGTGCGGTTGAAGAGCGCGACGCCCAGGTGCTCCTCAAGCTGACGCACGGTGACCGTAAGGGCCGACTGTGACAGAAGCAGCCGCTCGGCGGCGCGGGTGAAGCTCGAATCCCGGGCCACGGCAACGAAGGCGCGCAGGTGCCGCAGGTTGATCGCCGATTTCATCTTCGCGCCGAATTGATCTGTTTAGATTATCAATATGGTGGACTTTTGCATTTAACAGATCAAGCGCCGATCTGTCATCTGAAACGGCAAGAGGCATCATCCCAGCCCCGAGGAACCTGTCATGGCGGATCTGAGTGTCGAGTTTTCCGGCCTGAAGCTGAAGAACCCCATCATCGTCGCCTCGGCCGAGCCGAGCAACAGCGTCGAGAACATCAAGAAATGCATCGACCACGGCGCCGGCGCGGTGATCACCAAGACGATCGGCGACATCCCCGGCATGCGCAAGCTCACCGAGAATTCGAAATACGCCATTCTCAACGACAAGGGCACGCTGATCCGGGGCAAGGTGCCGCGGTCCTTCGTGTTCTACAGCCGCTCGGGCTATGTCACCGAGCCCGAGCAGGACTGGATTTCCTACCTGAAGGAGACCCAGGCTTATGCGGAGGCAAGCGGCTCGCACATCATCGGCAACATCACCTCGGGCACCGTCGCCGGCTGGCGCGGGCTGGCTCGGATGGTCGAGGATTGCGGCATCCCGATGCTCGAGGTCAACTACCAGTGCCCGCACCCGACCGAATTGGCCGCCGGCGCCGAGGGCGTCTGGCTCGCCCAGGACCCGAAGGTGACCGCCGAGGTCACCCGCCAGATCGTCGATGCGGTCGGCATCCCGGTGATGGTCAAGCTGACCCCGGAATCGAACCGCATCACCGAGATCGCCAAGGCGGCGCTCGACGCCGGTGCCGCCTCGGTAGCGGTCAACAGCCGCTTCGTCGGCTTCGCCGTCGATATCGACAAGGCCGAACCCTACATCGGCGGGCCGGCCGGGGTCGGCGGGCCTTGGGTCAAGTATATCACCCAACGCTGGGTCAATGAGATCTTCGACAAGTTAGGCTGCGACATCTCGGGCTCGAACGGCATCTTCGACGCGCGCGACGCAATCGAGTTCATCATGTCGGGCGCCAAGGTGATGCAGGTCGGCTCGGTCTTGATGCTGAAGGGTGTCGAGTGGTTGCCGAAGGTGATCGACGGGATCGAGCGGTTCCTTGACGAGCACGGCTATCCCGACCTCGCCGCGATCCACGGGCTTGCCTCGAAGCGGGCGCTGAAGACGCCGGCCGAGATGCTGTCGATGGAGCCGCTCTACTGCGAGATCGACCGCAGCAAGTGCAAGTATCCGACATGCGACATTTGCGTGCGCATGTGCTTCTACGACTCGCTGCATTTCGGCGAGGACCGGGTGGTCACCACCCCCGACACCTGCATCGGATGCGAGCTCTGCTACAACGTCTGCCCCTTCGACGCGATCCGCATGCTGCCGAAGTCCGAGCGCAGCGAGACTCTGGCCGCCGAGTAGCGGGAGCCAGGAGGAGCGACCATGACCTTCGTCGTCACCGAGAACTGCATCAAGTGCAAATACACCGACTGCGTCGACGTCTGCCCAGTGGACTGCTTCTACGAGGGCGAGAACTTCCTCGTGATCCATCCCGACGAATGCATCGACTGCGGCGTCTGCCAGCCGGAGTGCCCGGCTGATGCGATCTTCGCCGATACCGACGGTGACTATGATGAATGGATTGCGCTCAACCGCCGCTATGCCGAGCTTTGGCCGGTGATCACCAAGAAGATCGCCGCACTGCCGGACGCCGATGTCTGGACGGCAAAGCCTGGAAAACTGCCGCTGCTGAGCCCCCGGCCCGGCGGCTCGGACGCGCCGGTCGCCGAACCGGCACCTGCCTGGGAAGGAAGGCCATGACCGAACAGAGTGCGATGAGCCACCGTGGCGCCAAACCCGTCCGCACCCTGCCCGATGCGCAGACCGTGCTCTCGGTCCGCCACTGGACGGACCGGCTCTTCTCCTTCCGGGTGACACGGCCGCGAAGCCTGCGCTTCCGCTCGGGCGAGTTCGTGATGATCGGCCTGCTCGACGACAACGGCAAGCCGCTCCTGCGGGCCTATTCGATCGCCTCGCCCTCCTGGGACGAGGAGCTGGAATTCTACTCGATCAAGGTGCCCGACGGGCCGCTCACCTCGCGGCTCCAGCACATCGCGGCGGGCGACCAGATCATCCTGCGCCCGAAGCCGGTGGGCACGCTCGTGCTCGACGCGCTCCTGCCCGGAAAGCGCATCTGGTTCCTCGCCACCGGCACCGGCATCGCGCCCTTCGCCTCGCTCATGCGCGACCCCGAGACCTACGAGAAATACGACCAGGTGATCATGATGCACACCTGCCGGACCGCGGCCGAGCTCGAATACGGACGCGAACTGGTCGAAGGCCTGAAGGACGATCCCCTGATCGGGGAAGTCGTCGGCGACAAGCTGAAATACTATCCCACGACGACGCGGGAAGAGAGCGCCCATATGGGCCGGATCACCGACAACCTGACCTCGGGCAAGGTCTTCGCCGATCTCGGGCTGGCGCCGATGGACAAGGCGACCGACCGGGCGATGGTCTGCGGCTCGCTCGCCTTCAACGTCGACGTCAAGGCGGTTCTGGAAGGCTTCGGGCTGCGCGAGGGCGCGAACTCGGACCCGCGCGAGTATGTCGTGGAAAAGGCCTTCGTCGGCGACGGAATCTGACACCAGACGGGCAACGGCGGCACGGTCACCACCAGGGCGTTCGCACTCCCTGCCGACGGTCTTGCCTGTCACCACGCGCAGGTCCCTCGGCACCACGATCCGCGCATGATGACGCCCGGACCGATTCACCACTTGCCCGATCTTGCCCGCCGCGCGCCACCTGCGGGTGCAGGCAAAACCGCACCCACAGAACGGCCCAGAACCCTTGATCGAAGGGGGTTTATCTTGTTTCAACGGGTTGGGATGGTGGGTGATGAGGGATTTGAACCCCCGACATCTTCGATGTGAACGAAGCGCTCTACCACTGAGCTAATCACCCGATCGGCGCGGTTCCTAGCCGCATTCGCGCGACAGCGCAAGAGGGGAGACCGGACGCGCACCGGGGCGGTCGCGAAGCTGCCGCGACCCGTGCCCGCGAGGGGGGGCGTGCCGCGGTCGGGACATCGTGTCACACCGCGCGCGGCCGACCTGCGCACTCTTTGGCCATTGCGTGGAAGCGGAATCGCGGCATCCTTCGGTTGCCGCCCATTCCGGCGTCAGTTCTTGTGGGAGGGGGCTATCATGACTGATTTTACCAGACGGAAATTCTTTGCCTTGACGCTGGCCGGTGCGCCCATGCTCCTTGCGGCACAGGCGTTTGCGCAGACCTCGGAGACAACCGAAGAGACCACGGACACGTCGACCCCTGACGAGCGCGAACGCCACGAGCAGGAACTCCACCAGGAGGAACTCGAGCGGGAGGAGCGCGAGCGTCGCGAGCGCACGGAGCGCCGGCGCAGGGAATGGCGCGAGCGCCGTGCCCGGCGCAACGCCGGCTGAACGAAAATGCCCTGCGGCCGGTTACTGCCGGCCGCAGGGCAATCCTTGGCTGATCCGGGCCACCCTGGCGCCCGCTCAGGACGCGCCGGTCAGTGCGCGGTGGCCGCGGTGCTGCCCTTGTCCGCCACCGCCGCCCGCGCCGCCGCCTCCTCGGCCTCGGCGTCCCACTCGATCGGCTCGGGCATCCGCACCAGCGCCAGTTTCAGAACCTCGCGCACATGGCCGACGGGGATGATCTCCAGCCCCTCTTTCACGTTGTCCGGGATCTCCGTCAGGTCCTTCGCGTTCTCCTCGGGGATCAGCACCGTCTTGATGCCCCCCCTCAGCGCCGCGAGCAGCTTTTCCTTCAGCCCACCGATCGCCAGCACGTTGCCGCGCAGCGTCACCTCGCCGGTCATGGCGATGTCCTTCCTGACCGGGATCTGCGTCAGAACCGAGACGATGGAGGTCACCATCGCCACGCCGGCCGACGGCCCGTCCTTGGGCGTCGCACCTTCCGGCACGTGGACATGGATGTCGATCTTCTCGAAGACCGGCGGCTTCACCCCGATCTCCGGGCTGATCGCGCGGACGAAGGAACTTGCCGCCTCGATCGACTCCTTCATCACCTCGCCGAGCTTGCCGGTGGTCTTCATCCGGCCCTTGCCGGGCAGCTTCAGGGCTTCGATCGAGAGGAGGTCACCGCCGACGGAAGTCCAGGCGAGGCCCGTCACCACGCCGATCTGGTCTTCCTTCTCGGCCAGGCCATAGCGGAACTTCTTCACGCCGAGGAAGTCCTCGAGGTTTTCCGGCGTGACCTCGACACTTGTCACGTCCTTGCGGACGATCCGGGTCAGCGCCTTCCGCGCGATCTTGGAAATCTCGCGCTCGAGGTTCCGCACCCCCGCCTCGCGGGTATAGGTGCGGATCATCTCCTGCAACGCCTCGTCCGTCAGCCTGAACTCGGTCTTCTTCAGCCCGTGGTTCTTCACCTGCTTCGGGATCAGGTGCTGCCTGGCGATCTCGCGCTTTTCGTCCTCGGTGTAGCCCGCGAGCGGGATGATCTCCATCCGGTCAAGAAGCGGCCCCGGCATGTTGTAGCTGTTGGCCGTGGTCAGGAACATCACGTTGGAAAGGTCGTATTCGACCTCGAGGTAGTGGTCCATGAACGTGTTGTTCTGTTCGGGGTCGAGCACCTCGAGCATCGCTGAGGCCGGGTCGCCGCGGAAGTCCTGCCCCATCTTGTCGATCTCGTCGAGCAGGATGAGCGGATTGGTGGTCTTGGCCTTCTTCAGCGCCTGGATGATCTTGCCGGGCATGGAGCCGATGTAGGTCCGCCGGTGGCCGCGGATCTCGGACTCGTCGCGCACCCCGCCGAGCGAGATGCGGATGAACTCGCGCCCCGTGGCCTTCGCCACCGACTTGCCGAGCGAGGTCTTGCCGACGCCGGGCGGGCCGACGAGGCAGAGGATCGGGCCCTTCATCTTCTGGCTGCGCTGCTGCACGGCCAGGTACTCGACGATCCGCTCCTTGACCTTCTCGAGCCCGTAATGGTCGTTGTCGAGCACCTCCTGCGCGGCGCGCAGGTCCTTCTTCACCCGGCTCTTGACGCCCCAGGGCAGGCTGAGGAGCCAGTCGAGATAGTTGCGCACCACCGTCGCCTCGGCCGACATCGGCGACATCGACTTCAGCTTCTTCAGCTCGGCTTCGGCCTTGTCGCGCGCCTCCTTCGAGAACTTGGTCCTGGCGATCTTCTCGGTCAGCTCGTTGATCTCGTTCTGGCCTTCCTCGCCGTCGCCGAGCTCGCGCTGAATGGCCTTCATCTGCTCATTCAGGTAATACTCGCGCTGGGTGCGCTCCATCTGGCTCTTGACGCGGCTCTTGATCTTCTTCTCGACCTGCAGGACCGACATCTCGCCCTGCATCAGGCCATAGACCTTCTCCAGCCGCTCGGCCACATCGAGGGTCTCCAGAAGCTCCTGCTTCTGACCCACCTCGATGCCGAGATGGCCCGACACGAGGTCGGCGAGCTTGGCCGGGTCCCGCGCCTCGGAGATCGCCGAAAGCGCCTCTTCCGGCACGTTCTTCTTGATCTTGGCGTACCGCTCGAACTCCTCGGCGACCGAGCGCAGCAGCGCCTCGACCGCCGCCCGGTCGCCCGGCATCTCGGTCAGGCCCTCGGCGCACGCCTCGAAATAGGCGTCATTGTCGAGGAACTCGACAATCCGCACCCGGGCCCGGCCTTCGACGAGCACCTTCACGGTGCCGTCGGGCAGCTTCAGGAGCTGCAGCACATTGGCCAGCACGCCGGCCCGGTAAATGCCTTCCGGGGTGGGTTCGTCCTGCGTGGGGTCGATCTGCGACGACAGGAGGATCTGCTTGTCCTCCTTCATCACCTCTTCCAGCGCCCGCACCGACTTCTCGCGCCCGACAAAGAGCGGGACGATCATGTGCGGAAACACCACGATGTCGCGCAGGGGCAACACCGGGTAGCTGGGCGAAAGCTGCTCTTTCATTCGCGTTTCCTGTTCTTCGCAAAAGGACGCCGGCCCCGGTCATCGGCGGCATCCGGCCCTTTCCGTTCCGCGTCCTATTTATGCAGGGCGGCACCCGCGTTCAACCGGACTCCGCCGGGCGCTGTCACATTGCCGTCACGTGCCACCCGCGACAAGCGCGGAAAACGCCCCCTTGGCCGGGCGACGCCCTTGGCCCGGCCCGCAGGTCGGGCTTGGGCGTCGCCCCGGCTGCGGTCACTCCGCCGCGATGGCGACCGGGGTCTTCGCGGCCGGCATGCTCAGGACGGCGTAGCTGCGCCCGTCCTGGACATAGGGCTGGCCGATCCGGTCGCAGGCCCAGCCAAGCTGGCGCAGCGCCCGCAAAAGCGGAAGGCGCGTCAGCGAGATCAGCTGCGAGCCCCCCTGCCGCCGCGCCATCTCCGCCAACCCGTCGACGATCAGCGACAGGCATTCCGCCCGCTCCTCGGCCGAGCCGATGTCCTCGGCCATGACAAGGCGCGAGCATTCCCAGACCTGCGCGCTGCGGATCGGCCCGTCGATCACGCTTTTCGGGATCGTCGGCAGCTTGCCCGCCAGCACGTCGTTGAGCATGCAGCCCGCGCCGTTCCATTCCGCCATGGTCGAGAGCATCCGCGCCCCGCCGATCAGGCGGCCGTCCCGGACGACTAGCGAATAATGCGTCAGCGGATTGTCGTACTGGTCCATCTCGACGAAATCGTTGTGCGGGATGTCCCAGCCGAGTTCGTCCACGAAAACCCGTTTGCGCATCTTCAGATAGTCGTAGAACGCCGCGCCGTGGCGATGCATGTCGAGAAGGTCGAAGGTGATGTTTTCCATGATGTGCCCCTCCTGATAGGCGGGGCAATTAGAGCATTAACCAGAATCGGGAAAAATCCTTATTGGCGAGTATCGAACACACTTTCGCCGTATGAGTGTGTCCGCGGTCACGGCCGGACCGTTGCGGCCCGCCGTCGCGGATCAGATAAGCCCGTACCGCACCGCCGTCGACACGCCCTGGCTGATCGTCTTGGCGCCGAGTTTCAGCTTGGCGTTCTTCAGCCTTTGCTTGATCGCCCCCTCGGACACGCCGAGCCGGCCGGCGATCTCTTTCAGGAGCAGGCCGCCCCGCACCATCCGGAGAGCCTGGAGTTCCGCCTCGGTCAGGTTCGTCGGCGGCGCCGTCGCCTCGTGCAGGCGGCGCAACTTGTGCGCGAGGAGCGCGATCTCCTCGTCGCTGAACTCCCGGTCGCTCCGCGCGAAGGACCCGAAGCTGCGCTGCCCCTCGGTGCCGGTCGAGGCACAGGAGATCGCCGCGCCGTGGATCAGCCCGTGCGCGGCGGCCTCGGTCAGGATGCCCATGGGGTCGGGCAAGTCGATCTCGCTCCAGCGGATCGCGCCGGAATTGCCGTAAAGCCACTGCATGACGGGATCGAACAGCATGTAGCCGCGTTGGGTGTAGCGTTCGATCCAGGCGTCGGGTAAGGCGTTGGTCTCGGCGATCGGAAAGGCGAAACCGACCCGAAGTGCGATATAGTAGCCCGCGGGGGCGATGTAGGAAAACTCACGCCCCTCCCCGGCCTGTTCCATGGTAGATACGTCCCGTTCGCGTTCCGGCGGGCCTGTGACAATCGACCCAGAGTTGTGGCAACTTCGCGCATATGCCACGAAACGCCGGGCGACGGAAGACAAAGGGACCGGGAGACCGGATGAAGGGTCAGGACAGCATCAGCACGCTTCTGGCGAAGCTCCATGCGGCGAGCCCCGCAGGCTTCGCGATCGCGCTCCACGTGCGCTTCACCGCGCCGCGCTATCTCTTCCAGTCCTACGCGAAGGAGTGGCTCGATACCTATTCGCGCGAGGGTCTGGTGCTCCACGATCCTGTGGTGCGCTGGGGTTTCACCCACGAGGGCACCATCCGGTGGAGCGCGCTCGACGATCCTGCGGGCGTGATGGACCGCGCCGCGGCGCACGGCCTGCGGCACGGCGCGGTCGTCGCCTTCGTACGTGACGGCAGCCGGACCATGGCGGGCTTCGCCCGCGGCGACCGCGAGCTGACCGACGACGAGATCGCGACGCTGAAGCGCATCCTCGAAGACCTCCACGACCTCACCGGCACGGTGGAGACGTTCTCGCCCGACGTCCACATGACGCTGAAGCAGATGTCGATCTACCTGACCCACGGCTGAGGCCGGCCCTCAGAACGGCTCGATGTCCCCCTCCGCTCGCTCGCGGTGGAACGCCGCGACGAAGGCGGCAAGCCGCCCTGCGGCGATGGCCTCGCGAAGGCCGGCCATCAGCGCCTGGTAGTAGTGCAGGTTGTGCCAGGTCAGGAGCATCGACGAGATGATCTCGCCCGCCCGGAAGACGTGGTGCAGATAGGCCCGGCTGTAGGACCGGCAGGCCGGGCAGGTGCAGGCCTCGTCGAGCGGCCGCGGGTCGTCCATGTGGCGGGCGTTCTTGATGTTGACGACGCCCCGCCGGGTGAAGGCCTGCCCCGTGCGCCCCGAGCGCGAGGGTAGGACACAGTCCATCATGTCGATGCCGCGCTCCACCGCGCCGACGATGTCGTCGGGCTTGCCCACGCCCATGAGGTAGCGCGGCCTGTCGGCGGGCAGCATTCCCGGCGCATAGTCGAGTACGCCGAACATCGCCTCCTGCCCCTCGCCCACCGCGAGCCCGCCGACCGCGTAGCCGTCAAAGCCGATTTCCGTGAGTTTTCCGGCGCTTTCCTCGCGCAACTCGCGCGTCACGCCGCCTTGCTGGATGCCGAAGAGCGCGTGGCCCGGCCGGTCGCCGAAGGCGTCGCGCGACCGCTGTGCCCAGCGCATGGAAAGCCGTGTCGAGGCCGCCACCGTCTCGACCGGCGCCGGCAGCGCGGGGCACTCGTCGAAGCACATCACGATGTCCGAGCCCAGAAGCCGCTGGATCTCCATGCTGCGCTCGGGCGAGAGCATGTGCTTGGAACCGTCGATATGGGAGGAGAAGCGCACGCCCTCCTCGGTCAGTTTGCGCAGCGCGGCGAGGCTCATCACCTGGAACCCGCCCGAGTCGGTCAGGATCGGGCGCTCCCAGTTCATGAAGCGGTGCAGGCCGCCCAGCCGGGCGATGCGCTCGGCGGTCGGCCGCAGCATCAGGTGATACGTATTGCCGAGGAGAATGTCGGCCCCGGTCGCGCGGACGCTTTCGGGCAGCATCGCCTTGACCGTGCCCGCGGTGCCCACCGGCATGAAGGCAGGCGTCCGGATCTCACCCCGAGGGGTGGAGATCGTGCCGGTGCGGGCGGCGCCGTCGGTGGCGTGAAGCGTGAAGGTGAAGCGTTGGGTCATGATCCGCTCTTAGCCCGTCCGCAGACCCCGGTGAAGGGGCGCGGTTCGAAGGTGCGGCCGTTCCCGGCGCGCTGGCGTGCGGAAGGCCCCACGCCACCGGCCGGGCGGTCTTTACGGCGCCCGGTGAATTCCCTATATATTCGCTCAACTAAAGACAGGACTCGCGATGACCGTCGAACCCGCCGCGCCCGTCGAAGGCACGCCGCTGATCAAGCCCTCGACCACGGGGCACCCGCTCTACGAGAGCGTGGTGGAGGCGTGCCGGACGGTCTACGACCCCGAAATCCCGGTCAACATCTTCGATCTGGGTCTCATCTACACCATCGACATCTCTCCCGAGAACGAGGTCAGGATCGTCATGACTCTCACCGCGCCGGGCTGCCCGGTGGCCGGCGAGATGCCGGGTTGGGTCGCCGACGCGGTGGAGCCCATCGACGGCGTGAAGCAGGTCGATGTCGAGATGACCTTCGAGCCGCAGTGGGGCATGGACATGATGTCCGACGAGGCGCGGCTGGAACTGGGGTTCATGTAGAGCAAGTTATATAGGTTGCTTTTTAAAAAGAAAGTCATATGATTTGCTTCATGGAAAGCAAGTCAACGGATTCCAACGAATACGCGCCCATCGTGGCGGTTCTGACGGGCGATCTGGTCGCATCCCGCAAACATGCCGACGAGAGGGTCGCAGCCGTGATGGCGCGGATCGCAAAGACCGCGCACCAGCTTGGCACGATGACGGATGCCGACTCGCGCTTCACGCGCTTTCGCGGCGATGGCTGGCAGGTCGTGCTCGGGCGCGCGGGTTGGGCTCTGCGCGCGGCACTGATCATCATTGCCGATCTGAAAGCCGAGGGGCATGATATCGAAACCCGAATCTCGGTCGGTGTCGGGCCTTGGGAAAGCCTCGGAACGGATGACCTTTCCGATGCTTCGGGCCGGGCATTCTTCGTCTCCGGTCGCAATCTGGACGAGATGCCGAAACACAGGCGACTCGCCATCGCGGGCGGACGCAACGCGGCCGTTCATGGGGTCGCCGACAGGGACTGGCAGGCGGCGATCTTCGACATGGCGGAATGGATCGCTTCCCGTTGGTCGCAACCGCAGGCGGAAGCGATGGCGATGGCCCTTCGCGACGACTGGAAGACGCAGGACGAGCTGGCGCAACGCCTTGGCATCACGCGGCAGGCGATGCACGCCCGGCTGACGGGCGCGGGCTATCAGGCAATGGAGAACGCGATCTACGCCTTCCAGAAGTACCAATGGGAGCCGGTAGCATGACCGAGACCTTCGCCGCGCTCCTCCTCGCCCATGTCCTCGCCGACTTCGTCCTCCAGACGCGCGGGATCGCGCTGAACAAGCGGCGCCTTCCGGTCCTCCTCCTCCACGGCGCGGTCGTGCTGGCGGCGGCGCAGGCGGCGCTCGGCCGGGTCGATGCCTGGGAACTCCTCGCACTCGCCCTGCTGCACACGGTCGTCGACGGGGTGAAGGCCCGGATGGCCACGCCGGGGCTTGCCGCCTTTCTCGCCGATCAGGGCGCCCATCTGGCGGCCCTCGCGGCCCTGGCCGCGCTGCGGCCCCACCTCTGGGCCGGCGGCGCTTGGGCCGGCCCAGAGGTGGGGC
>NZ_WBUS01000019.1 GCF_008933605.1 Albidovulum sp.
GGCGACGAGGGCGTCGTTGGCCAGGCGAGCCACGGTGACCCCCGCGCCCAGCGCCAGCCGGCCCTCCGCCAGCGCGATCCGGTCGAGGCCGGCGAGGCGGGACAGATCCAGGATCACCCCGCTGCGCGGCAGCGCGGCGGGCGCGATCAGCCGGTCGGTGCCGCCGGAAATCATCCAGCAGCCGCTCCCGGCTGTCAGGACGGCGGCAAGTTCTCCGAGGCTCTGCGGCGCAACGAAGCTCAGCATGCCGCCGCCCCCTGCCGGGCGCGCCGGGTGGCCGCCGTCGCCGCAATCGCGCGCAGGATCGCGACATATCCGGTACAGCGGCAGATATTGCCCGCGATCGCCTGGCGGATCTCGGCCTCGGAGGGGTCGGGATTGGCGCGCAGGAGTCCTTCGGCAGCCATCACCATGCCAGGGGTGCAATAGCCGCACTGCACCGCGCCTTCGCGGACGAAGGCGGCCTGAAGATCGGAAGGCCCGGCCGCGGCCAGCCCCTCGACGGTCTCGACCGCGCGGCCTTCGGCCTGCGCTGCCAGCATCAGACAGGAACAAACCGGCCGGCCTTCGAGCAACACGGTGCAGGCCCCGCATTCGCCTTCGAGGCAGCCCTCCTTCAGCCCGGTCAATCCCGCAGCGCGCAGGGCCGTGGAAAGCCGCTCGCCTGGCTCGGCCGCAAGGTCAAGGGAATGACCGTTCACAGTCAGCGCGATCTGCATGCATTTCACCCCTGGCTGGATTCGGCCGGACCCGAGTCTAGCGGCAGGATACCGCGCCGCAGTGTTCGTTTTCGACGGGCAGTTGTCGGGATCGATCTGCGACCTTGCGCCGCATCGGGCGCCGCCCTCGGTGCGGAAGACACGGGGTGCGGGCCCGACGCGGCGATGCTGGCCGCCGTGACCGAGTCGAACGCGGAGACGAAACGTATGTGATCGAGCCGTCCGTCTCTGGACCAGCGACGTCACGTTCCTTCCCGGAGATTGCCCCGCTCCGCTCCAAAACCGGCCGCGGCGATCTCCTTTTTCAACCAGTCGCGAAAGAGCTTTGCCGACCTGCGTGGCCTGCCATCGGGTGCGACGAGCCAGTAGGCGTTCTGCGTCGCGCGCCTGCGCCCAAACGGCTCGACGATGCGGCCGTGGGCGAGTGCGTCCGCCGCCAGGGTCTCGAAGGTCAGGAAGACGCCGCTGCCCGAGATCGCGGCGTCGAGGCAGAGCGACGCGTCCGAGAACACGGGCCCCGACGGGAGGCTGCCTGGATCGATCTCCCCGGGGAGAAGCCAGGCGTCCCAGTCGAACATGGGATGCGGCTCACGGATGATCGGCATGCGCGCAAGATCGGCCACCGTTCCAATGCCTTGCGCAACGGCAGGAGCGCACACGGGGAACACCACCTGGGAGAACAGCCGCTCGCTTGACACGTTCGGCCAGTCGCCGCGGCCGACGCGGATACAGAGGTCCACGTCGCCATGCCTCGGGTCGACGAGGCCGATGCTCGCGTCGAGCCTGACCTTCACCTCTGGATTGGCTTTCTGGAACTCGGGCAGGCGCCAGATCAGCCACCGGGAGGCGAAGACCGGCGCGACCGAGACGGTCAGAACCTCTTCGCGGTGATCCCGGGCAAGGGTTACCGCCTGCGAAAGCTGCGAGAAGCCGGATGTCAGCAGCGCACAGACTGCGATTGCGTCCGGCGCGGCGGCCATCCCACGCGGGCTGCGTGTGAAGAGTCTCATGCCCAGGGCCGCCTCGGCCGAGGCGATCTGCTGGCTCACCGCGCCAGGGCTGACCCGAAGTTCCTCGGCAGCCCGGGCGAGTGATCCGAGGCGGGCGACGGCCTCTGCCGCCCGGAGTGCGCGAAGGGGAACGCTGTTCAGTTTCTGCATTTAGATTACCTGATGCCTGATCCAGCAGATCTGGATGGTGGCGACGTGTTTCCAGCGCTTAGTCGCAAGAAGACGACAAGGAGACCGTCATGTCCATCCTCCGCAGGATCTTCAGAATATCTGAACTTGTCCTGACCGATCCCATCGATCATCCGGACCTGCGCCGGATGACGACCCGCGAACTCGCGGATATTCCCTTTCCGCGCGGAGCCGGGGAACGCCACGACGCCACGATCGTCATTGAGGCGACCGTCGACGTCACCGTCGGAGGGCGCGATGGCGTGACGGGATAAGGACGAGGTCACGGCCCATTCCAGCCGCAGACCGGTTGGCGGTCCGGCTTGGGCGGGGCACTTTTCGTCGTCCATGGGCGAGGCCGTGTTCCGTCGGCTGTGGACGTGCTAGCCTGGGCCATGAAACGGATTGGCCGTGGCCGCATCGTGCTGTGGGAGGGCGCCAGCCTCTGGGCGTTCGATGTCCCACGCGCGCCGGATGTCCGGCACGGCACCAAGGCCCACGCGCACCACGCCCTGCAGTTCACCTTCTCGGTTGGCGGTGCATTTGCCTTTCGGATCGGGTCCGAGACGATCGAGGGCCCCGCCGTGCTGATCGCGCCCGATGTGCCGCATGTCTACCTTGCGGAAGGCCGTAACGTGATCCTTTTCGTCGAACCCGAGAGTCGGCCGGGTGCCATGCTTCTGCGCGACCTCGCCGGGCGCCCGTTCATGCGACCGGACCTTGCGACGTTTGAGGATCTTGCGGCTGACCTAACCTGCATCTGGGACGAGCTGCGCCCGGACGACGCCACGCTGGCAAGCATCGGGCGAGCCCTCTGCGAACGGCTGGCAGACCGGGATGACGGCGTGCCCGTGGTCGACCCGCGCATCGCGCGGGTGATCGAACGGCTCCGGGACGATCCCGACCTGCGCGTGACCGCCCGCGCGGCCGCAGGGATCGCCTGCCTTTCGGAAAGCCGGTTCAGCCATCTCTTCGTGGACCAGATCGGGCTGCCCTTCCGCACCTACATGTTGTGGCGGCGGCTGTCGTCCGCGGTGGACCGAATGGCATCCGGGGCCAGCCTGACGAACGCCGCACACGAAGCGGGCTTTGCAGATTCCGCGCATTTCAGCCGCACGTTCCTGCGCATGTTCGGGATTCCGGCTTCGGTCCTGCTGATGATCTAGCCCCGGAAGGGGGGCGCTTCCCGCTCCCGTCACCGGAAATTTGCCTCTCCTGTCCAGTCAGCCGTTCCGTTCAAGCGCAATCCCCCGGATCAGCCTTAGGGAAGAGCGCCGGACCATGCCGCCTGGAACAATTCAAGGGACGCGCAGAGCATCGCGCCACGGCCCTCGAACACCGTGCCCTGAGACGCGCGCCGAGGTGTCGGGGTCCGGGCGCTATCCCGCCATTCCCATGCTGAAGGGAGCCTACGATGGAAATTCTTGTCGGACTGACGCTTGCGCTTGGGGTGTCCCTGGGTGGAACCCTCGCCGGGTTGGACCGGGACCGCGCGTTCTATGCCGCGGTGTCCCTCGCGGTCGGAACCTACTACATCCTCTTTGCGGTGATGGGCGGCTCCTCCGAGGCGCTGATCGGGGAGGTCGCGGCCTATGCCGTTCTGGCGGTCGTCGCCGTCCTCGGCTTTCGCAGGAACCTCTGGCTGGTCGCCTTCGCGCTTGTCGGTCACGGTGGCTTCGACGTGTTTCACGGCCAACTCATCGCCAACGACGGCGTGCCGGCCTACTGGCCGACGTTCTGCATGAGCTATGACGTGACGGCTGGGCTCTACCTCGCCTGCCTCCTGCACCGCAGGTCGTCTGACACCCCACAACCGCTGGGCCGGCGGGCGATCGGCCCTCACGTGCAATCGGAACTCGATGCCGCCAGCGCGCTGCAGGCGAACCCCGCCGCGAGCTTCCGCAGGCTGGAGCGCGCGCATGTGCTGTCGCAGCTGTCAACGCGCGAACATGTCCGCGTGCACTGGCACATGCTGGTTTGGGGCTTGCGGCAGCGCGACATGAAGGAGATCGCCGGGCAGGTCTTGCGGATCGCGGGGGCGGCCACGAAAACCGCCATCGGGCTGGTGCCCCTGGGCAATACCGGCGGCGCGAATGTCAGCCCTCTGAAGCCGATGCCGGTGCCCGCGGACCTGGCAGAGATTCTCGGCATCACCGCGCGCCGCGCGCAGCCCCGCCCGACGCGGACGCCCGCACGCGGAACGCGGTGAACGGGACCACGAAACGCGAGCCGTCCCGCCGACCGTCCCCGCAAATCAGCCGCAATGTTCAAGCCCCGCCTCCGCGCGACCGGTATTCGCAGAGCCACGTCATTCCCCTCTTCCGGAGCCAAGCACATGCCCAACCTGCCCACCCGCCGCGCGATTCTCGCCGGTATCCCGCTCGCACTCGTTGCCACGACCGTATCTGCCGGCCTGTTCTCGCAGGACATTCCAGAGAACCTTGACCTCGCCCTGCGCCGACCCACGGACGCGCACCATTACACCGTCGCCATCGGACCGGTGGAGCCCGAGGTCCGGATCGGACGGATGCACGCCTGGACCCTCGCCCTGGCGGACCGGCGCGGCCGGCCGATCGACACGGCCCGCATCGCGATCGACGGCCGGATGCCGCAGCACGGGCATGGGCTGCCCTCGGCGCCCGCCGTCACACAGGCGCTCGGGGACGGGCAATTCCTCATCGAAGGGATGAAGTTCAACATGCACGGCTGGTGGGAGATCGACCTCGCCATCGACGGCCCGGCGGGCGCCGACACGGTCAGCTTCAACCTCGTGCTGTGAGGGCATGTCGTGCGACGCATCCTTTTCGCCCTGCCTTTCGCCGCGATCGGGGCGGGTGCGCTGGCCATCCACCTTCCCGATCCGGCAGCGCCAACCTGGAGCGAGGAGGATCTATCCCTCGTCCGCTCGCTCTCGCTCGACGCCCTGCCGCCGGTGCCGGCCGATCCTTCGAACCGTGTCGCCGACGACCCGCGCGCGGCGGCGTTGGGCCGGTCCATCTTCTTCGACACCCGGTTCAGTTCGAACGGCAAGGTGGCCTGCGCCACGTGTCACCTGCCGGACCGGCAGTTCCAGGACGACCGGGCCCTGTCGAAGGGCGTGAGCGAGACCAGCCGTCGTGCCATGCCGATCGCCGGAATGGCGCACAGCCCCTTCCTGTTCTGGGACGGGCGCAAGGATAGTTTCTGGTCACAGGCCCTTGGACCGCTGGAGAGCGCGGTGGAACATGGGGGCGACCGCACGCAGTACGCGCATGTGATCGGGGCTCACTATGCGGAGGCCTACGTGGAGGTCTTCGGCCCCCTGCCGGACCTCGACGTCCTGCCGGCCCGCGCCGGCCCGGTCGCCGATCCGGCTGCCGCGACCGCCTGGGAGGGCATGGCGCGATCCGACCGGGAGGCCGTCAACCTGGTCTTTGCCAATGTCGGCAAGGCCATCGCCGCCTTCGAGCGCACCATCGCGCCGCCCGAGACCCGCTTTGACCTCTGGGTGGCCTCGCGCGAGTTCCCGGGGCCCGGATTGCTGACGACGGAGGAGATTGCGGGCCTGAGAGTGTTCCTCGGCGCGGGTGGCTGCGTCAACTGCCATGGCGGACCGCTCCTGTCGGACGGCCACTTCCACAACACTGGCGTTCCTGCCGTGCCGGGTCTTCCCGAGGACAGGGGCCGCGAGACCGGCGCGCTCCTGGTCCGCGAGGATCCGTTCAACTGCCTCGGCCCCTACAGCGATGCGCAGCCGGCGGACTGTGCGGAACTGCGGTTCATGGTGCCTGCCGGCGCCGATATGCTGAGGGCGTTCAAGACGCCGTCACTCCGGGGCGCAGCCAGCCGCCCGCCCTACATGCACGCCGGCCAGATACCCGACCTCGAACGGGTGATAGCGCATTACGTCGCGGCCCCCGAAGCGCCGGCAGGCCAGAGCGAACTCAGGCCGCTCACGCTCGATCACACGCAAAGACACGAACTCGCGGCCTTCCTCGGTGCCCTCGACCCGCTGCCATGAGGCTTGATCAGGGGGCGCCGACATGCTGCAGGCGCCCCTTGTTGCCGCGGATTCGCCTGCAGGGTCCGGCGGGTCGATGATACCCTGTCGGGTCATCTGCAGACCTTCCTTGTCGCGGGGGCGCCTTCGTATCCGATGGGGTGCGGGGCTAACCCCCGCACCCCGTCCTGCTACGCCATCGTCACGAGCTGTGGTCGTGCGTCTGGGTGGGGACGTGATGCTCGCAGGTGACCGTCGGGTTGTACTGCGCGAACACGCCGTTGGGGTTCTCACGGTAGAGCCATACGTGGCGGTCGTAATGCGGAGCGAACATGTGCGCCTCGTCCACCGCCGTCGCCGGGTCGTCCTTCATGGTGTCGAAGGGGACGCCGTGGAACTTCGGCGGTTCGGAGTTGCCAGCCGCATCCCAGGCCTCCTTGAAGACCAGGTTCTCGACCGCGACGAGCTGGAGCGAGCCATCGGCATGGGGATCGTAGATCAGGATCGACGGTCGCAGGAAGTCGGTGTGGGTGCCGTCGCCGTACACACGCTCCGACGGCGCGCCGGAAAGGCCGAGCAGGTCGGGGCGAAAGAAGTGGATGCCCATGCCGCCAAGCTCGGCCGGCTGCCCCATCATCGGAGCGGTATCGCACATGTTGCCGGGATCGCGGACATAGCCTTCGGCCAGCGCCACGTTGACGTCGCGAAACCTCTCGGTGGCGGCGCGGACCTCGGCGAGGTCCGGTTCGCCCGGGGCCGCGGTGGAGGAGGCGTCGATCCGCGCGATCACCTCCTCGCTCAGCGGATGCCCCATGGCCGAGGTGGCGAGGCCGATTGCGAGAAGCGTGGAAGCTGCGATTCTGGAATGGTGTTTCATGGAAGTTCCTTCGTGATCAAAGATGATGGTTCGGGTTTCAGGCGGCGATCGCGCCGTGGGCGTGGCTGCCCCCGGCGAGCCAGGCGGCCGCCTTGGCGCCAAGCTTGTCGAGCGCCAGGCGCTCGTACTTTCGGATGTCGTCGGGGCCGAGGATGTCGCGCCAGCGACCGTTCGTGCCCTTGTGGATGAAGGTCTCGGCGCCGCCGTCCCAGAAGCTGCCGCCGAGCGGCGCGCTCTTCGCGGCGTTGCGCTTCATGTAGTCGAACGAGCAGTGTTCGAGGATGGCGGGCCAGCAGTCCTCGGTGACCTCGATGTCGAGGAAGCGGGCGATGCGCCGGATCTGGCCCCCCATGTCGGCCTTCAGGTCGGCAAAATGCACCATGAGCACGTTCGGCAACCGGCGCGCTGCCCACCATGAGGCCACGTTCTCCCAGAATGGCCAGAACGGGTGGCCGTCATGGTCGAGCCAGTCGTGGTAGTACTGCAGGATCGATGCCGGCGGCGGCTCGATGGGCGGGCCGACGCGACTGGGCGTATCGTTCAGCGCCGCGTACCAGTCGGCGTTCGCCTTGGCGTGGTGGTTGTACATGCTCCACACCACATCGCGCCCGTCGCGGCCGATGTAGATGTACTTCGCCCTTGGCGAGAAGACGAGCGCGTCGACCGGCAGGTGCGTCTTCAGGAAGCGGCGGTGGCTCTGGGCAGCGACGGCCTCAAGCTTCACCTCCTTCGGCGGAACCCGCAGGTCCAGCCAGGGCGAGAGCGTCGGCACGTCGACGTCGTCGGCGCCGGCGAAGATGAGCTGACCGACGATCTGCTGCATCCACGTCGTGCCGGACTTGGCGTAGGTGGCAATCACCACGTCGTCGTCGCGGAAGGAAAAGTCGTTCCAGATCGTCGAGTCGAAATGGTGGTTGTGCATCTCCCGCGTCTTGCGCGGCCAGGAAAGGGAACCGGGTTTCATGTCATTCCTCCTTGATTGATCGCGCTTCAGTACATGACCGACGGAAGCCAGGCGCCCTGCGGCTCGCGGTATTCGCCGCGGGTCATCAGCGTCATCGGCTTGACGACGGCAAAGCCCTGACCCAGGCACCAATGGAAGAGCGCGGCGTGCCGGACCGGCAGCAGGAACCCGATCGGTTCCTCGCAGGCTGCCGCCGCACCGACGATCAGGTCCATCAGGTCGGCCTCGGTCTCGGCCACGGCGTGATTCAGCAGCCAGAGTTCCGGCATCGTCATGTAGGCCAGAAGCCTGCCGCCGCGCTCGAGCACGACCGGTGTTCCGCGCCCGAGGGCGGAGCGCAGTTCGGCTCCGCGCGCCACGCCGTGAACCCTCCGCGCCAGCGCGTCCGCCGCAGACAGGTCCGCCGGGGTCATCCGCCGCACCTCTGCCCCCGCCGCCAGCCGGGCGCGCGGACGTCCGCTCATGACCGCCACCGGCTCGCGCACTCGGAAGCCGAGCGAGGCATAGAGCGCAAGCGACTTGGTGTTGAACGCATCCTGCAGGAGCCGCACACCCAGGGCGGAGGCGCCGCGCCTGACCACCGCCTGCATCAAGAGCCGGCCGACGCCGGCGTCCTGGATGTCGGGGTCCACCGAGATCGGGCCGACGCCGCGGATCTGGTCGCCCTCGGTCAGGAAGTTCGACCCAACGATCCGGTCGCCGGACACCGCCACGACCCCGTACACGAGCGGGTCCGCGATGTAGCTGGCGGCGAGACCGGTCGCGACCTCCACGTTCGGAAAGTCGAGCGGAAAGCCGCGGCTCTCGTGAAAGCGGCGGAACGCCGCGTACATGACGCGGCCGGCGGCCTCGGCGTCTGCTGGCGTCGCCTCGCGAACCTCGATGGTCAGCGGGAGCGGTGTAGGCGATGCGGAAAGGGTGCTGAGCAATGTCATCGTTCCATATCCTGTTGAAAGGGGTGTCAGGTGGCACGGATCAAACCGGTCGGCGAAGCGCGCAGGCAGCGGCGCGTCGCGCGGGTTCAGATGAGCCCGATGTCGCGCCGGAGGTGATCGCCGTACGGAGCCTGGGCGCGGCGGTGGCGTGGGGTCCGTCGGAACTGCGCCGCTGCCAGCTGGGCTAACGAGGCGATCAGCGACTTGCGCTGTCGCGGGCCCTGCGGGCCCGGCTGACGCGACGTGACGAAGGCGGGGTGCAGGGCCGTTCCGGTAGTCTTCGTGCTACCGGACATCCCTGCAGAATCGACTCTGCTGAACATCACTTGTCTCCAAAAGACGGTTCCGCGCTAACGGCGGTGAAACGGGCATTTCTTCTGAATAATGATCGGCGCGGCTTTGTTGTGCCGATGCGCAGGGTCATACGCCGACGCTGCGCGGAAGGCTCGCTAAGAGAGTCCGCACCGAATGCTAAAACTATGCTAAGCGGTCGTGTCCGCGGCGTTGACGGGCACGTCCTCGAGCGTCAGCCTACCGCCGACGCAGAGCCGCAGCTTTCCGCGACCGGCCTTCTCGATGCGGATGGGGCAGGCGCGTTCGTCGAGCCGCCGCTTCAGGAGGACCAGCCGCGCCTCCAGGTTCTCCGAAAACTCAGGAAGCCTGAGCGTCCGGTCAAGCCGGAGTTCCCGGTTGGTGAACTCGATCCGTCCGGTCCGGACGTGTTCCTGGGCGAGCTTCCAGAGGATTGCGCCGGCGACACCCTTGATCAGATAGTCGTGGTCGACAAAGACGCTGTTGTCGGCGCCGTAGTGACGGACCTGGATCGTCTGCTCCGTCGCGATGCCGGCTCGCGGTTGGCGCCGCTGCGCGGCGACCGCGTCGAGCCCGGCGCCCATCCGCTCTCCCACCCGCGCCGCGACCAGCGCGAGCGCATCCTCGTCGTCG
The DNA here is from genome assembly GCF_008933605.1 of Albidovulum sp. Taxonomy (GTDB): domain Bacteria; phylum Pseudomonadota; class Alphaproteobacteria; order Rhodobacterales; family Rhodobacteraceae; genus Albidovulum. The sequence goes on from NZ_WBUS01000019.1 coordinate 9,598, forward strand.
TAGCGAAAGCGCATCGGCAAGGCACTTTCGGCGAAGAGCACACCCGCTACCCGGCCCCCGGTCACGATCGGCAAAGCGATCTGGCTTTCGGAAGCACGGAGTCCCGGATAGGGGATATCGGTCACGGCCTGCGGGAGGAGGCCATGGTCGCTGGCCTGATCGCGCAGGGTCGCACCGTAGCTGTACTCGGTCGTCATGTGGCCGATCCGGATCGGCACACCTTCCCGCGCGGCGACCCCGATGACGCCGTCCCCGAGCGCGATCTCGGACCCTATGCCCGACCGCAGGTAACCGGTGGAGGCCACAGTATAGAGCCGGTCGGACCGCCCCTCGCGCATCAGGATCATTGCGTGCTCGATGTCGAAGTGCCGCCTGAGGCAATCGAGCGTACGGTCGAAGAGCGTGTCGAGATCGCCGCTCTCGCCGAGTTCCGTCCAGCTCCGCCGGACGGCCGACAGGAGGTTGCAGGGCGAAAGCTGGGGTGTCAGCGCGGGCCCGGAGGCAACGTGAACGGATATCACACGGAAGATGTCGGTGCCGAGGAGCCGGAACACCCCGTCCATCCCGCTGTGTGAGGCGATGCCGGCGAGTTTTGCCTTCATCATCTCGAAAAGCGGCCCCTGCGACTGCGTTTCGACGAATTCCATGTCGATCCGGTAGTCCGTCACGCTCTCGGGGTCGACGACCGAGATCGAGGCGAAGCGTGTTTCGAGCAGATTGCGCCGGGTCTTGTTGAAGAACTGGTAGCTCAGCGCGACATGCTCACGGTCGACGAAATGGACCTGCGAAACCATCGAGACGTTCGGCACGCCCGCAGGGTCGCAGGTGGCGAGAACCGCGGGCACCACACCTTCGAAGCAATTCCGGATCGTCTCCAGCGACAGCTGGGTCATGGCGTGAGCGCGCTTCCGGCGCTGGGGCCGGGTGTCTGCACGAAGGCGTTCTCCGGCAGGAACGCGAAAGCGGCAAGCTCGTGCGGCTCGAACCGGGTATAGGCTGCAGCGAACCGCGCGGGGTAGCCGGCACGGACCAGCTCGTCGGCGAAGGCGCGGGTCTGCAGAATTGCCGAGGGGCCGTCCGGCGGCGCGGACCTGACCAGTTCGGCGCGCGGAGCCTTGAGTTGAATCGATCGGTGTGTCGAGGGTCGCGTGAAGGTGGCGGCAATCGGTGCACCGCTGGCGATCGCCCGGTGCAGCGCGGCATTGGGGGGATCGCGAAACACGACCCGGACGCGTCCGTCCGCGTCGATGATGCAGGCGAGGCCTCTGCCAACCACAGGGCGCCCGGCTCCGTCGCGGCTCGCCAGAACGATGCTCAGGCCACTCTGGCAGAACTCTGCGAGTTCCGAAGTCAGCACGCCGTTCGCAAGCGTTGGGCCGCTCCAATGCCGGCGGTCCTGGAGCTCTTGGACCGGGCTCGATGGTTGATCGGATAACATCGGAAGGCGCTCTTCCTTGCTGCCACACGCCGCCACGATAGCCACGTGGATTGTCTATCACCCCCGTGCCGCGTCGGGAAGACTCCGTGGCGCTGGCCGCCAGCCCTTCGTCGCGGCTCTGGCCAATCTGGCGCTCGGAACACGAGCGGATGGAACGGCAGTTGCCGTGTGGTCGGAAACCATGACGGGCCGGGATTTCACGGCGCTCCCCCCACCTGCGCCAGCGCCGTCACCAGCCGATCCAGCAGCGCGGGCGGGTAGCGGTCCGTTCGCGCGAACCCTTCGACCGTGAACGCCGGCTCCACGTCCAGGAGTCGGCGCATCGCCAGCGCCGCCGCCTCTGGCTCGCCGAGGTTGACGTGGGCCGCGGCCAGGTAGGCATAGGGCACGCTGAATGCCGGGTTGGCGTGGATCGTCAGCCGCGCGTAGGCCGCCGCCTCCTCGAAGCGCCCGGAAAAGAGCCCGGTCACCGTCAGCGCGCAAAACGGATGGTAGTTGAGCGGGTCGTCCAGCGGGCTCAGCCGCAGGGCCTTCCGCGCATGCGCGACCGCCCGCTCGTCGCGCCCGCTATGCGCCGCCGCCAGGGCGCTGAACCCGTAGGCGAGCGCCGAGTTGGCGTTGATCGCCAGCGCCCGGTCGAAAACGACCAGCGCGGCGTCCTGGTCCCCGGTCAGGTTGCCGCGCACGAAGGCGCCGATGCTCATCGCCTGCGGATCGCCGGCGTTGACGCCGAGCACCACCTCGGCATGTGCCAGGGCCGCGGCGCGGTCCGCCGGGTCGAGCCCGCCGCGGAAATACCGCTGCTCGTAGAGCCAGGCGGCGTAGCCGTGCGCCGGCAGCAGCCCGGGATCGAGCTCGAGCGCCGCCCGGAGCAGGCGCAACGCCTCGTCGGTGTCGCCGACCTTGTTGACCAGCACCAGCGGCACCGCCCGAAGGTAGAGATCGTAGGCGTCGAGCCGGCCGCTCGCCTTGCGCTCCGCCCGGGCGATCTCCGCCCGGCGGAGCGACGGCTCGAGCACCCCGACGATCTGCTCGGTCAGTTCGTCCTGAAGGTCGAAGACGTCCTCCGCCATCCCTTCGAACCGGCCGGCCCAGATCTCGGCCGCGGTCGCGCCGTCGATAAGGTGCGCGTTGATGCGCAGCCGCGGGCCTGCGCGCCGCACGCTGCCGTCGAGCAGGTACCGCACCCCGAGTTCCGCCGCGATCCGCCGCACGTCGATCGCCTGGCCGCGATAGGCGAAGGACGAGTTGCGGGCGATGACGAACAGCCCCGGCAGCCGCGAGAGCCCGGTGATCACCTCCTCGACCAGCCCGTCGACGAAGTGGCTCTCGACCTCACCGCCTATCGCGAACGGAAGCACCGCGATCGAGGAGCCGCCCGGCGCCGTCGCTCGGTCGTCCGGCAGGTTCAGCCGGTAGCCGCGCCGTGAAACAGTCTGCAGCAGGCGCCGGTCATGATCGCCGAGCGCCTGACGGATGGCGTGGATGCACTGAACCAGGCTGTCGTCGGTCACCGCGACCCCGGACCAGACGGCCTCGTGCAGCTCCGCCTTGCTGACCAGCCGGTTGGCATTGGCGACCAGATAGCGCAGCGTGGCGAACGAGCGCGGACGCAGCGGGGCCGGGCCGCCGTCGGGCCGGCGAAGCGTATCGCTCTCGAGATCCACCTCGAAGCCGTTGATGACGGTATTGCCCGGCAGCGACGAGTCCATCCCGAGTTGACACGACTGAACCGATCCCTATCAAGAATTTTAGCACGGACCGGGGCGCCACCGCCGAATTTTCGTCGAACGATCGGAAAACCTTCGCCACTTGCAGCCGCGCGCGCCGCTATCCTCCCCGCGCCGTGACTGCATGAGGTGCGAAAATGATCCGCAGACATCTCGCGGTTGCCGCCGTCGCCGCGTTGCTCGCCGGCGGAGGTCCCGCACTCGCTGACGAAGTCCATCGCCTTCAGGGCCTGTTCTGCAACACCGAGGCCCAGATCGACCAGGCGCTTACCGAAATGGCCGCCAGCGCGTCGCCGCGTCGCGCCGCCGATCTCGTGAACCGCGACGCCGTGGTCTGCACCTACGTCGACCGCATCGAATACCTGATCGCCCGCCCCGTCGCCCTCGGCCATCCCGCGCTGCCACTCGTCAAGTACCGCGGCGCACTTGTCGGGGTGGTCGTCGGCGGCACCCTCAGGCCGGTCACCCCGGAGGTCGAACTCCACTTCCTGACGCCCCAACAGATCGTCGGCGCCGCGATCGAGGGGCGCACCTGAACCTCTGACCCGCCGAGGCGCGTCGCGCGCATGCTTGCCCTTGAGTCAGGACCCATTTATCTGCTTGCGGCCTCCCGGCTTGCGTGAACCAAGCTCCAGACCTGACGGGGGAGCTCGCGGCAAGTCTTTTCCCGATCGGCCTCGGACGATTCCCTGTTCGATCGCGCAGGGAATCGTCCAGCCAAGCCATTGCTATGGCTGCGTGAATCTCTGGGGCAATCGGCGATAGCGGCCTTGAATCCGAAAAGCTCGCTGTAAATTCGGCCGGAACAGCGAAAGCGCACCGGGCTTTCGTGCCGGAGAGACGGCCTGCAATTCTGGCACTGAAGCGGCCGATGCCGTGCGTCTCTCCGCCGCGGCGGGAGGGGGGTAGCCGCCCGGAAACGCGGGAGAGCCTGGCGCAGAATCGGCGGCAGGGAATGCGACGGGGCTGGGGGCGGTGCTGTCAGACGGGTTCGAACCGGTCTCGACAAGGACAGTACGACTGCACCTTGTGCCGCGCGGCGTCCGCACCAATCGGCGAGAGCGGCGGCGCGGTGGCTTTGAAGAGGGGTCGGCTCGAGAGGCTGCGTTCCTGGTTGAAATGGTTCGTGACAGAGGCAGCGCAATGTCTGAGCCTCAGAGCCGGATCGATTCATCCTCTGACCGATCCACGAGATGCCGGGACTGAACAGCTACCGACGATGACATCTCAGAACTGCCTGAGCCAGCATTTCAGCAGCCCGTGTCGGGCGTTCGCGCGGATAGACGATCTGGAAGGTGTCGTCGAAAGTCATCCGGTCTGGTGCGAGCATTCGCAGATGGCCGTTCCGCACCTCCTGTTCCGCGAAGTGCTGCGGGAGGAAACCGATGAACGCGCCCGAGAGGAGGAGGATGAGCGTACCCTCCATGTGGGCGGTGACGGCACGCCAGTCGAAGTCGACGCCGCAGATCGGCGTCTGCGCCATATAGGTCCGCCCGGCGAATTCCTGCTCGGCGAGAACAGCGTCGGTGATCACATCGTCCGGAACCGAAAACAGCGGGTTTTCGCGCCCGCAGTAGAGGTTCTGACGTTCCTCGTAGACGTCGATGGCGGAAATCTGCCCCAGCGGGCGCTGCTCCGGCATCAGCACCACCTGGTAGCGGCCATTGAGTATGCCCTGCGAAAGGGCCTGCGGCGCCGCAATGTCGACGGAAAGGCGCACTCGTGGGGCCATGCGGCGGAACTCGGCGATCGCCAGGTGCAGGTTCAAGGCACGATTCGTCACCATCGCATCGACGGTTCCGAAACTCAGATCGCCCGAAAGTTCGCCCTGAGCCTCACTTACAGCGCTTTGGAACCTGTTGATGGAGCCGAAGAGATCGAGCATGGCCGAATGGACCTGCCGACCCTCGTCCGTCAGATAGAAGCCGCCGCGCCCGCGCTCGCAAAGGCGTACACCAAGCCGTTCTTCAAGGTGGCGCATATGGGCCGAGATCGTGGCCTGGGTCATGCCTAGGCTGGCTTGCGCGGCGGAAAACCCGTTGGCATGGACGATCTCCGCGAAGACCCGCAGGAGACGGAGGTCGACGTCGGCCAGCTTGCCGTGGCGCAGGTGGGTAGTGTGTTCCATTCATAGAGAGTCTCACAAGTTAACTTTGAAACATAGATATTCTTTGAATTAAATTCCCGTGTTCTCCTGCCCGGGTCATTGAAAAAGGGGGGGAAACGCATGTCCGACAACGCGTATGACCGGGGGCGTCTCAATCTGCCGTTTGTCGGCATCTGCACGTTCGGGAAGTACCCCTACGTTTCGAACTGGGACCGGATCGAAGCGGACGTCGCCATCCTCGGCGCGCCGTTCGATTTCGGCACCCAATGGCGAGCCGGATCACGCTTTGGGCCGCGGTCGATCCGCGAGGCATCCACGCTGTTCGCCTTCGGTCACGGCGGCGCCTACGATCACGAGGACGACGTCACCTACCTGCCGGCCGACAAGGTCAGGATCGTCGATCTCGGTGACGCCGACATCGTTCATACCGATACCGACACGAGCCACGCGAACATCGAATTCGGTGTACGCAAAATTCTCGCGGCCGGAGCCCTGCCGGTCGTTCTTGGCGGCGATCACTCGGTCAACATTCCCTGCATCAACGCCTTCGATGAGGATTGTGCGAAGAATGGTCCGATCCACGTCGTCCAGTTCGACGCGCATCTCGATTTCGTCGACGTTCGCCACGGGGTGCGCCACGGCCACGGCAATCCGATGCGCCGCGCCGCCGAGAAGGGCTATGTCAGCGGCCTGTCGCAGCTTGGCATCCGCAACGTATCCTCGACTGCGCGCGACGGGTACGAGGATGCGCGGGCCATGGGCTCAGACATCCTGTCGGTGCGCCAGATCCGCAAGCTCGGGGTTGAGGCGGTGCTCGCCCGCATTCCCGAGGCCGCGCGCTATTACGTGACCATCGATATCGACGGATTCGACCCGTCGATCGCGCCGGGCACGGGCACGCCGTCGCATGGCGGCTTCATCTATTACGAGGTGCTGGAGCTTCTGGCGGGCCTCGCCAAGCGCGGTCGGATCGTGGGCGTCGATCTCGTAGAGGTCGCGCCGGACTATGATCACACCGGCGGCACGGCGATCCTCGCGGCGCAGGTGTTGATGAACCTGATCGGCCGCATCATGCATGCGCGCGGGGCCTGAGCGATGGGGCGCATCCACTACGACTTTGCCGGTGAAAATGTCCTGGTGACTGGCGCGAGCCGCGGCATCGGCTTTGCCGTCGCCAGGGCCTTCGCCCTGGCTGGCGCGGATGTGACGGTGCTTTCATCCGGTCCGGGCATCCACGCAGCGGCGGCAGCCATCGCCAAGGAATGCGGACGCCCCTGCAGGGCCTGCGAGGCCGACATCACCGACAGCGCATCGGTCAGGGCCGCGCTCGCCGATCTGGACCGGATCGACGTTCTCGTGAACAACGCCGGGCTGGAGAGGATCACGCCCCTGCTCGATCCGGACGAGGCGGTCGAGGAAACCTTCCGGCGCATCACTGACATCAACGTCAACGGCACCTTCTATGTCACCCGTCATGCGGTTCCGAAGATGATGGTGGGCGGCAGCGTCATCGTCACCGGCTCGATCTGGAGCCGCACGGCGGTGCCGGAGTTTGCGGCTTACGTCGGTTCGAAGCACGCCAATCTCGGCTTCACCAGGGTCATGGCCAAGGAACTCGGGCCGCGTGGCATCCGCGTGAACGCGGTCTGCCCCGGCTGGGTCAGGACCGAGGCTGCGATGCTGTCGCTGGCCAACATGTCGAAGCGGACCGGCCGTAGCGAGGAAGAGCTTCTTTCCGAGATCACCGGCGCGCAGGTGCTTCCGGGGCTGATGGAGCCCGACGACATGGCGGCGGCCTATCTCTACCTGGCCTCAGATGGCGCCCGCGACATTACCGGGCAGGCGATCATGGTGGACCGCGGCGAGGTGATGGCATGACGGCGCGAGTCCTCGTCACCGGTGCGGCCCGGGGGATCGGCGCGGCGACGGCCCTGGCCTTCGCCAGGGAGGGTGCGCGCGTCCTCGTCGTCGATCTGAACCGGCCTCACGCAACGGCTGAAGCCGTCGGCGCGGCGGGGGCGGCTGACGTCCGGGCCTATGCATGCGACGTCTCCGACGCCGATGCCGTTCTTTCGTTGCGCGATGCGGTCAAGGAGACGTGGGGCGGGCTCGATGTGCTCGTCCACTGTGCCGGAATCATCCACGAGGCGCCGCTTCTGGAGACGCCGATCGCGGATTTCGACCGGGTGATCGCCATCAATCTACGCGGCAGCTTCCTGATCGGCCAGGCGGCGATCGGCCTGATGGTCCCGGATGCCGCCAACCCGCCGCGCGCCATCCTGATCGCCTCCGACATGGCCTACTACGGGCGCGAGACATTCTCGCCCTACGTTGCCTCGAAGCACGGCGTGCTGGGCCTCGTGCGCAGCTGGGCAAAGGAGTTCGCCCCCGGCATCCTCGTCAACGCCATCTGCCCCGGCCCGATCGACACGGAGATGCTCGGTGCCGCGAACATGAGCGCGGAGTGGCGGCAAAGGGAGCTCGCGATCCCGCTGGCACGCTTCGGCCAGCCCGACGAAATCGCCGCAGTCGCCAGGTTCCTAGCCGGCGAAGGCGGGCGGTACTTCACCGGCCAGGGCATCGGACCCAATGGCGGGAGTGTGATGCCGTGATCCAGAACCCCATCCCCTGGCCCGACGGCGCGAAATGTGCGGCCTGCATCACCTTCGACATGGATGCCGACAGCCTGGTTCATATCGCCCATCCGCAGGACGGCCACAGCCGGGTCGCGGCGATCTCGATGCTGCGCTACGGGCCGGAGGTCGCCATCCCGCGCATCGTGGAAAGCTACCGCCAGCTTGGGCTGCGCCAAACCTTCTTCATCCCCGCCTGGTGCATCGAAGCCTATCCCCAGGCGGTCGAGACGATCCTTAGCGGCGGGCACGAGATCGCCCATCACGGATTCCTGCACGAGCATCCGCGCGAGCTTTCCGCGGAGGACGAGGCGCATTGGCTCGACCGGGGCATCGAGGTGATCGTGGGGGCCACCGGCCAGCGACCGCGCGGCTGGCGCGCACCGCTCTACAACTTCTCGCACCGCTCCGCCGATCTTCTGGCGGAACGCGGCTTTGTCTACGACGCCTCGCTGATGGGCGACGACCAGCCCTATCTGCTCGAGAGCGCAGCCGGGCGGCTGGTGGAACTGCCGTCGCACTGGGGCATGGATGACTGGCCGCAATACGTCCAGTCGATGGATCTCGACTACATGATGCCGATCCGCGCGCCGGAGCAGGGCTTCCTGCCCTTTGCGCAGGAATTCGCGGCGGCGCGGCGTCATGGCGGGCTCTGGGTGCCGGTCGTGCATCCCTTCGCCACCGGCCGCCTGGCCCGGTGGGAGGTCGTGCACCGGTTCATCGAGCAGGCTTTGACGCAGGGCGACGTATGGTTTGCGCCGATGGAGGAGATCGCGGCCCACGTTCTGCGCGTCGCCACGAACGGCGAATGGCGACCGCGGGTCGACAGGATGCCCTACTATGCGGACCCCGTCCGGGTCCGGTGACGCCGCCAAGCGCGGGAAGAGAGGAGCCGCGGGCCGATGTGGCCCGCCGGAATGGGAGGAGAAGATGGAAAGACTGAGTGCTGACTGGCTCGCCGAGATCGACAGGCGCGCGGAAGTCTACGAGGCAATCGGGGAGGAGGCAGAAGGCCGCATGACCGTGATCGACTATCTCGGGATCGCGGCGCTGATGCTGTTCCTGACCATTGGTTTCTGGACGTGGGTGGCCTGAGATGACAACGGAAACGCTTTCCGGGACTCACATGTCACCCTCGGCGCAGCATGCGTCTTCGAACGGCTACGCTGCCGCCGCCGAGCGCGGTGACGCCCCTCTCCTGCCGTCCGAGCGGCTCTGGGGCTTCAAGGAATTCACCTTCGCCAACTCCGCATTGGCGATCGCCACCTGGGCCTTCCTCATCGGCGGGGCGGTCGGGCTTTTCGTCGGCCCCAAGGAAGGCATTGCTGCGATCGTGATCGGCAACATCTTCGGCGTGGTCCTGACCGCGCTCGCGACAACCGTGATGGCGGGACGCTACGGTGTCGAACAGTTCATCGGCATCCGCAGCCAGTTCGGCCACAACGGCAGCCGCCTCGTCTACCTGCTTGCCGTGATCGTCCTGACCATGGGATGGCTGGCGGTGCTGGCCATGATGTTCGGGCGTTCCATCGACGGGCTGACCGCATTGGCGACGGGGGGCACCGCCGATCCCACGGGCATCAAGGTCGCCATCGCGGCCGTCGGTGCGATCCTTCTGACCTGGTACATCGTCGCGCGCGGGCCGACCTCGATCAAGGTCTTCAACATGATCGTGTCGCCGCTCCTGGTGCTGCTGATGATCGGCATGCTCTGGCTGATTTTCCGTCAGCACAGCTTTGCCGAGCTGATGGGGATGGAGGCGCTCGACCCGCCGTTCGAGGACAAAAGGCTGAACTTCATCATTGCCATCGAGATCAACATGGCGGCAGGTTTTTCCTGGTGGCCCTATATCGGCAACCTCGCGCGCCTGACCAGGAACGAGCGCACCGCCTTCTGGCCGAACATCTTCGGCATCTTCGGTGCGGCGGTTCTGGGCGAGATCGTCGGTCTTCTTGCCGCGGTGTCGATGGGTGACAGCGACCCGACCGTCTGGATGACCCAGATCGCCGGCGTCGGCGTCGGGATCGTCGCCCTCGGCTTCATCGCCTTCGCCAACGTGACCTCGATGGCCAACATCCTCTACACATCGATCGTCGGGTTGCGGCAGGTCGGGACCGCGGGCATCCGGAAGATCGGCTGGGGGACGCTGCTGTTTGCCTTCTGCATCATCCCGCTCGTCCTCGTCCTGGCCTATCCGCAGATGTACGACGGGTTCTTCATCTTCCTCGTGTGGACCTCGGCGCTCAACTCCGCGCTCGCCGGGATCGGGATCGCCGACTACTTCTTCCTGCGCCGTCAGCGGCTTGACCTGCGCGCGCTGCACGGGCGACAGGAGGGCGGCTCCTTCCAGTTCCTCGGCGGCTTCAACCCGATCGGCCTCTTCGCGCTGGCGGTGGGCTTCGTCATCTACGTCTGGCTCTTCAATCCCCAGACGCTCGATAACGTGACGGCCTTCCGCTACCTCACGGCGTCTCTGCCGTCCTGTGTGATCGCCGGGCTCGTCCACTACGTGCTGACCCGGGTCTTCGCCAAGGGGCCGCTCTGGGGCAACTATCCCGGCAACTGACGCGACATCAGGCGGCGGGCGTCCGCGCCCGCCCACCAAACAACCGCCCAACACAGAAGCAATCTCAACGACGGAAGGTGCCTCATGAGCCAGTCCTTCGACTATATCATCATTGGCGCGGGTTCGGCCGGATGCGTTCTGGCGAACCGGCTGAGCGAAGACCCGGCGACGCGCGTCCTCGTCCTGGAATACGGTGGCTCGGACACATCCATCTTCATCCAGATGCCGACCGCGCTGTCGATCCCGATGAACGGGTCAAAGTACAACTGGCGTTACTACACGGTGCCGGAACCGGGGCTCGACGGGCGGCGGGTGCATTGCCCGCGCGGCAAGGTGCTGGGCGGGTCGTCATCGATCAACGGGCTTGTCTACATGAGAGGCCACGCCCGCGACTTCGACGAATGGGAAGAGCTTGGAGCCAAGGGCTGGAGCTACGCGAACTGTCTGCCCTATTTCCAGCGGGCGGAAAGCTGGCGGGGCGGCGGGGACGAGTGGCGCGGCGGCAGCGGTCCGCTGGCCACGAATGCGGGCAACGAGATGAAGAACCCCCTCTACCGTGCCTTCGTCGCGGCCGGGCGCGAGGCGGGCTATGTCACCACCGACGATCCCAACGGCTATCTGCAGGAAGGCTTCGGCCCGATGCACATGACCGTGAAGGACGGCCGCCGCTGGTCCACCGCCAACGCCTACCTGAAACCCGCGATGGCGCGGCCGAACCTGACCGTGCTGACCCACGCAATGACGCGGCGGGTGATCCTTGAGGGCACGCGCGCCGTTGGCGTCGAGTACGACCGCGACGGGCAACGCCACGTCGCCCGCGCCGCGCGCGAGGTGCTGATCGCGTCCGGCCCGATCGGTGCGCCGCACCTGCTGCAGCGTTCGGGCATCGGCCCCGCAGAGGTGCTGCGCAAGGCCGGGGTCGAGGTGCTGCACGATCTGCCTGGCGTGGGAGAAAACCTTCAGGATCATTCCGAGGTCTACATTCAGTACGCCTGCAAGGAGCCGATCACGCTGAACGGCAAGATGGGACTCTGGAGCCGGTTCCTGATCGGCGCAGAATGGATCCTGTTCAAACGCGGCCTGTCGGTCACCAACCATTTCGAAAGCGGGGGGTTCATCCGCTCCGATGCCGCGCTGGAATGGCCCGACATCCAATTCCACTTCCTTCCCGCCGCCATGCGGTATGACGGCAAGAAGCCGCTGAAGGGTCACGGCTTCATGGTGCTGACCGGGCCCAACAAGCCGAAGAGCCGTGGCCATGTGCACCTGCGGTCGGCCGATCCCTACGAGCAGCCGGACATCCTTTTCAATTATCTCGACCGCGAGGAGGACCGCGAAGGCTTCCGCCGCTGCCTGCGTCTGACGCGCGAGATCGTCGCCCAGCCCGCATTCGACCGCTTCCGCGGCGAGGAAATTGCGCCGGGCAAGGACGTGCGGAAGGACGACGAGATCGACGCCTGGGTGCGTGAGACGATGGAAAGCACCTATCATCCCTGCGGAACCTGCCGCATGGGCGAAGACAGGATGGCCACCGTCGACAGCGAGCTGAAGGTGCACGGCATCACCGGGCTGCGGGTCATCGACAGTTCGGTCTTCCCGTCCGAGCCCAACGCCAACCTGAACGCGCCGACGATCATGCTGGCCGAGCGGGCCGCCGACATGGTGCGCGGGCGAACGCTTCTGCCGCCGTCGAACGCACCCGTCGGCACGGCACCCGGTGCGGGAAGGACGCAGCGGAGCGGAACGCCGCTGCGTCAGGTTGCGCCGCTCTAGCTGAAAAAGTCTTGCAAGGTTGTTCATCCGGAGCGGTGTTAGGCTGCGATCGAGCTCCCGGGGACGGCGGCCGGGTCCCAGGTCTGGACCACTGCCTGGTCGTCTGACCTCCAGAGGTGTCTCTCGACCGTGGCGAACCATGCCGGACGGATCAGGTTGCCTTCGGGAGGTGCAGGTCGCTGCCGGTACTGGGTCCCGAAGGCGACCGTTCCGAAGTCGCGGCGGGTTTGCTCGAGCGTCGGAAGGTCGGTGCGTTCCGGATGAAGGATTGCGCCCTTTCGGCGCGTCCAGAAGAGACTAGCGCCAAGTGGAACCTCAGTTGCAGCGGTTGCGATCGCAGGAAGTTGGAGGACCTCTCACCTGCCGGCCGGTGCTGGCAGACTAGTTCGAACCAGTCACAGCTAGGGCAGTGACGCTGTCCTTCATGTCGCACACAGACCGCGCCACTCGGCGAGAACGGCTGCGCGGTTGGCTTTGAAGAGGGGTCTGCATTCCACCGTCTCCGCAACCCGATTTATCTCGGCCTCATACAGCACAAGGACATCCTCCATGAGGGCCTCCATGCCCCCACTCATGCAGTCCAGCATGCCGCCCATGCGGATCATCAAGGAGTTCGCGGTGGGCGGGATTCCGAAGAGCGCCTAACGGGATGGGTCTGATGTCGAACCCTCCCCGCGTCCCAAGCCATTGAAATACCTATGGCTGAATTCTGTTGGCGAAGCGTGGACACGCCATTTGCGGCCCCGACACTCATTGCGATGCCACCCACATCTCTCTCCGTACTGACGGCTCAAGGTTCGACTAGGAGAGCTTTTCACCTCAAGAGATTTCGAGATGCCGGCGGTTGGAGCCAAGTGCATTTCTTGCGAAGCTCGTTTCAGGCGCAGCGCCAATGTGCGCCCACAACCAGTCGGCTCATCATAGGTGTTTTGCGGGAGGGAGTCTCAACAGAAGCTTTCCATAGGCCAGCGCAAAACCGGAAAAGGCAGCGATCCACGCAAGGCCGGCAATAGGGTGCAGCCATGCGGCAGCGCCAGGCCAGACACCTGCAGCAACACGGGCAAACGTGGCTGCGATCACGGCGGCATAAATGATGCCGGTTCCGGGCCCGGCCGATAACGCCTGACCGGTGTGACCAAGGGTTGCCCGCGTCATCACCGCGACGGTCATCAGCCCGACGGCCCCGGCCATCCAAAGGTGCTGAGCCGCGGCCATGCCAAGCATACCGGGCCAAAGGATCTCGGCGCCGATCGCCAAGGCACCTAGCGGCAGGAACCCATACCCCACATGCAGCACCAGAACCAGCGGCTCGGCCACCGTGCGATGACCAGTCCATCGCGCGATGCGTACCAGGTGCATTGCCGCGGAAACCAGTAGCATCGCCCCCGTCATCTGCGCGTCGGGCGCGAGCATCCAAAGCAGGAGCGCGGCCGCAAGTGCGACCAGAGCCACCTTGTCGAAGCTCTGCATGGGCGGCACCGGAAGCGGTCCCTCGCCTCTGCGGACGAGCCAGTTGCGGGTAAAGGACGGCACGATTCGCCCACCGATCACGGCGATCATCATGATCGCGGCACCAAGGCCCAGCCTCAGGCCATGTCCGCTGGCGGCGTAGTCGCCGCGCGCGGCCTCGTAGTGAAATAGCGCATTGCCGGCCAGAAGAACGGTTAGCATCGCCAGGACGATCAGGTTGCGCCAGTTCCGCCCCTGCACGATCTCGCGGCCTATGGCGAGGGCAAATACGGCCAGAAAGCTCAGATCAACCAAGGCCACGACGCCGGGCCGCAGATCAGCAGATACGGCGATGACCAGACGGCCGGCCAGCCACAGCGACCAGAGCCCGGCAAGCGGCCAGCCGACGATGGGCAGGCGTCCGGTCCAGTTCGGCACGGCCGTCAGCAGGAAGCCGGCGACGACGGCCGCAAGATAGCCGAACAGGAATTCATGGGCGTGCCACGAGACCGGATCGAATGCCGTCGGCAGGGACAGGTGCCCGCTCAGCATCGGGATCCACAGCAACATCGCAACCGCCGCCCAGACTGCCGCGCCCAGAAAGAACGGACGAAATCCGAAGCTGAAGATTGCCGGCCCGGTCCAGGCACGCATCTGCTCGGCCGTGGTTGCCATCAGTCTCTCCTGATCTCTTGCAGACCCGCTTCAGTCACGATCCCATCCATCGGCACGCCAGGCAGTCGCCCAAGGTGAACCGCGTCGATCTGGAACCCGTTCTCGATCCGCCCGGGAAGCATCCTGCCACTCATTTCGCGGTTTCCGCGCAAGGATCAGCCACGCGTCCGCGTGATCGCCACCTGCCAGACCTCGGGTCCGTCGCGCAGGAAATCGACGGCGAACCGGTCGGGCCAGGTCCGTTCGATGTGATTGAGAAGCGGAATCGGCGCGTGGTCGTTGATGAGTATGAAGCTCGCACCCGGCCCGAGCGCCTCGATCGCGGCGAAGACGGTGGCATGGCGGTCGCGGGGGATCATCGGGCGCAGGTCGACCGTGACAGGGGTGGCGGCGTCGGCAGGATTGGCAATAGTCATGATCTGTTCTCTCGGTCGTTGCCGCGCCATGCTTTACCATAAAAGAAATATTGTCAATGTTTGTTTATTGGCTAAAATAGAGTGCGGAAAAGGAGCCGCCGATGCCCGATCCCCAGCACGGACATGTCTCGCTCGCGCCGCGGCCGGCCGCCATGCGGATGACCGGGGACCGGGCCGGCGTTGTCCCGGCCGCGGCCTATCTCCAGTCTGCCCGGGCGAGGGAGATCGGTGCACCGGCAACGCCTGCGATCGACGCCGTGGGCAAGTGGGTGGTGGTCATCGGAGACGGCGGCGCTGCGATGGACAGCGTCCGTGCGGCCATCCGACAGGATGCCGATGGCATTACCTGGCCCTGCAGCCGCGATCCGGCCGACCAGCCGGCGTCTTCGTGCGAGGACGCTCTTGGAGGAGATGGGGGTGCCGAACCCGGTTGGCATACCCAGCCCGAAGCGGGCGTGGACGTGCCTGTGGAGCGGCTTGCGTCCATGCCCGCGGGCTTCGGACACCGCGGTGCCCTGCGCACGGTGCTGTTCCCTCGAATGGAGCGGACTGTGGCCGACGACACAGGGCAAGAGCGGCAGGAGCCCGCGGCCGTCTTCCATGTCGCGGCCGATCTCGTCATCAATGCGCTTTGCGTCACGGGCAAGGACGCGGGCAGAGGGCGCGGCGAGCCGGTGACGGGACAGCGCCTCCCCGGCGTCGGGGCGGAACCCGGCCCTGCCGACGGCCGCGTGCCGAACCGCACCGGAGGACTGCCATGCGGCTGACGATGATGTCGGACTATGCCTTGCGGGTGCTGCTCTTTGCCGCGGCACATCCCGAACGGCTGGTGACGATCGATGAGACGCAGGAAACCTTCGGGATGTCGCGCGGGCATCTGATGAAGATCGTGGGCGTGCTGGCGGGCGCGGGGATCCTGCGCTCGCAGCGCGGCCGGGCCGGTGGGTTCACCCTCGGCAGATCGCCCGCCGAGATACGCCTTGGCGACGTCCTGCGCATGACCGAGCCGGATTTCGAGATGGTCGAGTGCTTCTCGCCGGCCAGCGCCTGCAACATCGCCCCGGTCTGCCGCCTGCCGGTCATCGTCTCCGAGGCCCTGGGCGCGTTCATGGCCGTCATGGATCGGCATTCGCTCGCGGAACTGCTCATCCGGCCACAGGATTTCGGGGCGGTTGCCCCCCGACACAGCGAAAGGCCCCTTCCATGATGGCACGGTCCCCGTCCGCCAACACGCCAGCCGATCCGCGCCGGATGATTGCCGTCAGCAGCGGCAAGGGCGGCGTCGGCAAATCTACCGTCGCCGTCAACCTCGCGGTGGCCATGGCGCGCGCCGGGCTGCGCGTCGGGATCGTCGATGCCGACATCTACGGCCCGTCGATCCCCGGGATGCTCGGCATTCCCGGCAATGCGCCGCCCGCGATGGGGCCTGACCAGCGGGTGCTTCCGTACGAGGCGCATGGGGTCAAGGTGATCTCGATGGCGATGATGACCGACGACGACCGGCCCGCGATCCTGCGCGGCCCGATGGTGACCAAGTATCTGCGCATGTTCGTCAGCCAGGTTGCCTGGGGCGAGATCGACGTGTTGCTCCTCGACCTTCCGCCCGGCACCGGCGACATCCAGTTGACCTTGGCGCAATCGTTCCCCCTGACCGGCGCCGTGGTTGTCAGTACGCCGCAGGATGTCAGCCTGCGCATCGCGCGACGTGGCCTGCGGATGATGGAGCAGGTCCAGGTGCCGATCCTCGGCGTGATCGAGAACATGAGTGGGTTCACCTGTCCGTCTTGCGGCGCGGTCACCCATATCTTCCATCAGGGCGGCGGCGAGGCCATTGCGGCCGATCTGGACGTGCCCTACCTCGGCAAAGTGCCGCTTGATCCGGCCATCGTCGATTCCGGCGATGACGGCGTTCCGCTGGTGCTGGCGCGACCCGATTGCCCGGCGGCCGAAGCCTATAGGAGGATCGCCGCCGCGCTGGTGCAGGGCGAAGCCGGAAGTGACGGCATCGTCCTACCTTTCGACTGGAGGGTGGCCACGGGCGCCGGCAAGCCCGCGCCGGTTGCCGCCACCGGCAGCTCCTCCGACATCCCCTGCGCGCTCGACCACGATGCGGCGGGGCTTTCGATGCGCTGGCCGAACGGCGAAAGCTGCGTGATCCCCTCCCGCGATCTGCGTCTTTCCTGTCCCTGTGCGGCCTGCCGCGACGAGGTGACGGGGCGGGCATTGCTGGACCCCGGGTCAGTTCCGCTGAGCGTGGCGCCAACCCGAATCCGGAGCGTCGGCAACTACGCGCTTGGCATCGCATTCAGTGATGGCCACGACACCGGGATCTTCACCTTCCGCGCGCTGCGCAAGATGCAGGGGGCCCAGCCAGTGGATGTCTGACGCGGCCAGCACATTGCGGATTAGGGTCCAGGTCTCGCCGCGCGACCCGGACACGCTGACCTTCCTGCTGGAGGCGCCGGTCCAACCCGGTGCGGGGGTTGCGCGTTTCGATGGGCGGGAGGCAGGCGCGCCGCTTGCCGAGGCCCTGTTCGCCGTGCCCGGCGTGCGCCACCTCGAGGTGGCCGGTGTCGCGATCCATGTCCGCAAGACCGCCGAAGCCCGATGGGACGACATGAAGGCGCCCATCGCGGCGGCGATCCGCGCCGCCCTGGCCAGCCGTCAAGCGCCGCTCGGCGATGTGGCCACGCCCGACACGGCCGATCCCGCTGTCGACGCGCGGATGCTTGCCGCGGTGCGCGCCCTGCTCGAGGCCTGCATCAATCCGTCCATTGCCAGCCATGGCGGGCGGATCAGCGCGGAACGGGTCACCGAGGGCACCGTCTACCTGCGGATGTCGGGCGGCTGCCAGGGCTGCGCCGCATCGCAACTGACGCTACGCGGCGGTGTCGAGCGGACGCTACGGTCGGCCTTGCCCGAACTGCGCGCGATTGTCGACGTCACCGATCACGATGCCGGCTCGACGCCCTTCTACGGCCGCGACCCGGGCGTGCTCTCCGTCCTGAACTCGCCTCTCGCCGGGGCGGCACGCGGCGAGGCACTCACGCTTTCCGATCGGGTCCGCAGGCATCTGGAATCGTTGCCATCCTCGGCCGGCACCGCCAGCTATGGCGCGATCGCTCGTGCGCTCGGGCTCTGGATGCCCGGTTCGGTGCGCAGGGTAACACGCGCGCTGGAGGACACGATGCGCCAGGACGCCCACAAGGGCCGGCCGTTCATTGCGGCCCGGGCTGTCAGCCGCGCGGCCGAGGGCCTGCCGGGCAAGGGGTTCTTCGACCTCGCCCGCGACCTCGGCCGCGGTCCCTTTCCGGGCGAGGACGAACGCGCCTTTCATGACCGGGAGATTGCACGGCTTGCGCAAACGCGCGACTCCGAGACCGCTTCCGGGACAGGGCAGAGAGAAGGCCGTGAAACGTTCCCCGAGTCTGGACCGGCCTGACGGCCGTGTCCGATCCCCTTTCGGCGAGCGGGTGTCATGTGCCGCCAGCCCATTCATGACCTCCTTCGGGGGATATTCCCGATCGAGCTCCGTGGGGGGACGTCGTTGTGGTCTCTAAGCCGAAACCAACAGTATCAGGATCGAGAGCGCCGGTCGTGGTTCCCGACGGGTCAAGGCATCCTTTGGTTGTGGCATGCACATCAAGACGCCCGGCACGATAGGCGCTGCCCGCCGGCCCTGAAATGGGCAGCCAGCACGGCGAAGAACGATTCGCGCCTGATTGATGTCAATGGAGCGCGCCCGCGTGCTCCACGCAGCTGCGCGTTCCGTCAAGCCTCTGAAAAAGCGTGTATATATGTTTCGTCACTCAATTTCACCGTCCGGCCAAGCGCCACCTCCCGGCTCCGTTCTTGGCACGGTCCGGCAAAAGATGTGGTTGACGAAATTCATTAGTATGCTAGCGTTCTTTGCAGCTGAAGTCGGCAGGCAGTCAGCCTAATCGGTGTGTGCCATGGGCAATCCTTTCCAGAAGGACGCAGACATGGAAGCCAGCGTGAATACCCCCAAACGCGCCCGCACGGTCCGGGCCAGTCATCCGGCAAGCGCCTTCCGGCAGGAACCGGCGGGCTTTTCCCGCGCCACCTTCGGATTTCTTACCGATGACGAGGTCGAATGGCTGAAGGCCCGGGTCGAGGACGTGCTGGCCGACTACGGCGTGGCGATCCTGCACCCCGAGGCCTACAAGCGCTTCCTTGCGGCGGGCGCGAAGCCCGGCAGTGACGCGAACCGCATCCGCATGCCGCGCGAACTGATCCGCGAGGCGATGGCCGCCACGCCCAAGGCGGTGCGCCTGGGGGGCAAGGAGGCGCGCTTCAACATGGACCTGCCGCGCGCCGACCGCGGCTTTGTCATGCGCACCGGCACGGGAGGGCATGGCTATGTGAACCCGCGCGATGCGAGCTATCGCAAGATGGACCTGACGGCGGTGAGCGAGATCGCGGCGGTGGCCAATACGCTGGACGAGGTGGGCTTCATCGCCCATCCCTTCGTCCATGGCGTGCCCGAGGTGACATCCGACATTCACAGCTACGGACGGCTCATCGGGCGCACGCCGAAGCATGTCTGGATGCAGCCCTACCAGTGGGAGAACGTCGATTACCTGATGCGGATTGCCGCCATTGCGGCCGGGGGCGAGGCGGAACTGCGCGCCAACCCGATCACGAGCTGCATCACCTGTTCGTTCACCCCGCTCGAATTCAAGTACATGGACACCCATGTCATCATCAAGGCGGGGGAATACGGCATCCCGCTGCATGCCTGTTCGCTGCCCTCCTCGGGCGGGACGGCGCCGCTCTCGGTCCCGTCGATGGCGATCATGTCGGCGGCCGAGATTGTCGGCATGACGGTGATGGCGCACATCCTGTCGCCGGGCATCCCGGTGATCGCGACGCCCCTGATGTTTACGCTGGACATGCGGACGGGGTCGGCGCTGCAGTCCTGCGTCGAAAGCCTGCAGGCCGCAAACATGTCGATCCAGCTCATGAAACGGGGCTGGGGTGTCGTGGCGCATACCTATGGGTCGGGTTCCGACACGCCGGACGTGGATCATCAGTCGATGGCCGAACGCGCGATGCTGACGCAGACGGTGGCACTGGCCGGCGCCGACATCCTGGGCGGGGTGGGCCAGCTGGAATGTGCCACGGTCTTCAGCCCGGTGCAGGCGGTGCTGGACAACGAGGTCGGGGCGATGATGCGCCGCTTCATCCGCAAGCCGAGCCTGGACAAGCAGGCGCTGAACTGGGACGAACTGATGCAGATCCGCACCGGCGGGCACTTCCTGGACAGCGCACACACCATTGCCACCTGCCGCGACCAGCTGTCGCCCCGGGTGTTCAAGCGGCAGGGCCGCGACGACTACGAGAAGTCCGGCCGCCGCACCGCCTTCGACGAGGCCCGCGAGGCCGCGCTGTCGGCCATCGCCGCAGCACCCGAGGAGGGGCTGCTGAGCGCCGAGCAGGAACGCGAGATCGCCGCGCTGGCCGCCCATGCCGACGTACACATCGTCGCGGCCTATTCCGGTGCCGTCTCGGTCATCTGACCCGGCTCGGACCTTGAGCGACCTGGCCGCATGCCGGTCAGGTCAGCTTGGACAGGAGCCGCAGGAGCGTCTTGCGCTCTGCCCTGGTCAGGGGGGCCAGCGTCCTTTCCGTGATCGTGCGGCCCATGTGGTGCAGCGTGGCGCGCAGTTCCTCGCCAGAGCCGGCTGCCGAAATCGTCGTCCGCCGCCTGTCGTTGGGGTCGGGATTCAGAGTCACCAAACCCTTGCTGCGCAGCCGGTCCACGACGCCCTTGATCGTCGCTACGTCCATCGCCGTCCGCCGTCCGAGTTCGTTCTGTGAGCATTCCCCCTCGTCCAGCAGGCGCACCATCGCGGAAAACTGCGTGGGCGTCAGGTCAAGCACGGAAAGTTCCTGAAAGATCAGTGCATGTCGCTGGTTGGCAAGGCGCAGCAGATAGCCGATCTGCGCATCGAGGGTATACGGCGTTTCGACTGCGTCGTTTCCCGTCGCGGTCGGATCATCGAGTTTCGTCATCGCTCCTGGCCTTTCGCAACTGCATTCCCGGCGCCGTCCCGAGTTGGTAACGGATCCCGCATTCCTGAAAACGCCAACGAAGCTGGTTCTTGCGTTTGCAGGATTTTCCGTTAGCATACTAACGAAATGATCCGAAAGCAGGGAATTGTCCCAATGTCGCCACCCTCCTTGCCCGACAAGCTTGTCATCCGCAACATCGGACTGATGCTGACCGGTCGGATCGAGGCGCCGATCGCCGACGGCGACTGCGTCGTGGCGATCGGCGGCCGTGTCGCCGAGTTCGGGCGTGAAAGGGACATTGATACCGAAGGGGCGACCACGACGGTCGATGCGAAGGGGGCGACACTGGTTCCCGGGCTGATCGACAGCCACGTGCACCCCGTCGTCGGCGATTATACGCCGCGCCAGCAGCAATTGAACTGGATCGACAGCTCGCTCCATGGCGGCGTCACCACGATGATCTCGGCCGGTGAGGTGCACATGCCCGGTCGCCCCAAGGACATCGTCGGGCTGAAGGCCATGGCGATCGCGGCGCAGCGCTGGTACGAAAACTTCCGCCCCTCGGGGGTCAAGGTCCATGGCGGCGCCCCAGTGATCGAGCATGGGATGGTCGAGGACGATTTCCGCGAGCTTGCCGCGGCGGGGGTGCGGCTTCTCGGCGAGGTCGGGCTTGGTTCGGTCAAGGATGGCAAGACCGCCCGGCAGATGGTGGACTGGGCGCGCAAATACGGCATCCAGAGCACGATACACACCGGCGGGCCGTCGATCCCCGGCTCGGGGCTGATCGACGCCGACATGGTGCTGGAGACCGGTGCCGATGTGGTGGGCCATATCAACGGCGGCCATTCGGCGCTCCCGGACGACCAGATCGTCTGCCTGTGCGAGAACTGCAGCAAGGGGCTCGAGATCGTTCACAACGGCAACGAGCGCGCGGCGCTGCTGACGATCAATACCGCGCGCGAACTGGGCAAGCTGGACCAGGTGATCCTCGGCACCGACGGCCCGGCGGGATCGGGCGTGCAGCCGCTTGGCATCCTGCGTATGGTCGCCATGCTGTCGAGCCTTGGCAACGTGCCGGCCGAGGTGGCCTTCTGCTTTGCCACCGGGAACACGGCACGGCAGCGTACGTTGAATACCGGGCTGCTGGAGCCCGGTTTTGCCGCCGATTTCGTGCTGATGGACCAGGCCCAGCACGCGCCGGGCAAGAACATCCTGGAATCTGTGCAGCTGGGCAACCTGCCGGGCGTCGGCATGACCATCATCGACGGGGTCGTGCGCAGCGAACGCAGCCGCAACACGCCCCCCGCGCAGCGCCTGCCCGAGGTCCTGGCACGTCGCTGAGGCCGGGGCGCCCGGTTGGGGGGGAAGTTTCATGCCGCGACAGGACCGGGCGCGTTGACAGGTCGATGAAAATATGTGTCATTTGTATACGAACAAAAATTCGACGTTGCGACGGCAAGCAGGAGGGCAGTAGCGCAAGCCCCGAGACGTTGATGTAACCGGTGTTCGACCGACAAAAAAAGGGAGGAAAGACAATGCTGAAGACAGTAGTGACCGCAGCGGTCCTTGCCACCGGCATGGCCGTCGCGGCCTCGGCGCAGGACATGGTGTTCACCAGTTGGGGCGGCACCACCCAAGACGCGCAGGCTGCGGCCTGGGCCGCGCCCTTCACCGAAAAGACCGGCATCAATGTCCGTCAGGACGGGCCGACGGACTATGGCAAGCTCAAGGCGATGGTCGACAGCGGTAATGTCGACTGGGACGTGGTCGATGTCGAATACGATTTCGCCATTGCCGCGGCGGAGATGGGGCTTCTGGAACCGATCGACTTCGGCGTCGTGGACCGCGCCGCGATCGACCCGCGCTTCGTCACCGACAACGCGGTCGGCAGCTTCTACTATTCCTTCGTGATCGGCTACAACAAGGACGCGCTTCAGGGCGAGCCCGCAAGCTGGGCTGATGTGTTCGATACCGCGAAGTTCCCCGGCAAGCGGAGCTTCTACAAATGGTCGGCACCCGGCGTTCTGGAAGCTGCCCTTCTGGCAGATGGCGTCGCCCCCGACGCGCTCTATCCGCTGGACCTCGACCGCGCCTTCGCCAAGCTCGACACGATCAAGGCCGACATCATCTGGTGGGGCGGCGGCGCGGAATCGCAGCAGCTTCTCGCCTCGGGAGAGGCGCCGATCGGCAGCTTCTGGAACGGCCGGATCTTTGCGATCCAGCAGGAAGGCGGCAATGTCGGCATTTCGTGGAACCAGAACCTGACCGCCGCCGATGTGCTGGTGGTGCCGAAGGGAGCCAAGAACAAGGATGCCGCGATGAAGTTCCTGGCCGAGGCCACCAGCGCCACCGGCCAGGCGAAGCTGGCCGCGGCCACGGGCTACGCGCCGATCAACGTGAATTCGAAGGCCGAGATGGACCCCGCCGTGGTGGCGGAGTTGCCCGATGCCCATGTCGAGTCGCAGATCAACCTCGACATGGCCTACTGGGCCAAGAACAGGGATGAAATCGCCAAGCGGTGGTACGACTGGCAGGCGAAGTGACGCCTTCGTCCGCCGGCGGGCCGTTCGGGCCCGCCGGCACCCCTCGTCATCCAAACCAGCGACGGTGACCTGCATGGCCACAGAAGCTACATCGCCGCGGCGCCGCTGGCGCGGCCTTGGCCCGGCCGTCCCGGCGCTGGCGCTGCTTGCCCTGTTCTTCGTGATCCCTGTGGTCAGCCTGCTGCTGCGATCGATTCTCGAGCCGCAGTTCGGCTTGCAGAACTATGCCGAACTGTTCGCGACCTCGACCTATGCGCGGGTCTTCTACAACACGTTTCTGGTCGCATCGGTGGTCACAGCCGTTTCGCTGGCCCTGGGCTATCCGGTGGCCTGGCTTCTGGCGATCATGCCGCCGGGCCGCGCCAATCTGGTACTGGCCATCATACTCGTCTCGATGTGGACCAACCTTCTGGCGCGCACCTATGCCTGGATGGTGCTCCTGCAACGCACCGGCGTCATCAATACCACGCTGATGAAACTCGGGCTGATCGACGAGCCGCTGGCTCTGGTCAAGAACCTGACCGGCGTCACCATCGGGATGACGTACATCATGCTGCCCTTCATCATCCTGCCGCTCTACGCCAGCATCCGGACGCTTGACCCGGCCATATTGCAGGCCGCGTCCCTGTGCGGCGCGGGGCGCTGGCAGGCGTTCCGGCGGGTGCTCTTGCCGCTGTCGGCGCCGGGGGCAGCGGCGGGGGGGCTGATGGTCTTCGTCATGTCGCTGGGCTATTTCGTCACCCCCGCGCTCTTGGGTGGCGCCTCGCACATGATGCTGGCCGAGATGATCGCGCAACTGGTGCAGTCGCTCCTCAACTGGGGGCTGGGTTCGGCGGCCGCCTTCGTGCTGCTGACGGTGACACTGGCGCTTTACTCGGTGCAGATCCGGTTCTTCGGGGGGATGCGCTGATGCTGCTCACCTATCACCGGCTCGGCGGGCTTGGCATCGCGCTCTGGGCGATCACGATTGGGGTCTGCCTTTTCCTTCTGGTCCCGATCATCTTCATTGCCGCGCTATCCTTCGGGTCGTCGCGGTGGCTGGCGTTTCCGCCGCCGGCCTGGACACTCCGATGGTATCAGGAACTTGCGGCCGATCCGCGCTGGCTCGAGGCGGCGCTGACCAGCGCGAAGGTGGGCCTGCTGTCGGCGGCGCTGGCGGTGTTGCTTGGCCTGATGGCCAGTTTCGCGCTGGTGCGCGGCCGCTTCCGCGGGCGCAACTTCCTCAAGGCGTTGTTCCTGACGCCGATGGTGCTGCCGGTAATCGTCTTTGCGGTGGCGATCTATGCGCTGTTCCTCCGCGTGGGCCTGAACGGCACCCTCGTCGGCTTCGTGCTGGCCCATACGGTGCTGGCCTTTCCCTTCGCGGTGATCCCGATCGTCAATTCGCTGGAAGGCTTCGACAAGTCGATCGAGGATGCCGCGGTCCTCTGCGGCGCCTCGCCCCTGCAGGCGAAGCTGAAGATCACGCTGCCGGCCATCCGCATCGGACTTTTCTCGGCCGCCGTATTCGCCTTCCTGATTTCCTGGGACGAGGTGGTGGTGGCGATCTTCATGGCCAGCCCCGACCTGCAGACCCTGCCGGTACGCATTTGGGGGGCGCTCAGGCAGGATCTGACGCCGGTGATCGCGGCTGCCTCCACCATTCTCGTGGCCTTCACATTGCTCGTGATGGCTGCTGTGGCGCTTCTGAGGAGACGGATTTCGAGATGACCCCGGCCTTCCTTTCCATCCGCAGCCTTCGCCAGACCTATGGGAGCGTCGTCGCCGTCGACGATGTCTCGCTGGAAATCCCGGAGGGCGAATTCCTGACCTTCCTCGGCCCCTCAGGGTCAGGTAAGTCGACCACGCTCTATGCACTGGCGGGCTTCAACGAACCGACCTCGGGCGACATCCTCCTGCGCGGCGGCTCGATCCTTGCGACGCCTTCGCACAAGCGCAACATCGGTATGGTCTTCCAGCGTTACACGCTGTTCCCGCATCTGAACGTGAGGGAAAACGTCGGCTTTCCGCTCAGGGTACGCGGACGGCCCGAGCGCGAGGTCGCCCGGCGAGTGGACACGATGCTGGCGCTGGTTCGGCTCGATGGCTACGGCGACCGGATGCCGGGCCACCTGTCCGGCGGCCAGCAGCAGCGCGTGGCACTCGCCCGCGCGCTGGCATATGACCCGCCGGTGCTGCTGATGGACGAGCCGCTCTCGGCGCTCGACAAAAAGCTGCGCGAGGAGATCCAGATCGAGATCCGCCGCATCCACCGCGAAACCGGGGTGACGATCCTGTATGTCACCCATGATCAGGAGGAGGCGCTGCGCCTGTCGGACCGTATCGCGGTGTTCAACCGTGGCAGGATCGAGCAGGTGGGCAGCGGGCGTGACCTCTATCACAACCCCGCCACCCGCTTCGTTGCCAGCTTCATCGGCCATCCGCCGATGAGCCTCATCACGGCCATGGGCGACGGCACCTGGCTTAGGCTTGGTGACGGCACGCCGCTGGCCGCCTCCACGCACAAAGGCGCCGTTCTGGCCGGTGCCCGGCCGGAAGCTGTGGTTCTGGACGCGGGAGGGGCATCATTTGTCCCGCTTCACCGGGAAGATCTTGGCTCGCATGTCGTCCAGTTCTTCCGTCTGCCCGATGGTCAGACGGTGGCCGTGCAGTCTCCGGCCGGGCGTCCGGTGCCTGCCGATGCTGGTCTCGGCATTCCCGAGCACGCCCTGCATCTCTTCGACGCCGAAGCCGGCGCTCGTCTTGTCTCCTGACCGAAAGGACATTTCGTTGTTGAACTAC
>NZ_WBUS01000201.1 GCF_008933605.1 Albidovulum sp.
GCATGGCCCTGCGCGAGGCCGCCTGCCTGCCGGAGACCTGTTTCACCGTCTGGTCGAACGTCGTGATGCGCGGCGGCCTCAGGGCAGGCGAGCGCTTCCTCGTTCATGGCGGATCCTCCGGCATCGGCACGACGGCGATCCAGATCGCCCATGCGCTCGGGGCGCGGGTGTTCGCCACCGCCGGCTCGGCGGAAAAATGCGCGGCCTGCGAGGCGCTCGGCGCGGAGCGGGCGATCAACTATCGTGAGGAGGATTTCGTCGCCGTCCTGACCGGGGCGGGCGGCGCCGACGTGATCCTCGACATGGTCGGCGGCGACTACATCGCGCGGAACCTGCGCGCACTGGCCGAGGACGGGCGGCTGGTGCAGATCGCCTTCCTTCAGGGCCCGAAGGCCGAGATCAACTTCGCCCCTCTGATGATGCGGCGCCAGACGATCACCGGATCGACGCTGCGCCCGCAGAGCGACCTCGCCAAGGCGCGAATCGCCGAGGCGCTTTCGACCCATGTCTGGCCGATGATCGAGGCCGGACAGCTTGCCCCGGTGATGGATTCGGAGTTCCCGCTGGAGGCGGCGGCCGAGGCGCACAGGCGAATCGAAAGCTCGGGCCACATCGGCAAGATCGTCCTGAAGGTTGGCGGCTGACCCTTATCGCCGGCGCGACATGGTGGCGCGGGGAATGATGGCAGGCTGCGCAAGTGCCGCCGCGGCCAGCGTTTCTCTCGGTGCGGCACCGCTGCGGTCCTGTGGCGCTTCCATCGTGCATCCCTGCCGTGACCACGCTATGCTGCGGCGCAGCGAATAGCGGAGGACGCGCCATGCCCGGGAAAGTGATCACCATTGCCCAGCAGAAGGGCGGCTCGGGCAAGACCACGCTGGCCGTCAATCTTGCCGCCGAGTGCATCAGGCGCGGCATGACTGTTGCGCTTCTCGACACCGATCCGCAGGGCTCGCTCGGCCGCTGGTTCATGACCCGGCGCGACCGGCTCGGCGGGGCGGGGCTGGAGTTCTCCACCTCCTCGGCCTGGGGCGTTTCATATGAGTGCGAGAAGCTGAAGAAGAGCGTCGATCTCGTCATCGTGGACACGCCGCCCAAGGTCGATGCCGACCTGAGGCCGGCGCTGCGCGAGGCCGATCTGGTGCTGATCCCCGTCGCCGCCTCGCATGTCGACCTCTGGGCGACGGACGGGGTCCTCGACCTCGCCGGGCGCGAACGCAAGGCGGCGTGGATCGTCCTCAACCGCACGCGTGCGGGGACGCGGCTCGGCGACGAGGTGGCGGCGGCGGCGGCGGAACTGACAGCCGGCGTGGCGGAGGCGCAGCTCGGCAACCGGGTGGTCTATGCCGAGACGCTGGGCCAGGGACTCGGCGCGGTCGAATCCGGCCACCGGGCGGCCCGCGCCGAGGTCGCGGCGCTGGCCGACGAGGTGTTGCGGCTCCTGGACGCCTGAGCCTGTTTACAGGGCTTCGCCGCGGCGCGATAGTCGAGGGGCGCGCGCCTGTTTCGGAGGAGAGAGATGCCCGAGATTTCCAAGGATTTCGGCGGCCAGACCGTCATCACCACCTTCGAGATGACGCCAGGCACGGCGCATGACCTGATGGACGCGCTGAAGGACGCCTACGCGAACTTCATCCGTCTTCAGCCGGGCTTCATCGCTGCCGGGCTGCACATGAACGATGCACAGACCCGCATCGCCAATTATTCCCAGTGGCGCCGCCGCGAGGATTTCCAGGCGATGCTGCGCACGCCCGAGATGCGCGAGAGGAACCGCAAGATCGCGGCGCTGTGCTCGCGCTTCGAGCCGGTCATGTACGAGGTGGTGGACGTCGCACGGCCGGCCTGAGAGGCCGGCCGCGGGGTCTTGCCTGTAGTCGGATGATCAGGCCCGGCGCCGGCGGCGCAGCGCGGCGAGCAGGCCAAGGCCGCCGAGCAGCATCGGCGCCCCGGCCGCGACCGGGATCGGCGACACACGCACGTTGTCGATGGCGAACTGGGTGTTCACGGTCGGAAAGGTCGTGTCGAGGAAGGTGATCGACGAAAAGGCGATCGTCGACTGGATGCCGAAGAAGGTCGTGCCGCCGGTGATCGTCGCGGCGTGGATGCCGTCGAGGAGGACGTTGGCGATCTCTCCGGCGGAAAGGTTGGCGAAGCTGGCGGCGAAAGCAGTCACGCGGGTCGAGAAGACGAGCGTGGTGAATTGCCGTGCCGGGTTCGTGCCGCCGCCGGCAATGCCCTGGAGCCGGTTGTTGTTGAAGCTGCGGGAGCCCAGAATCTGCTGGATCGCCGTTCCGTTCAGCGTACCTCCGTCGAAGGTCTCCGAGACCGAGGAGGGTGCGCCGAGCGCGGTGTCGTAGGACGCCAGGTTGCCGAAGGTGACGGTGGCGGCCTCGGAAGCCGGGGCCGCGAGCAGGGCGGCTGCGAGAGCGAGGGGGCGGATCATGACGTGGTCCTTCTCTCTGTCCCCCCAAGGTTGAGGGGCGGGTGAAATCGTTAATGTTGCTGGTTGGTTAACGATGGATTGCGGCAGATTCGGGGCAGCTTTGCGGCCCTGGCGCGGCTCGCGCCCTCCGCCCGATATCCGCCGCGGGGCGGCGCCATCCCGCCCGATGCTCCGCATGGGGTTTGCGCGGGACCTTGGCGCTTCCCATATCGCAGGCAACGCAAGCGACGGAGAGGCGACGATGCAGTGCCCGATGGATGGAACCGAACTTCAGATGATGGACCGGCAGGGGGTGGAGATCGACTATTGCCCGAAATGCCGGGGTGTCTGGCTCGACCGGGGCGAACTCGACAAGATCATCGACCGCTCGGCGCCGTCGGTGGCCCTGGCCGAACCGGCGCGCGAAGCGCCGCGCAGGACCGAGGGGCCGCGCGAGGAGTCGCGGCGGCGGGACGACAGGGACCAGTACCGCGACGATGACGACCGCTACAGCCACGGCCGGCCCTATCGCAAGCGCAAGAGCTTCCTGAGCGAGATCTTCGACTTCGACTGAGAGGGGTCATTCCGGCGGCGTGCAGGCGTAGGCTGTGCCGTCGGGAAGGCGGCAGAGGCCGGTGAAATAGTCCTCGGGCAGGGGCGCGTAGCTCCTCAGCCGCTTGGTCTCGTCAAGCGCGTCGAGATAGGCCGCGCAACTCGACAGCCGGTAGGTCTCCACCCGCCAGGGCGAGGTGAACCAGGCCTCGAAGGCCATCGCGACGGCTTCCTCCGACGGGGTGCCGTGCCGCACGCTCTCGGCGAAGACGGCGCCGATGTCGGCATATTCCTTCAGCCGCGCGATGGCCTCCCATGCCTCGGCCTGCCCGGCCGCCTTCAGCTGCCAGGCGTAGTAGGTGGCCACCGCCTGCGCGTCGGCCTCGACCATGTAGGTGAAACGCGTGATCTCCTTCAGGTCGAAGTCGGTCGAGGGGCAGAATCCGCGGCCGTACTGGTCGAGGTGGCGCAACTCGTGCACGAGGATCAGGAGGCGCTCGCCGAAGTCGAGGCCGGCGCTGAGTTCGATGAGGTTGCGGTCGGCGTTGTAGGCGCCGCGAACCGTCGTCGGCCGGTCCTCGATGCAGAGCGCGGTGCCCGCCGCGGCGAGGACGCTGAGGAGCGGGTCGGGCGCCGGATCGAGCGCCTCGAGCGCGGCGATCAGGTCGCGCGCGGACCGCTGCGCCCCGGTCTCCGCCCGCTCGTAGGGCGGCACGAGGCAGAGCGCGGCGGCGTCCGGGTGCCAGCCGGCCAGATCGCCGCCCGAGGCGGGTGGTGCGAGGAGGAGGGCGAGGGCGGCGAGGCGGCGCATGGGCCGACACTAGCGGGCCACGGCGAGTGGGGCAAAGCCCCCGTCGCGGTGGCGGATCCCAGGGCGGTCAGCGGCCCGTCGGGCCGAGATAGGCGAAGCGGTAGGCCAGCGCCACGCCGCCCGCGCCGCCGAGGATGTTGCCGAGCGTGACCCAGAGGAGGTTCGCGGTCGCCGCCGCCAGGTCGGCCGGCGTCCCCGCCGCCCAGCCCAGCGGGAAGAAGAACATGTTGGCGACGGAGTGTTCGAGGCCGAGGAGCACGAAGGCGCTGATCGGCCAGAGGATCGCGAGAATCTTGCCCGTCGCGGTGCG
Source organism: Albidovulum sp. (assembly GCF_008933605.1). Taxonomy (GTDB): domain Bacteria; phylum Pseudomonadota; class Alphaproteobacteria; order Rhodobacterales; family Rhodobacteraceae; genus Albidovulum. Next base: position 4,093 of record NZ_WBUS01000201.1, read on the forward strand.
CGCCGCGAAGGTGAGCCAGACGGCGAGGCAGACGAGCGCGTTGCAGAGAACTCCGCGCACGAGGGCCTCGACGGGCGGCAGCGCGCCCTTGGCCGCCGCGATCTTCGCCGCCGTCGCGCCCATGGGGCCGTCAAGAAGGCCGGAGAGCCCGAAGGCGACCGCGAGCCCCGCCGCGCCGATCAGGTTGCCGGCATAGACGATGCCCCAGTTGCGCAGGAGTTGACGCGCGCTGATCCTGCCGTCCACCGCCGCCATCACCATGAGCGCGTTGCCGGTGAAAAGCTCGGCGCCGCCGACGATGACGAGGATCAGGCCGAGCGAGAAGACGAGGCCGCCAAGGAGCCGCGCCGGGCCATAGGCGGTGTCGGCTCCGGTCATCACCATGGTGTAGGCCGCCGCGCCGAAGCCGATGAAGGCGCCGGCGAGAAGCGCGAGGACGAACATCTGCGCCGCCGGCAGCGCGGCCTTGGCCACGCCCGCGCCCTCGATCAGGCGGGCGATCTCGGCGGGGCGGTAGGCGTCGCCTTGGGCGGGCATCTCGGTCATGGGCCGGAGGATAGCGGAAGCGCGGCGTGAGGGAAGGGGGTGTGGGT
>NZ_WBUS01000202.1 GCF_008933605.1 Albidovulum sp.
GGGGACGCGGACGCCAGGCTGGGCGCGCGGGTCGAGGACTGGGTGCCGCCGCCGCGCCCCGACTGGGAGCGGATGGAGGGGCGCTACGTCGTGCTGGAGCGGCTCGATCCGGCGCGCCACGCGGCCGACCTCTTCGCCGCCAACCGGGAGAGCGACGCGATCTGGGACTACATGCCCTATGGCCCCTTCGCTGACGAGGCCGCCTACCGCGCCTGGGCCGAGGGCATGGCGGGGCGGGCCGATCCCTGGTTCGTCACGCTGATCGACCGGGCGACGGGGCGCGCAGGCGGGGTCGCGAGCTATCTCAGGATCGAGCCGGCGGCGGGGTCGATCGAGGTCGGCCACATCGCACTCGCCCCGCGCATCCAGCGGACGCGGGCGGCGACGGAGGCGATGTATCTGATGATGGCCTGGTCCTTCGGCGCGGGCTATCGCCGCTATGAATGGAAGTGCAACGCGCTGAACCTCGGCTCGCGCCGCGCGGCGGAACGCTACGGGTTCAGTTTCGAGGGCATCTTCCGGCAGGCGACGGTGGTGAAGGGGCGCAATCGCGACACGGCCTGGTTCGCGGCGATCGACCGCGAATGGCCGGCGCTGAAGGCCGCCTTCGACACCTGGCTCGACCTGGCGAATTTCGACGCGGCCGGCCGTCAGCGTCAGGGTCTTTCGGCGCTGACGCGCCCCGTGCTCGTGACGAGCGACCCCGCGCTCCTCTGACCGGCGCGGGCAGGGGCGAACCGCGCGCGGGTCAGAACGGGGCGCCGGTGGCGAGCCGGTCGCGGACCAGCCCGCTCAGCCGGTGCATGTCGCCGGCAAGGGTGCGGCCGCCGGACCTGTCGCGCGCCAGTGCCTCGGCCGCAGCCCGCAGCGGCGCGTCATGGGCCGAGAGCGCGACGCCGGCGAGGAACTGCGCGAGATAGTCGAGCGCCGCGCCGTCGGGCCCGTTGCCGAGGAGGTCGGCGACATGGGCAAGGTCGTCGCGGAGCGCGAGCGGGTCGGGATGAACGCGGTCGTCCTCCACGCCGCCCCGTCCGGGCGCCACGGGTTTCGGCGCGGCAGGCAGGGCCGCGAGAATTGCCCGCTGGAAGGCCGAGAGGCTTTCGATCGGCTTCGCAAGGAACCCGTCGGCACCGGCAGCGCGCGCGCGCGCCTCGGCCCCGGTGTCGCCGCTCGTGCCGAGAAGCGCCGGCACCCGCGGGCGGCGTCCGGCGACCTCGGCGATGAGATCGAGCCCCGAGCCGTCGGGCAGGCCGAGGTCGACGATGACCACGGTCGGCCGGTAGGACATGAGATGCCGCCACGCCGAGCGCAGGCAGTCCGCGCGCCGGATCCGCGCACCCGAGCGCAGGCAGAGCAGCCGCATCGCCTCGCAGGCGAAGCGGCTGTCCTCCACCACGAGTACCGTCAGGCCGAGGAGCGGACGCTCCGGCGTCGGTTCGCGGGCGGCGAGAAACGCGCTCAGCTCATCGGCCATCTCATCCCTCCTGTCCTCGTGGGGCCGCCGTCTGGGGGCGAGTAAGACAGCGATTGCCTAACGGAGCGTAAACGCGCCTGCGACCAAGCGGGCGCTTGCGAAGCCCGCCGCTCCGCCGCATAACCCGGCGGAGCCCCTGTCGCGGAGGAGTGAGATGATCGGTCGCCTGAACCATGTCGCCATCGCCGTGCCGGACCTGAACGCCGCGGCCGCGCAATACCGCGACACGCTGGGCGCGACGGTCGGCGCGCCGCAGGACGAACCCGAGCATGGTGTCACGGTCGTCTTCATCGAACTGCCGAACACCAAGGTGGAGCTCCTCTACCCCCTGGGCGAGAACTCCCCCATCGCGGGCTTCCTGGAAAAGAACCCCGCCGGCGGCATCCACCACATCTGCTACGAGGTCGAGGACATTATTGCCGCCCGCGACCGGCTGAAGGCCGCGGGCGCGCGCGTCCTGGGCACCGGCGAGCCGAAGATCGGCGCGCATGGCAAGCCCGTGCTCTTCCTCCACCCGAAGGACTTCAACGGCTGCCTCGTGGAACTGGAGCAGGTCTGATGAACCTCACCGGCGGCATCGTCCTCTTTGCGGTCATGTGGTTCATGGTGTTCTTCGTGGCGCTCCAGATCGGTGCGCGGAGCCAGGCGGACGAAGGCGACATCGTGCCGGGAACCCCGGCGAGCGCCCCTTCGGAGGTGCGGCTCAAGCGCAAGATCGTGGCGACGACCATGGTGACGGTGGTGCTGTGGTCGGTGGTGGCGAGCGTGATCCTGTCGGGCGCGATCACCCTGCGCGACATCGACTGGTTCAACCAGCTCGGCGATAGGCCGGAGGCGCCGGGGAACTGACGGCGACTATTCGGCCGCCTTGTTCGCGTTCGTGCTTTCGCTGCGCGTCTGGGTGAAGCGGGTGATCAGCGCATCCTCCAGTTCGCGGTTCAGTTCCTTTGCGCGGGCGACGTAGGCGGGATTGTTCTCCATCGGCACGCCGGGAATCCAGACCTCCGCGAGGTCGCGCACGGCGGCGCGGTCGAGCTTGAAGAAGGTCTTTTCCAGCTCCTTCGCCTCGTAGTCGGACAGGCCCATGTTCTCAAGGACATAGCGCGCGACCCTGAGACTCGAGTCGAAGTACTCCCGGACGATGTCGTCAGCCCCCGCCTTGTAGAGCTGATAGACATGCTCGCGGTCGCGGGCGCGGGCGATGATGTGCAGGTCGGGGCGTTCGCGGCGCGCGTAGTCGACGAGCCGCACGGCGGCCGCGCGGTCGTCGAGGCAGATCACGAGCACACGCGCCTGCGCGATGCCGGCCGCGCGCAGGAGCTCCGGCCGGGTGGGGTCGCCGACATAGCCCTTGAACCCGAATTTCCGGAGAAGCTGGATCACGTTGAGGTCGCTGTCGAGCACGGTGGTGCTGAAGCCCGACATGGTCACCATGCGGTTGACGACCTGGCCGAAGCGGCCGACCCCGGCAATGATGATCGGCTCCTGTTGATCGATCTCGTCCGCCGGGGCGCGGTCGCCTTCGTCCTTCACGTACCGGGCGAGGACGTCGTGCAGGATGAAGGCGAGCGGCGTGAGGAACATCGTCAGCGCGATGACGAGGAGGAGTTGCTGCGCCAGGACCTCCGGCAGGATGCGCTGCTTGACGGCAAAGGCCGCGAGCACGAAGCCGAACTCGCCCGCCTGGGAGAGGCCGAGGGTGAAGAGCCACTGGTCGCGGCCCCTGAGATGGAAGAGCCGGCCGAGGCCATAGAGCACCGCCCCCTTCGCCGCCATCAGCGCCAGCGTGAGGCCTGCGAGCGTCACCGGCTGCTGCCAGAGGAGATCCACGTCGATGCCCGCGCCGACGGTGATGAAGAAGAGCCCGAGGAGCAGCCCCTTGAAGGGCGCGATGTCCGATTCGAGTTCGTGGCGGAACTCGGAGTTGGCGAGCACGACGCCCGCGAGGAAGGCCCCGAGGGCGGGCGAGAGCCCGACAAGGAGCATCAGCGAGGCGATCGTGACGACGATCATCAGCGCGAGCGCGGTATTGACCTCGCGCAGGTGGGCGCGGTGGACGAACTGGTAGACCGGGCGGACGAGATACTGCCCTGCGAGGACGATACCCGCCACGGCGCCGAGCGTGACGAGGGTCACGCCCCAGGCGGGCAGTTCCTGCAGGAAGCTCAGCGCAACATGGGTCTCGGCCGCCTGGGCCTGGGCCAGCGCCCGGGCGCCGGGCAGCGCGAGGAGCGGCAGGAGCGCGAGAATCGGGATCACCGCGATGTCCTGCATCAGGAGGACCGAGAAGGCGCTGCGCCCGCCCGCCGTGCGCATCAGGTTCTTCTCGGTCAGCGTCTGCAGGACGATGGCCGTCGACGAGAGCGAGAGGATGACGCCGAGCGTCAGCGCCAGGCGCCAGCCGAGGCCGAGGCCGAACGCGCCGAGCGTCACGACGAGCGCGGTGACGAGAATCTGCAGCCCGCCGAGGCCGAGGAGCCGGTCGCGCATCCCCCAGAGCGCGCGCGGCTCAAGCTCCAGCCCGATGAGGAAGAGCATCATCACCACGCCGAATTCTGCGAAATGCTGGATGTCCGCAGTCTCGCTGCCGACGAGGCCAAGAACGGGGCCGATGACGATGCCGGCGACGAGGTAGCCGAGGACCGAACCGAGGCCGAGCCGCGAGGCCACCGGCACGGCGAGCACCACGGCGATCAGGTAGAGCGAGGCCTGGAGAAGAAAGCTTTCCATCCGCGGGGGCAAGCCTTTCGGTCGGGCGGTTTTCAGGACGGGTCCGGACGCGGCGGCGCGGCGCGGAAATCCCGGTGGAATCATGGCACATCCGGCCAGAGATTCCATGGCGGGACGCGAATAAAATTGCTCTGATCGCGCCGAAATGGCGACCGGGGGGCCCCCTCGTGCCTCAGCCGTTCTTCTGGATCTTCAGCGTGAAGCTGCGGCCGCCCTTCACGTAGGTCAACTCGCTGTCGCCGATGGCGGCGACCTGTCCGCCGTCGAGGCGGTCGCCGATCTTCACCTTGACGAGCCGTCCGGAGGGCATCCGGACCAGCGCCCGCCGGTTGGCGGAGGAGCCGTAGACGCCGATGAGGTTGATCTTGCCGAGGTCGATGGCGTTCTTGACAGTGGCCTGCCGGGCGACCGTCACCGTGGTCGGCATGTTGGGGACCGCCTCGAGCGGCTCCGGTTCGTCGATCTCGACGGCCTCGGGG
>NZ_WBUS01000203.1 GCF_008933605.1 Albidovulum sp.
GGGCGTGGTGGTGGACTTCCCCTGCCGTGGTCAGCCCCGGGCGCGCACCTTCTGCAGAAGCGGCATCAGCTCTCCCATGTCCGGACCCGTCGCCTCGCCGGTAACGGCGAGTCGAAGCGGCATGAACAGCGCCTTGCCCTTGCGGCCGGTCTTCTCCTTGACCGCGCCCGTCCAGTCCGCCCAGGTCGCGTCGGAATAGGGGGGCGGCGGCAGCAACGCCATCGCCTGCGCCACGAACCCGGTATCCTCCGGCGCAATCACCGGCTCCGCCCCGTCGCGGGCGAGCCGCCACCAGTGGTCGAGATCGGCGAGCGTCGTGATGTTCTGCGAGGCGACGCGCCAGAACCGCTCGGCCATCTCCGCCGGCACGCCGAGCGCGAGAATCCGGTCCTTCACGGCGTCGAAAGGCAGCGCCTGGTTGCGCTGGCGCGTCAGCGGCCAGAGGTCCTCGGCGTCGAATTTCGTTGGTGCGGCGCCGAACTGCGACAGGTCGAAGCCCGCCGCGATCTCGTCGAGCGACATCTTCAGCTCCACCGGCTGCGAGGAGCCGAGCCGAGCCATCAGGCTCAGGAGCGCTTCCTTCGCCACACCCTGCGCGCGCAGGTCGCGCAGGGACAGCGTTCCGAGGCGCTTCGACAGCCCCTCGCCCTGCGGCCCCGTCAGCAGCGAATGATGCGCGAAGGCCGGGGGCGTTCCGCCCATCGCCCGCATGATCTGGATCTGCGTCGCGGTATTGGTCACGTGGTCGGCGCCTCGGACGATGTGGGTGATCCCCATGTCCACGTCGTCGACCGACGAAGCAAAGGTGTAGAGTACCTGTCCGTCGGCCCGGATCAGCACCGGGTCGGACACGCTCGCCGTGTCGATCGAGACCGGCCCGAGGATGCCGTCCTCCCATTCCGTCCGCTGCTGGTCGAGCCGGAAGCGCCAGTAGCCTTCCCGTTCGGCCCGGAGCCGGTCCTTCTCCGCGGCGGACAGCGCCAGCCCGGCGCGGTCGTAGACCGGGGGCTTGCCCATGTTCAGCAACTTCTTTCGCTTGAGGTCGAGCTCGACCGGCGTCTCGAAGACCTCGTAGAGGTGGCCGGAGGCCCTGAGCCCGTCCGCGTCCACGGCGTAGCGGTCGAGCCTGAGGGATTGCTGCTCGATCCGGTCCCAGTGCAGGCCGAGCCAGTCGAGGTCCTCCTTGATCCCGTCGATGTATTCCTGCTTCGAGCGTTCCTGGTCGGTATCGTCGAGGCGCAGGATGAACGTGCCGCCGGTCTTGCGGGCGATCAGGTAGTTCATCAGTGCGGTGCGCAGGTTGCCCACATGGATGTAGCCGGTGGGCGAAGGGGCGAAGCGGGTGACGGTCATGGCCAGCCTTTCACGGGGATCGGGCCTCCTCGGGCGCCTTCCTCTTTCACAGGCGGGCCGTTTTGTCCATATGAGGGGCTGGGTAAGGAGACCGGAATGAACGACTGGCTTGGGCGCACGGCGCCGGATCTGGAGACGATCGAGGCGATGGCGCGGGCCACGGTGGCAGACCTGCCGGAACGCTTCGCCGTGGCCGCGCGCGGTGTCGTGATCCGGGTGGAGGACTTCCCGCCCGAGGATATCCTCGACGACATGAGCGTCGAGGACCCGTTCGAGTTGACTGGGCTCTACGACGGCATTCCCATGACCGAGAAGTCGGTGATGGACGTGGTCGACCGGCCCGACACGATCTGGCTCTTCCGGCGGCCGATCCTCGATGAATGGGCCGAGCGCGGCGACGTGACGCTCGGCCAGCTCGTCGCCCATGTGATGATCCACGAGCTTGCGCACCACTTCGGCTGGTCCGACGAGGAAATCGCCGAAATCGACCGCTGGTGGGAGTGAAGCTGGACCGGAAATCCTCCGCTAGACGATTTCCCGGCCGAACACCCGAGGCGCGAGCCGGGGCCAGCTCGACGGGACCGTGACCCGGGGACCGAAGGCCCCACCCGCGCAGGAGCCGGTTGGCGGCGGCCGCCCCTCCGCCTAAGCTCGGGACCAGCCTTGCGGAGTGCGGCCGATGATCCACAGTCTACTCGTCCTCCTTGCCTGTCAGCTCGCCGGCGAGGCGGCGGCCCGGCTTCTCGGGCTCGCCGTGCCCGGCCCGGTGATCGGGATGCTCCTGATGCTCGGCCTCCTCGCCGCCCTGCCCGGCTTCGCCGCCCGGGTGCGGCCGACGGCCGAGGGTATCCTCGCCAACCTCTCGCTTCTCTTCGTTCCGGCCGGGGTGGGGGTCGTCGGCCATATCTCCACACTCGGCACCCAGGCGGTCGCACTGCTTGTCGCGCTCGTCGTGTCCACCGTCCTTGCCATCGCGGCAGCCGCGGCGGCCTTCGTCCTCGTCGCCCGTCTCGCGGGGGTGGGCGATGACTGACCTCACGGCGTTCTGGAGCTACCTTTCCGAAGGGCCGCTCCTCTGGCTCGCGCTGACGCTTCTCGCCTATGCGGCGGGGGATGCTTGTTTTCGCGCCTCGGGGCGCAAGCCCTACGTCAACACCGTTCTCGTGGCGGTTGTGATCCTGGCCGTCATCCTCTGGGCGACCGGCACTGCCTACGGGACCTATTTCGAGGGCGCGCAGTTCGTCCACTTCCTGCTCGGTCCCGCGACGGTCTCGCTCGCCCTGCCACTTTTCGACAACCTCGGGCAGCTCCGGCGCGCGGCCTTGCCGGTCGCGGCCGCGCTCCTCGCCGGATCGGCAACCGCCGCCGCGTCGGCCGTCGCCATCGCCTGGGCGCTGGGCGTGCGGGGCGAGGCGCTTGCCTCGGTCGCACCCAAGTCGGCTACCGCGCCGGTCGCGATCGGCATCGCCGAACGCATCGGCGGGGCACCGACGCTGACCGCCGTGCTGGTGATCCTGACCGGCATCACCGGGGCCGTCGTGGCGACGCCGCTCCTCAACGCCCTCCGCATCCGCGACTGGCGCGCGCGCGGGCTTTCGGTCGGCGTCGCGAGCCACGGGATCGGTACGGCACGGGCCTTCCAGATCAACCCCACCGCGGGCGCCTTCGCCGGACTCGGCATGGCCCTCAACGCCGTCGCCACGGCCTTCATCGCCCCCCTCGTCGTCGCGCTCTTTCGCTGAAGGCGAAGGGACACGGGATCGTGAAGCACCGGGCGGCGATGCCATACGTAGTCTTTCTGCACAGCATCAGGGAGAGACGCCATGACCCAGCCGTTCGGACTGACCCGACGCCACGCCCTTCTTGCCGGGGCCTGCGCCCCCCTTGTGGTGGCACGGCCCACACCGACCCTCGCCAAGGCGCCGCAGCAAGGCGCCGCGCTGCCGCAATTCAGCCGCTTCATGCTCGGCGCCTTCGAGGTGACCACCCTCCTCGCCGCGACCCGGGCCGTGGATAACCCCCACACGATCTTCGGCCTCAACGCCTCCGAGGAGGAGTTCGCCGCGGCATCGAGGACCGCCTTCCTGCCCACCGACATGGCGCAATTCTTCTTCACCCCCACCCTGGTCAACACCGGCGCGGCGCTGATCCTCTTCGATACCGGCACCGACCCGGCCGGGATCACGGCCGCGCTGTCGGCGGCCGGATACGCGCCCGGCGACGTGGACATGGTCGTGTTGACCCACATGCACCCCGACCACATCGGTGGCATGGCGACCGAGGGCGCGCCGACCTTCCCCAACGCGGGCTACGCCGCGGGGGCCATCGAACACAACCACTGGTCCGGGGCAGCGAACGAGCTCTTCGACAAGAACGTGCGCCCCTTCGCCGCGAGGACCGCGATGCTCGCCGACGGCGGCACGGTCGCCCCCGGGATCACCGCGGTTTCGGCCTTCGGCCACACGCCCGGGCACCTCGCCTTCATGGTGGAGAACGGCGGCAAGGCGCTGATGATCACCGCCGATACGGCCAACCACCCGGTCTGGTCGCTCGCCCGCCCCGACTGGGAGGTGAAGTTCGACGCCGACAAGCCGGCTGCGGCCGCGGCCCGGAGCAAGATCTTCGGCATGATCGCCAGCGAGCGGATCCCGTTCGTCGGCTACCACATGCCGTTCCCCGCGACGGGCTTCGTCGAGGCCGAGGGTGACGGCTTCCGTTATGTGCCCTCGTCCTACCAGCTCATGCTCGGCTAGGTCGCGCCCCTTGCAGCGCCATTGATTTGCCCGCAGGCTGACGGTCGGGAGGGCCGAGATGATCCCGATCCTGACCGTCACGCTGAACCCTGCGCTCGATCTCGCCACCTCGGCCGAGGTCGTCCGCCCGGGACCCAAGCTGCGCTGCGAAGAGCCCCGCGCCGACCCGGGCGGGGGCGGGATCAACGTGTCGCGGATGATCCAGCGGCTTGGCGGACAGGCGCGCGCCTTCGTGACCCTTGGGGGCGCGACCGGGGTGCGGCTCGCCGGCCTGCTGGAGCGGGAGGGGATCGCCTGCGTCCCCTTCACCGGTCCAGGCGAAACGCGCGAGAGCCTCTCTGTCACCGACCGGACGAGCGGCGGCCAGTACCGGTTCGTCATGCCCGGCCCGCATTGGACGAAGACAAGGGGAGAGGCCGCCACCCGGGCCGTCGTCAGGGCGGCGGGGGCGGGTGCGATTGTGGTGCTGTCAGGCAGCCTGCCGCCGGGGCTTGCCCACGACCTGCCCGCGACGCTCGCGGCCCGGCTGGCCCGGCGTGGCGGGCGACTCGTGCTCGACACGTCCGGGGC
>NZ_WBUS01000204.1 GCF_008933605.1 Albidovulum sp.
GGCGAGGCAGCGGGGTCGGCGGCAAGCGCCCGCAGCGTCACCTCGCCCGCCGCCACAGCGGCGAGCCCGGCCGCAACGACGCGGCGCGCCTCGGCACGCAGGATCCCGATCTCAGCCCCCATCGCCGCGAAGGATCGCCGAGCGCGGGGTTTCCGTAAAGTCATGCGCGCGGGGCCCGGACGCGCATCGGCGTAACTCCGCCGCAACGTCGCGACGCACCGTATCGTCGCGGGGCTGGCGCCGCAGCCCTGTTTCGCCTACATTTCGCTGAAAATCCGGACGATCATGCCTCTCAGCGACCCGCACCCCCGTTTCGACGCGACCGGCCTTCCGCCGGAGTGCGCTGTCGCGCCCGAGGAAATGCTGGCCCGTGCCGACGAAGCCTCGAACTTCCTCAAGGCGCTGGCGCACGAGGGACGGCTGATGATCCTCTGCCACCTGTCGACCGGCGAGAAATCGGTGACCGAGCTTGAAATCCTGCTCGCCTCGCGGCAGGCGGCGGTCAGCCAGCAGCTCGCCCGTCTCCGCCTCGAGGGCCTCGTCTCCGCCCGCCGCGACGGCAAGGCGATCTACTACTCGCTCGCCGACACCCGGGCCGAGCGGCTCGTGGCGACGCTCTACGACATCTTCTGCAAGGACGCCGCGGCCGACTGAGCCTGCGCGATGCGCAGCGACAGGGGCGACTGCGGCGTGGTGCCCCCAGACGGACTTGAACCGCCGACCCTCTGATTACAAATCAGACGCTCTACCAGCTGAGCTATAGGGGCATTGTCCCGCACATAGACCGCGACCGGTCCCCACGCAAGATGCTCGCGTGAGGCGTCACGCGCGCGGCGCGGCGCCGCGGCGGGGGGCAAGCGTCGCGCGGGCGAGAAGGCCGACCGCCACGAGCCCCACCGCGATGACGAGAAGCGCGGGTGGTGCGGCCTCGGCGATGTTCTCGAGGCTGGCCTTCTCGTGCGCCCGCGTGGCGAGGGTATCGTAGTTGAACGGCCTCAGGAGCAGCGTCGCCGGCAGTTCCTTCACGCAATCGACGAAGACGAGGAGCAGCGCGGTCCCGACCGTGCCGCGCATCAGCGGCAGGTAGACCTCGCGCAGCGCCCCGCCCGCCGTGCGGCCGAGCGAGCGGGCAGCCATCGGCAGCGAGGGCGGCACCCGGCCGAAGGCGGCGTCGGTGGCACCCTGGGCGATGGCGAAGAAGCGGACGAAATAGGCCAGGACGATCGCCGCGGCCGAGCCGGTCAGAAGCAGCCCGGGGTCGCGCCCGGTCAGCGCCAGGACCAGGTCCGCCAGCCGGTGGTCGAAGGCCGCGACGGGGATGAGGATGCCCACCGCCAGCACCGCGCCGGGCGCGGCGTAGCCGATGGTCGTCACCGGCAGCACGATCTTCGGCAACCGCCGCCCCGTCAGCCGCACGCCATAGACCATGAAGACCGCGCCGGCGACGGTCAGGAACGCCGCCCCCCCGCCGACCGTCAGCGTGTTGAGGAACGCGCGGCCAAGCCCCGCGCTGAACCAGGTCTCGGGCTTGTCGAGCGCGTGGCCAGCGATCACCGCCAGGGGCAGCACGAAGCCGAAGGCCACCGGCAGCGCGCAGAGGATGGCGGCAAGGGCTGCGGCGAGACCGCTCAGCCGGACCTTCGTCACCGGGCGGGGCTGGCGGGCGGACTGGTAGTAGCGCGAGTTCCGCCGGCTCACCTTCTCCAGCGCCACGAGCGCGAGAATGACGGCAAGGATCACAGCCGCGATCTGTGCCGCGCCGCCGGCGTTGCCGGTCTCCAGCCAGACGGTGAAGATGCCGGTCGTCAGGGTCTGGACGGCGAAGAAATCGACCACGCCGAAGTCGTTCACCGTCTCCATCATCACGATGGCCGCGCCTGCCGCGATCGCGGGACGGGCGAGCGGCAGCCCGACCCTGAGGAAGAGGCCCACGGGCCCCGCGCCGAGCGCCCGCGCGACCTCGTAGCTGCCGGCGGACTGTTCGCGGAAGGCGGCGCGGGCGAGCATGTAGACATAGGGATAGAGCGCCGCGGCCAGCACGAGGACCGCGCCGGGCCGCGACCGCACCGCGGGAAACCAGTAGTCCCGCGCCGAGGTCCAGCCCATCGCCTCGCGCAGCGCGACCTGCACCGGACCCGAGTAGTCGAGGAAATCGACCAGCGCATAGGCGCCGATATAGGCCGGGATGGCGAGCGGCATGAGGAGGAGCCATTCGAGCACGCCCGAGAAGGGAAAGCGGTACATTGTCACGATCCAGGCCGCGCCCGTGCCGACGGCGGCGGCGAGCGCCCCGGTGGCGAGCGTCAGGATCGCGGTATTGGCGGCGTAGCGCGGCAGGGTCGTCGCCAAGAGGTGCGGCCAGATGTTCTCGGTCGGGTGGAAGGCGAGCACGAGCACCGCGGCGACCGGCAGCACGACAAACGCCGCGATGAGAAGCGCCCCTGCCGACCAGAAGTCGCCCCCCCCGCCCGCGTCGCGCGCGGGCCGGGAGAGTGGCTGACTCTTTTGCTCGGCGATCATGGCTCCGGGGTTAGAGGAAAGCGGTTCCCCTGTCCAGCACGCCCGTATAGGGTCGCCCCGGAAGACGGCAGGAAACCGATGCAGATCGCCTATCATCTCGGGGTCCACGGGACGGACGAGGACCGCCTCGTCCGCGCGCTCCTGAAGAACCGCGGCACGCTCGCGGCCGCCGGCATCGCCGTGCCCTCGCCAAGGCTCTACCGCCAGCTTCTGCCCAAGGTCGCCAAGACGCTGCGCGGCGCCCCGGCCGGGCCGGAGGTGCGCGAGGTCATCCTCGACGCGGTGGGCGAGGATGGGCCCTTGGATCGCCTCGTCTTCAGCCACGAAAGCCTGCTCTGCTTCCCGGTCAACGCGATCGGCCCGGACGGGCTCTACCCGACCTCGGCAGCGCGGATCGCGGCCTATGCCAATCTCTTCCCCGGCGCGCAGGCGGAGTTCTTCCTCGCGCTGAAGAACCCCGCGACGCTCGTCCCGGCGCTGCTCGACCGCACCGCGGAGGCCAGCTACGAAATGCTGATGAGCGGGTCGAGCCCGGCCGGCCTGCGCTGGGCGCCGGTGATCCGGCGCATCCTCAGGCAGGTGCCCGACATCGCCCTGACCGTCTGGTGCGCCGAGGACCTGCCGCTCCTCTGGCCCGAGGTGCTGCGCGCCATCGCCGGCGTGGCGCCCGAGGAGATGCTGGAGGGCGACTACGACCTCCTGGCCGCGCTGATGACCGACGAGGGGCTGGCGCGGCTGAAGGAGTTCTTCGACGGGCACCATCCCCGCCGTCCCGCCCAGCGCCGGCGCGCGACAGCGGCCTTCCTGCAGAAATACGCCCGGCCCGAGGAACTGGAAGTGGAAATCACGCTCCCCGGCTGGACCGCGGACCTCGTCGCGGCCATGACCGAGGCCTATGACGAGGACTGCGCCGAGATCGCCGCTCTGCCCGGCGTCACCTTCCTCGCGCCTTGAGTCCGCGCGAACGGGCGGGGCCGCCAGCCGCGGCGCGGACGCGGATCATCGATTCGCCCCCGGGACCCGCTAGGGTCACGACGGCTCGGCCGCACGTGGCGAAAGCCGCGTCGCGGTCAGTTCATGCCGAGCGCGGCCTTGTACATCTCCAGCACCGCCTCTTCTTCGGCGATGTCGTCCTTGTCACGCTTCCTCAGCGCGATGACCTTCCGCATGACCTTGGTGTCGTAGCCGCGCCCCTTGGCCTCGGCCATGACCTCCTTCTGCTGGTCGGCGATGTCCTTCTTCTCCGCCTCCAGATGCTCGTAGCGTTCGATGAACTGCCTCAGCTCGTCGGCGGCGACATTGTAGGTGGCGTCGGACAGCGTATCGGCCATGGTCATGCTCCCTTGAAGATCGGCCCCCTGACTAGAGGCTCGTCCCCCGCGGTTCAAGCCCCGCCCTTGCGGCCCCGGCGGCTTGCGGCTAGGCCGGTGGAACCACATGGGGGAATGCGATGGACTGGCTCATCTGGACGGGTGCGGGTGTGACGCTTCTGGGGCTCGCGGGCCTCGTGTGGTGCATCGTCAAGGTGACGGCGGCGCGGCGGGCGGGCCTGTCGGACGCCGAACTCCGCGCCCGGCTGCAGCGCGTCGTCGCGCTGAACTTCGCGGCCCTTCTCGTCTCGGCGCTTGGGCTGATCATGGTCGTGATAGGGATCGCGCTCGGCTGAGGCGCCCGCGGCCGGGCGACGTCAAACCACGTTCAGGTCGGAGAACCTCAGCCCGTTCTTGATCAGCTCGTCGAAGAGCGCCGCCGGCCGCCAGAGGGGCTCGCCGTCCCGCGCCTGGTCGCGCAGCTGGTTCCTCAGCGCCAGCAGCCCCGTGGCGTCGGCCGCCTGCATCGGCCCGCCCTTCCAGCGCGGGAAACCCCAGCCTGCGATCATCGCGATGTCGATGTCCGACGGGCAGCGCGCCGCGCCCGTCTCGATCAGCCCCGCCCCGGCATTGGCCATGGCGGCGAGCACCGAGGCGCGAATCTCGGGTGCCGTCACCCGGCGTGGCACGATCCCCCGGCCCCGCCGCTCCGAGGCGATGAGCGTCAGCACCTCGCGGTCCTCCTCGCCGGCGGCCGCACCCGCCGGCCAGCGGTAGTATCCGGCGCCCGACAC
>NZ_WBUS01000205.1 GCF_008933605.1 Albidovulum sp.
CCGCTGCGAGGTGTCCGGCCACGCGCGCCAGCCCGCCCGCCGTGATGCCGAGCGGCGCCAGCGCGCCCAGCGCCCGCCGCGCCCTTACCCGCTGGTATCGGGCGTCCTCGTTCGTCGGGTCGTCGGTCCAGCCGATCCCCTGCCGTCGCAGGTAGGCGCGCAGCGCCTCGCGGCCGACCGAAAGCAGAGGGCGCGACCAATGGATGCCATCCGCGTGCCAATGCGGGCGCATGGAGGTCAGCCCGTCGATACCGGCCTCGCGGGACAGCTCGATGAGAAAGGTCTCGGCCCGGTCGTCGGCGGTGTGCCCGACCGCGACATGGGCCAGGCCGTTCCTGCGCGCCCAGTCCGCGATCAACCCGTAGCGCGCGCGCCGCGCCTGTTCGGACAGATTTCCCCTGATCTCGCCCGGTCGCCAGACGAGCGTGTCGTGGGCGATCCCGTGCCGCGCGCAGAACCGCGCCACGTTTCCTGCCTCTTCCGCAGACTCCGGCCGCAGTCCGTGATCGACCGTCACCGCACGGAGACTGCCACCCAGATCCCGTTGGACCCGGGCCAGCAGATCAAGCAGGGCCATGGAGTCGCCGCCGCCCGACACCGCGACGCCCGCCGCATCCGGCATCAGGGCGCCGAAGGCGTTGCGGGCAAGGGCAAGCAGATGGACGTCGTCGGTCGCTCCACTCGCCCCCGTCGCAGGTCCGGTCACTGGCAGCCGAGCGACCGCATCGCGGTCGAGGCCTCGACGGCTTCCGGCGCGGTGGGGAAGCGGGTGCCGACCTCGCCCAGCGTCACGCAAGCCTCCTGCGCCTGGCCGAGAAGACCGAGCGCGGCGCCGAGCTTGAGGAGTGCTGCGGGCGCACGGGGCCCGTCCGGCGCCCCCGAGAAGGCGTCGAGATAGGCGCGCGCCGCGCCCGAGGTGTCGCCCTGCTGGGTCAGCGCCTCGCCGCGCAGGAAGTTCGCCTCGCCCGTCAGGGGACCACCCGGGTAGGATTGCGCGAAGGCCGCAAACTGCTCCGCGGCGCCGCGAAAGTCACCGGAATCGAGCGCCGCCTTCGCCCGATCGAAGTCCGCCTGTTCGCTGACGGCAAGCTCTGGGGTGGAGCCCGTTGCGGGCGCGGGGGCCGTCGGAACGACGGCCGGGGCGGGCGCGGTGCCGGCATCGCCGCCAAGGCTTTGCGTGATGGGAAGGCTCGCGGTGTCGCAGCCCTCCTCCAGTTCGCACAGTCTGAACTCGAGATCGCCGACCCGGTTCGTCCCGTCGGTCACGACACGGTTCACCCGGTTCTGCAACGCCTCGGTCGCAGAGGTGAGCCGCGACAGCTCCGCCTCCATCGCGTTCATCCGGTCGAGCGCGGAGGCCCCGCCGGCAGCCTGCATCGCCGCCTGTCCGCCCGAGAGCAGTTCGGACTTCAGCGCCTGAAGCTCGCCCGCAAGCGCTGCAAGCTCGACCCGGATATCGGCAAGCGTCTGCACCTTCTCCTGGCCGTGGGCGTGCAGCGACGTGGCGGCCAGAAGGGCCGCCACCAGGAAGGACCGGACGGGGCGCCGCATCGTCGCCTCAGACCCCGGCGCCGGCGCCGACCACCGTGACCGCGCGGCGGTTCTGCGCATAGCAGGCCTCGTCCGAACAGACGGCGAGCGGGCGTTCCTTGCCGTAGGAGACCGTCTGGAGGCGATTTGCGCCGACGCCCTGCGAGATCAAATAGGCCTTCACCGCATTGGCGCGGCGGTCGCCGAGCGCGATGTTGTATTCGCGCGTCCCCTGCTCGTCGGCATGGCCTTCGATGATCGCCGTATAGGTCGGATGCTGGTTAAGCCAGCCGGCCTGCAGGGCAAGGATCGTCTGTGCCTCCGGCGTGAGCGTGGACTGGTCGACGGCGAAGCGCACGGTATCGCCGATGGTCTGGTTGAAGTAGGCGACGGAGTTCGGGTCGCTCGGGTCGCCGAGTGGCCCGGCGGCGATACCGCCAGCCCCACCCGCGCCGCCGGCCCCGCCCGCGCCGAAACGGTCGGGATTGTTGCAGGCCGCAAGCGCCAGCGCGCCGGTGAGAAGTAGGATCGTCGAGAGTTTGTTCATCGGGATTACCGCCTCTTTTCTGGCTCGATGGAAATTACGATAGCATTCCGCGACTGCGAAGGGAACGTGCCGTCACCGCCGGCGTCATGGCAGCAGCGGCGACCAGGCCGGGTCCGAGGCGCCGCCTTCCATCGGCACCGCCCTGAGGTTCCGCCCCGAGATGTCGACGGAGAAGAGCTGCGAGACGCCGCCCGCGCCGGCGGTCTCGCGCGTGAACATGATTACCCGCCCGTTCGGCGCCCAGGTCGGACCTTCGTCGAGGAAGGACGCGGTCAGGAGCCGCTCTTCCGACCCGTCGGTGCGCATCACGCCGATGTGGAAGCGGCCGGCGTTCTGCTTGGTGAAGGCGATCATGTCGCCGCGCGGCGACCAGACCGGGGTACCGTAGCGCCCTTCGCCGAAGCTGATCCGGGTGGGTTCGCCGCCCCCCACCGACATGATGTAGAGCTGCTGGTTGCCCGACCGGTCGCTCTCGAACACGATCTGCGACCCGTCGGGTGAGAAGGACGGCGCCGTCTCGATCGAGGGCGCGTTGGTCAACCGCGTCATCTGGCCCGACGAAAGCTGCATCGAATAGAGGTCGGTGTTGCCGTCCTGCGAGAGCGAGAAGACGACGGTTGCCCCGTCCGGCGAGAAGCGCGGCGCGAAGGTCATGTTGCCCTGCAGTTCTGCCAGCGCGCGGGAGGACACCGAGGCGAGGTCCATGAGCCGGATCCGCGGGAAGCCGGTCTCGAACGAAGTATAGAGGATACGGTCGCCCGAGGGCGAGAACCGCGGCGCGAGGACGATGGTCGAGGAGTCGGTCAGGTACTGAACGTTCGCCCCGTCATAGTCCATGATCGCCAGCCGCTTCAGCCGCTGGTCCTTCGGCCCGCTTTCCGAGACATAGACGACGCGGCTGTCGAAGTAGCCGCCCTCGCCCGTGATGCGGGAATAGACCTGGTCCGCCACCTTGTGCGCGATCCTTCGCCAGTCGCCCTGTCCGCCGCCGAACTGGAGCCCCTCGCCCAGAGGCGCGCCGGAGAAGACGTCGTAGAGGCGGAACTTCACGTTGATCCGGCCGTCCGAGCCCTGCGACACCGCCCCGGTGATCAAGGCCTGCGCGTTGATCGCCTTCCAGTCGGCATAGGCTACCGGCGCATCGAAGCTCGTCACCGGCGAGATGAAGGCCGAGGCGGGAATCTCGCGGAAAAGCCCCGTGCCGGCCAGGTCGGCGGCGACGACACGCGTGATTTCCTCGGCGATGGCGGCGGCCGAGGGGTTCTCGGCCACGAAGCCGGGCGCGGCGAAGGGCAAGGGCTCGATCACGCCCTCGGTGATCTCAATGCGCAGGGGGCCACCCTGCGCCTGAGCCACCGGGGCGGCGAGGGAAAGGCCAAGGCCGGCAAGGCCAAGCGCGAGGCAGAGCGTGCGGACAGGTGTCATGGGCTTTTCTTCCCTTCCGGTGCGGTTCTGGCGGGTGCGGTTACGGCTGAAAAGGTCAGGGGTCAACGGCGCGGGCGTCATTGCGGCTCCTTCGGCGCGGACGAACGGCCGGCTTCCGCAGCGCGGAAAGGCTCGTAGGGTTGCGCGCCGGCTGCCGTCACTTCATCCTCATCTTCTCGGGGTTGAAGACGATCTCGATCTCCTGCCACTGCGAGTATTTCTCGGCCGGCAGCGGGTAGCCGGTCTTGGCGCAGCGGATGATCGCACGGCGCCCGGCCTCGTAGGCCTGCCGCGCCGCGGCTTCGTCGCCACCTTCGTGGCCGATCATGCGGAAAGAAGACTGGATCGGCATCCCGCCGGGGTCCATGGAGACCCCGACGGTGACGATGGTGTTGAGCGCATCGGTCGAAAGCGCCCCGACGTTCCAGCAGGCCTTCACGGCGACGACCAGCGCGTCCTTCTCGCCTCCCGTCAGCGGCGGGCCGGAGGGTGCGGTGCCGGTGCCGGCCGCGGGTTCCTCGGACGCTTCGCCCGACAACGCCTCGGCCAGCGCGTCGGCCACGGCGTCCTCGGCGGGCGCCTCCGGCGCGGTCTCGGCGGCGGTCTGAGCCGGTTCGGTTGCGGGCGCGGGCTCGGCTTCCGCCGGCGCGGGTTTCGGCTTGGCGGGTTTCGTCGCGGGGCGCGGCGAGGCCGACGGCGCGGCCGAGGCGACCTTTTCCTGGTCCTTGTTTTCCTCGGTCTTCAGCACGTCGCCGGTTTCCTGCGGCGCGGCCGCCTCTTCGGGTTCGACCGGCAGAGGCTCCGCTGCCGGATCCGGCGTGGTTTCGGCCACGGCCTCGGGCGCCGTGTCGGGCTGCGGCTCGGGCGCCTCCACCGGGTCCGGCGCGACGATGTCGGCCGGCTTCGGCTGCGGCTTGGGCGCGATCACCGGCTCGGGTTCGACCGATGGTTCCTCGACCGGCGGCGCGGGCGGCGTCGGCGGCGTGTCCTCGACCACTGTCGCGGGCGGCGAACTAGGGGGCGACGGGGCTTATGCCCATGGACCGGTCAGAGCGCATCGGCATGATCGTCTCGGGGATCGCGCACGCGGG
>NZ_WBUS01000020.1 GCF_008933605.1 Albidovulum sp.
CTTGTCGCCCTCGCCGTCCGTGTGGCGGACGAGATCGCGGCCGAGGACGCCGGCGGGATCGCCTTCGATCGCGCGGCCTGGCGGGGCCTGGGACCGGAGACCGCGCGCCGACTCGTCCGAGGCGCACTGCGCTGGCTTAACTCGGCCGAACATGCGCCGCGCGGGCCAGAGATCGCGCGGCTGGAAATGGCGATCGCCGAGGGGCGTGACGCGACGCTCGCCGGATGCCATCTGCGCGTGACCGAAACGCAGCTTCGGTTCACCCGCGAGCCGAAGGCCGTGGCCGGCATGGAAACGGCGACCGATGCGCTCTGGGATGGACGCTGGCGGCTTGCCGGCCCGCACGAGCCGGGGCTTCGTGTCCGCGCCCTCGGCGCCGAGGGGTTGCGTCGCTGCGCGGACTGGCGCGCGACGGACCATTCCCGCGCCGCGCTCGTCGTCACGCCGGCCGTATGGCGTGGCGATGCGCTCGTCGCCGCACCCGCGGCCGGACTGTGCAGCGGCTGGCGGGTGGAAATCGTCGCAGATTTCCGCTCCTTCCTTTTATCGCATTGAACCCCGGCCCCTAATCTCTATTTTAGAGGAAAGCCCGCACGCCCCGGCGTTGCGGCCATGCTTCGTTCGGAGGTCATCTGTGGGTAACGCGAGAAACATCGCCTTCTGGGTCGTTCTGTTCCTTCTGATCCTGGCGCTGTTCAACCTCTTCGGAAACGGCCAGACGGCGATGAACGCGCGGTCGATGGCCTACTCCGATTTCGTCCGGAAGGTGGACGCGGGCGAGGTGAGCGCGGTGGTCATCGACGGGGAACAGATTCAGATCCAGACCAAGGACGGTCAGACCTTCGTGACAGTCCAGCCGCAGAGCGAGCAGATGAACGACAAGCTGGTCGACACGCTGATCGCCAAGGATGTCTCGGTGAAGGCCGAACGCCAGCAGCAGTCGGGCTTCTTCTCGATCCTCTCGCTCTGGCTTCCGTTTCTTGTCCTCATCGGCATCTGGATCTTCTTCATGAACCGGATGCAGGGCGGCGGGCGCGGCGGCGCGATGGGCTTCGGCAAGAGCCGTGCGAAGCTTCTGACCGAAAAGCACGGGCGGGTGACCTTCGACGACGTGGCCGGCATCGACGAGGCCAAGGAGGAGCTTGAGGAAATCGTGGAATTCCTGCGCAACCCGCAGAAGTTCTCGCGCCTTGGCGGCAAGATCCCGAAGGGCGCGCTGCTGGTCGGCCCCCCGGGCACCGGCAAGACGCTCCTCGCTCGCGCCATCGCCGGCGAGGCGGGGGTGCCCTTCTTCACCATCTCGGGCTCCGACTTCGTGGAAATGTTCGTCGGCGTGGGTGCGTCCCGCGTGCGCGACATGTTCGAGCAGGCCAAGAAGAACGCGCCCTGCATCGTCTTCATCGACGAGATCGACGCGGTGGGCCGGTCCCGTGGCATCGGCTACGGCGGCGGCAACGACGAGCGCGAGCAGACGCTGAACCAGCTTCTGGTCGAGATGGACGGGTTCGAGGCGAACGAGGGCGTCATCATCATCGCCGCGACGAACCGGCCCGACGTGCTCGACCCCGCGCTCCTGCGGCCCGGCCGCTTCGACCGCCAGGTGCAGGTGCCGAACCCCGATATCAAGGGGCGCGAGAAGATTCTCTCGGTCCATGCCCGCAAGGTTCCGCTCGGCCCCGATGTCGACCTGCGCGTCATCGCCCGCGGCACGCCCGGCTTTTCCGGCGCGGACCTCGCCAACCTCGTGAACGAGGCCGCGCTTCTGGCCGCGCGGGTGGGCAAGCGTTTCGTTTCGCTCGAGGATTTCGAGAAGGCCAAGGACAAGGTCATGATGGGGCCGGAGCGCCGAAGCATGGTCATGACCGAAGAGGAAAAGAAGCTGACCGCCTATCACGAGGCGGGCCATGCGATCGTCGGCATCCATGTGCCGCAGCACGATCCGGTGCACAAGGTGACGATCATCCCGCGGGGGCGGGCGCTCGGCGTCACCTTCTACCTGCCCGAGCGCGACAAGCTCAGCATGACGCGCGAATCCGCGCTGTCGCGGCTCGCCTCCACCATGGGCGGCAAGGCGGCGGAAGAGTTGGTGTTCGGGCCGCAGAACGTGACCAACGGTGCCTACAGCGACATCCAGATGGTCACGCGACTTGCCACGGCGATGGTGAGCCAGTGGGGCATGTCCGACAAGCTCGGCAACATCAACTACACGTCAACGCAGGAAAGCTTCCTCGGCAGCCAGTCGCATTTCAACGCCTCGGACGAAAGCCGCGAGATCATCGACCAGGAGGTTCGCCGGCTGGTGGACGAGGCCTATGAACGCGCGAAGGCGATCCTGAAGGAAAACTGGCAGGAGATGGAAAATCTCGCCCAGGGCCTTCTGGAGTTCGAGACGCTCACGGGCGAGGACATGATGCGTGTCATCCGCGGCGAGAAGCCGCGCGAGGACGACGAGAGCGGCGGGGGCGCCGAGAAGGCGCCGGAAACGCCGGCTGTGACCTCGATCCCGAAGACCAAGAAGCCCAAGGCCCGCAAGGGCGGCATGGAACCAGAGCCTACGGCCTGAATTTGGGCAGGCGGTCGACCGGCAGTGGGGACGAACGTGGCCAGCGACTGGGACC
The DNA here is from genome assembly GCF_008933605.1 of Albidovulum sp. Classification (GTDB taxonomy): domain Bacteria; phylum Pseudomonadota; class Alphaproteobacteria; order Rhodobacterales; family Rhodobacteraceae; genus Albidovulum. Next base: position 2,619 of record NZ_WBUS01000020.1, read on the forward strand.
CCGAGAGCTACGCGCGCTTCGGTGACCTGCGCCTCAGGCCCGCGCTGGACCTTCTCGCGCGGGTCGGCGCACTGCCCGAAGGCGAGGTGATCGACCTCGGCTGCGGCAATGGCGCCGCGGGGCCGGCCCTGCGCGCGCGGTTCGGTCGGGAACGGCGTATCATCGGCCTCGATGCCTCGCCTGCGATGCTCGACGCCGCGCGAAAGGTGGGAGCCTACGACGCGCTCGTCCGGGGCGACGCGGCCGACTGGACGGCCGAAGGACCGGTGTCCCTGATCTTCTCGAATGCGGCGCTGCATTGGCTGCCCCGGCACGATGCGCTTCTGCCGCGCCTCGCCGCGCAACTCGGCCCCGGCGGAGTCCTCGCCGTGCAGATGCCCCGCCAATATGGCGCGCCCTCGCACCGGTTCCTGCGCGACTTCGCGGCCGAGATGTTCCCCGACCGGTTCGACCTGGGCGCGTGGTCGCCACCCGTCGCCCCGCCGGTCGAGTATCACCGGATGCTGTCGACACTGGGTCGGGTGGACGTCTGGGAAACCGACTACGTGCAGCGGTTCGATCCCGCCGCCACGGGGCATCCGGTGCGTCGGTTCACCGAGGCTACCGCGATGCGACCCTACCTCGACCGGCTTTCCGACGCCGAGGCGGCGGAGTTTGTGGAGCGCTACGATGCCGCCCTTGCCTCGGCCTATCCGGTGGAGGCCGACGGCGCGGTGCTCTTTCCCTTCCGGCGGCTCTTCTTCACGCTCACGGGTTGAAACCGTGCCGGCGCTGCGCCCCACCGATCATGTCGCGACGGTGCGCTGGCTCGGCCGCGTCCCGGACCGCGGCACGGGGCTCGCCTCGGTCCCGGTGCCGGAGATCGAGCTCACCTTTGCGGGCATCACCGGCGAATCACATTCCGGGCTGACGCGCGCCTCCTGCTCGCGCGTGACGGCCCAGCACCGCGGGGGCACCGAGATCCGCAACACGCGGCAGATATCCATCCTCTCGGCCGAGGAAATCGCCGCGATCGCGGCCGCCATGTCGGTCGGGGCGCTCGACCCGACCTGGCTCGGCGCCAGCCTCGTGATCGAGGGGATCGACGATTTCAGCCATGTGCCGCCATCCTCTCGGTTGCAGGGCGAGGCCGGGACGACGCTCGTGGTGGACATGGAGAACCGGCCCTGCGTGTTGCCGGGGCGGGTGATCGAGGAAGCCCTGCCCGGCAAGGGAGCTCTCTTCCTTGCGGCTGCACGGGGCCGGCGCGGTGTCACCGCCTGGGTCGAGCGCGAGGGGCGGCTCCGCCTCGGCGAGCGGCTCAGGCTGCATGTTCCGGACCAGCCCGCCTGGGCGCCCGGCGTCGGGCGCGTCAGAGCAGGATCCAGAACGCGGAGCTGAGCGCGAGGCCCAGCCCGAACGCGGCATTGACGATGAGTGAGGCCGTCCGCATGCCCATCTCCTTGCGGTGTCGTTGCATGCTCCAAACGCGGGGCCGGGCGTCGCGGTTCCGGGTCGATCCTCGGCCGTCCTGTCGCATCCGGGTCGCAGACTGGCGCATATACGTCCGTTTTCGTCGCAATCTCGCCTCTTGCCCATGCGGAGCGCGGCTATAAACCGGGGCAAGCACGCATAGGGCGGCGGCCTGCAGGGAGTGATGCACGACATGGCCTTCAAGACCGACATCGAAATCGCACGCGAGGCGAAGAAGAAACCGATCCAGGAGATCGGCACCCGACTGGGGATTCCGACAGAGCATCTGCTGCCCTACGGCCACGACAAGGCCAAGGTCAGCCAGGACTTCATCACCTCGCTGCAGGGTCGCCCGGACGGCAAGCTGATCCTCGTGACCGCGATCAACCCGACCCCGGCGGGCGAGGGCAAGACGACGACGACCGTCGGCCTTGGCGATGGCCTGAACCGGATCGGCAAGAAGGCGATCGTGTGCATCCGCGAAGCCTCGCTCGGGCCCAACTTCGGCATGAAGGGGGGAGCCGCCGGCGGCGGCTACGCGCAGGTGGTGCCGATGGAGGAGATGAACCTCCACTTCACCGGTGACTTCCACGCGATCACGAGCGCGCACAACCTCCTCAGCGCGATGATCGACAACCACATCTACTGGGGCAACGAACTCGAGATCGACACCCGCCGCGTTTCCTGGCGGCGCGTGATGGACATGAACGATCGCGCGCTGCGCGACATCGTCGTGTCGCTCGGCGGCGTATCGAACGGCTTCCCGCGCCAGGCGGGCTTCGACATAACCGTGGCGTCCGAAGTCATGGCGATCCTCTGCCTTTCCCGCAACCTCGAAGACCTGCAGAAGCGCCTCGGCGACATCGTTGTCGCCTATCGCCGCGACAAGTCGCCGGTCTATTGCCGCGACATCAAGGCCGACGGCGCGATGACGGTGCTTCTGAAGGACGCGATGCAGCCGAACCTGGTGCAGACGCTGGAGAACAACCCCGCCTTCGTCCATGGCGGGCCCTTCGCCAACATCGCGCATGGCTGCAATTCGGTCATCGCGACGACTACCGCGCTGAAGCTCGGCGAATACGTCGTCACCGAAGCGGGCTTCGGCGCCGACCTGGGTGCCGAGAAGTTCTTCGACATCAAGTGCCGCAAGGCCGGGCTGAAGCCCGCTGCGGCGGTAATCGTGGCCACCGTCCGCGCGATGAAGATGAACGGCGGCGTCGCCAAGGCCGACCTCGGGGCCGAGAACGTGGACGCCGTGAAGAAAGGCTGCCCCAACCTCGGACGTCACATCGCCAACGTGAAGTCGTTCGGCGTGCCGGTCGTGGTGGCGATCAACCATTTCTACAGCGACACCGATGCCGAGGTGCAGGCCGTCAAGGACTACGTCGCCCAGCAGGGCGCCGAGGCGATCCTCTGCCAGCACTGGGCCAAGGGGTCGGAAGGCACCGTGGATCTGGCCAAGAAGGTCGTGCAGCTCGCGGAAAGCGGCGCGGCGAATTTCGCGCCGCTCTACCCCGACGAGATGGGCCTGTTCCAGAAGATCGAGACCATCGCCAAGCGCATCTACCACGCCGACGAGGTTCTGGCCGACAAGTCGATCCGCGACCAGCTGAAGTCCTGGGAAGAGGCCGGCTACGGTCACCTGCCGGTCTGCATGGCCAAGACCCAATACAGTTTCACCACCGACCCGAACCGCCGCGGTGCGCCCACCGGCCATTCCGTGCCGGTGCGCGAGGTGCGGCTTTCGGCAGGCGCCGGGTTCATCGTCGTGATCTGCGGCGAGATCATGACCATGCCGGGCCTTCCCAAGGTGCCGTCGGCCGAGGTCATCCGGCTGAACGACCTGGGTCACGTCGAAGGACTGTTCTGAGAGACCGGGGCGGCCCCGGGGGCGTCAAGCCCCGGGCCGCCCGCATCCCCTGCGGCCCTTCGCCGGCGCGCGGGCCGCAGGGCGGCACATCGCGCGCGCCCCGGAAGGCATCAGAAGGGAAATCACATGACGGCCACGATCATCGACGGGAAAGCCTTTGCCGCGAAGGTGCGGGGCGAGGTCGCCAAGCACGTCGCGCGGCTGAAGGAAGAGCACGGGATCACTCCTGGCCTTGCCGTCGTTCTCGTTGGCGCAGATCCCGCGAGCGAGGTCTATGTCCGCTCCAAGGGCAAGTCCACGGTCGAGGCCGGGATGAACTCCTACGAGCACAAGCTTCCCGCCGACACCTCGGAGGCGGAGCTTCTGGCGCTCATCGGCCGGCTCAATGCCGACCCAGCGGTGAACGGCATTCTCGTGCAGTTGCCGCTGCCGAAGCATCTGAACTCGGACCTCGTGATCAACACTATTGCGCCCGGGAAGGATGTGGACGGCTTCCACATCTCCAACGTCGGCCTCCTCGGCACCGGGCAGAAGGCGATGGTGCCGTGCACGCCGCTCGGCTGCCTCATGATGCTGCGCGATCACCATGGCTCGCTGGCCGGCATGGAGGCCGTGGTCGTCGGCCGGTCGAACATCGTCGGCAAGCCGATGGCGCAGCTTCTTCTCGGTGACAGCTGCACGGTGACGATCGCGCACAGCCGCACCAAGGATCTCGGCGAGGTCTGCCGCCGGGCCGACATCCTTGTCGCCGCCGTGGGCCGGCCGGAGATGGTCCCGGGTGACTGGGTGAAGCCCGGCGCGACCGTGATCGACGTCGGCATCAACCGCATTGAGCGGGGGGGCAAGACCGTGCTCGTCGGCGACGTCGACTACGACAGCGCCGCGAAGGTGGCCGGAGCGATCACGCCTGTGCCGGGTGGCGTCGGGCCGATGACCATCGCCTGCCTGCTGGCCAACACCGTCACCGCGGCCTGCCGCGCCTACGGGCTGGCCGAGCCCGAGGGCCTGACTGCCTGAGGGGCTAGGGCTCGACCGGAAGCATGGTGCCCTGGAGGAGGGCGACGGTCCTGCGGGTGCCGTCGGTTTCCGCCTCCACCTCGGCGGTGACGACCGTCAGGCGCCGCCCGGCCTTGACCACGCGACCCGTGGCGATGAGACGGTCGCCCGCCGCGGGCGCGACGAGGTTGATCTTCATCTCGACGGTCAGCACCTCGGCCGGAAGCGGCATCAGGGTCAGAGCCGCATAGCCCGCCGCGGTGTCGCCGAGCGTGAAGGTCAGGCCGGCGTGTCCGAACCCGTGCTGCTGGCGCGCGAGATCGAGGATCGGCGCCGCGATCACGACCCGTCCGGCGGCGACCTCGGCAAGCGTCGCGCCGAAGGTGGCCATCAGGCTCTGCCGCGCGAAGCTGTCCCGCACCTTCGCCGCCATAGCTGCATCGACCGTCTTGATCATGGCCCGTTCCGTCCCCTTGGCATCGGCATCGGCCGGGCCGCCCGGCCGGTCAGGATGGCGAGCGCGCCCGCCCCCATCAGGCCGCAGAGCGCGGCGTCTCCGGCGAATAGCCCGCCGGTATAGGTCCCGTAGGCCGGCAGGATTGCCCGCGCCCGGTCGACAAGAAAGCAGGGGATGCCCCGACCGGCAAGCCTGACCTTCGGATGGAAATGCCCCGAGACTTCGCCGGTGGCGCCCGGAACCGCCTCGTGCCGGAAGACGAGCGGCCCCAGCGCCAGCTCCGCCAAGTGCTCTCCCGCCAGCGCCACCGGACCCGGATCGTGGTTCCCGGCGATCCAGATCCAGCGCCGCCCCGCCATCATCCGCGCGAGCCATAGTGCCGCGCGGTCGTCAAGCGCCCCGGCCTCGGCATCGTCGAAACTGTCGCCGAGGCAGATCACCGTCCGGGGCCGGCACGCCGCGATGTCGGCGTCGAGTCGTGCCAGCGTCTCCTCGACCTCGTAGGGCGGCAGAAGGGCGCCGGCGCGGCGGGCGTAGCGCTCCGACCGGCCGAGATGCAGGTCCGAGACGGCAAGGCAGCCCTCGCCGGCCCAGTGGAGCGCACCGGATCTCAGCGCCGAAAGCCGCGCCCCGGTGAGGTCGAAGTCAAAGCCGTTCATGGCTTGTTCCTGCCGTGGCGGCAACGAAAACGCAACTGCCCTGACGCCATCAGCCGAGCCCCGCCTCGGCCATGAGCCGCGCGGCCGTCTCCTCGACGAGCCGCTCGCGCGCGGCCCCGTCGACGGGGACGCGGCCGTGCTCAAGGAAGAGGGGGGCGGCGAGCGGTGTCACGCGCGGGAGCCTGAGGTGGTCGATGCGGCCTCCGATGCGGGCCAGAAGCCCCTCGATCCGGGAAAAGCTGACGAGACCCCGCATTGCTTCGTCCCGCGTCACTTGCAGGAGGAGGTGCCCAGGGTCGAAGCGCCGCAGCGTGTCGTAGAGGATGTCGGATGAGAAGGTGGCCTGCCGGCCCGACTTCCTTGCGCCGGCCTGGTTGCGCTGGATGAGCCCGGCGACGATGGCGACGTTGCGGAAGGTGCGCTTCATCACCGCGTTGCCGGCAAGCCAGCCATCGAGCCCCTCCCGCAGCCTTCCGCGGTCGAAGAGCGCGGCCGGGTCCGGCACCTCGTCGAGCCCCCAGATCAGCGTCGCGTAGTCTGTCGAGACGAAGCCGAGGGGATGGAGCCCGTCCTCTTCCATCCGCTTGGTCAGGAGAAGGCCGAGCGTCTGTTGGGCGGCGCGGCCCATGAAACCGTAGGCGCAGAGATGGGCGCGCCGCTCGGCCGGGAAGGTCTCGATCAGCAGGCGGTCCGCGACAGGCAGGCGCGAGACCGCGCGCTGAAGCGCGAGCCACTCCGCGGTCGCGCGCGGAAGGTCTGGCCAGGCGTCCTGACCGAGCATCCTGAGGATGCGTTCGGAAAGCTGCGTGGAGGTGGAGAACTTGGTGCCCGAGTAGACGGCGATCTTCGGGTCGCGCCCCGGCGCGGGCGCGACCTCCAGCGCCATCTCGCGCAGGCCCACGTAGCGCACGACCTGACCGCCGATGAGGAAGGTCTCGCCGGGTGTGAGCGTGGAGGCGAAGCTTTCCTCCACCTCGCCGAGAGGTGCCCCGCCAAGCCGGTTCTGCCAGCGCACCTTCACCATCTCGGCATCGGTGATCGTGCCGAGGTTCATCCGGATGTCGCGCGCGGCGCGGGGGTCGCGCAGCGTCCAGAGCCCGCCCCTGAGCATCAGTCGCTGCCAGCGGTCATAGGCTTTCAGGGCGTAGCCGCCGGTTGCGCAGAAGTCGAGGCAGGCGTCGAACTCCGCCCGCGAGAGGGCGGCGTATGGGCCGGCGCTCGTGACCTCCGCGTAAAGCGCTCCGGAATCGAAAGGACCGGAACAGGCGACGATCAGGATGTGCTGGCAAAGCACGTCGCGGGGTCCGGGCCCGCGCGGGTCGCCGTCGAGGTCATGGGCGCGCACGGCATCGAGCGCCGCCTGGCATTCCACCACCTCCCAGCGGTTCGCGGGCACGAGGAGTGCCTTCGAGGGGGCGTTGTAGCGATGGTTCGCCCGTCCGATCCGCTGCACGAGCCGCTTGACGTTCTTCGGCGCGCCGACCTGGATCACCAGGTCCACGTCGCCCCAGTCGATGCCGAGGTCGAGCGAGCCGGTGCAGACCACCGCGCGCAGGTCGCCCCGGACCATCGCGGCCTCTACCCTTTCGCGCGCCTCCCGCGCGAGGCTGCCGTGGTGGATGGCGATGGGCAGGGCCTCGTCGTTGGCAAGCCAGAGGTCGCGGAAGAAGAGTTCCGCCTGCGCCCTGGTATTGTGGAAGATGAGCGTGATGCGGTGGCGGCGCACCTCCGCCAGCACCTCGGGGATGGCGTACCGTCCGCCGCCGCCGGCCCAGGGCGGTGCGGAGGCGGTCGTCAGCATGGCGATGTCGGGATCCGGGCCGGGGTCGGCGTGGACGATCGCGCAGGGATCGGGATGGCGGGCAAGGAATCGGGCGATGGCGGCGGGGTCCTCCACCGTTGCCGAAAGACCGACGCGCCGAAGCCCGGGGGCAAGCGTTTCCAGCCGGGCGAGGCACAGCATGAGCTGGTCGCCGCGCTTCGATTCCGCGAGCGCGTGAACCTCGTCCACGATGACGCGCGAGAGCCCCGCGAAGATGCGCGGCGCGTCCTCGTAGCTGAGCAGAAGCGCGAGGCTTTCCGGCGTGGTGATAAGGATGTGCGGCGGATCGGCGCGCTGGCGTCGGCGGCGCGTGTAGGTGGTGTCGCCGGTGCGGTCCTCGATCCGGACCGGGAGCCCCATCTCCTCCACCGGCCGAGTGAGGTTGCGGCGGATGTCGGCGGCGAGCGCCTTCAGGGGCGAGATGTAGAGCGTGTGAAGCCCCGGCCGATCGCCCGCCGCGAGTTCCACGAGCGAGGGCAGGAACCCCGCGAGCGTCTTGCCGCCGCCGGTCGGCGCGACGAGGAGGATGGCTGGGGCATCGGCGCGGTCGAGAAGCGCCTGCTGGTGCGGGTGGACCTGCCAGTCCCGGGCGGCGAACCAGTCTCGAAACGGGGTGGGCAGGGCGCGCATGGCCCCAATCTAGGCCCGCGCCGGGCGTTCGCAAGTCAGTGCAAGTGGCGCTGCCTCAGCCCCCGGAACACGTCCTCGAGCGCCCGGGGCGGCGTCAGATGCGCGCCCGCAAGCGCGTTGTCCAGCGCGATCTCCACCTCGCGGACAAGGGCCGTCACGCAGTCGTCGCCCGCCGGACCATGGTCCAGGCTGTCGGGTCCCGCGCCCGCAAGACCCGGCAGCGTCTCGCCCGCGACATCGAGAAGCCGCGCTTCGTCGATCCCCTGTGCCTTGGCCCAGTCGAGCGCGATGCGCGTCATCGCGTTGGACGAGGCGGCGAGGAAGTCGTTCATCACCTTCGCCGCCATGCCGGCGCCGAAGCCGCCCATGCGGATCGCCTTGGCACCGAGCCGGTCGAAGACGGGGAGGAGCCGGTCGACCTCGTCCTTGCGGCCGCCGAGGAAAAAGGTGAGCCGCCCTTCCTCTGCCGCGCGCAGGCTGCCGGTGAAGGGTGCATCGACCAGTGTTACCTCGGTGCGGATGCGGCCCCTGAGCGCCCGCACGTAGCGGGGCGAGAGCGTGGCGGCAAGGACGATGGTCTGCAGCGCCGGGGCCTTCTTCGCGAAGCCCTCGGCCTCGAAGAGGAGGTTTTCGCAGTCGCCAATGTCGGACGGCACCAGGAGCAGCGTCCTGAGCGCGGTGAGGTCCCCGGCGGCGGCGCCCGTCGCAATACCCGCAGCGGCGAGGCGCGCGCGGAACACCCGCGCGACGCGACCCGATCCGGCGATGCCAAGCCCCCCCATCAGTGGATGATCTTCTCGTCGCGGACGAACATGTTCGCCCAGGCACGGTCAATGAGTTCAGGGGTCATCTGGTACGGGATCCCCTCGAAATTGCAGATCGCGATCATCTGGTCGATGAGAAACACCGGCTGGTAGTTCGCATAGACGTTGTTGATCGTCGGGTACTTCACCTTGAGCAAGTGGATGAGGGCCTTCTCGTCGAGCGGCACCTTCTTCTTCTTGGCCACCATGGCGAAGATCTTCAGGAACATCTCCTGGTTCGGGCCGTCGATCTTGATCTTGAAGAAGATCCGGCGCAGCGCCGCCTTGTCGAAGATCTCGTTCGGGTGGAAGTTCGTGGAGAAGATGACGAGCGTGTCGAAGGGCACCTCGAACTTTTCGCCGGACTGGAGCGCGAGGATGTCGCGGCTTTCCTCCAGCGGTACGATCCAGCGGTTGACGATCTTCTGCGGTGGCTCGGCCTGGCGGCCGAGGTCGTCGATGATGAACACACCGCCGGTGGCCTTCATCTGCAGGGACGCCGTGTAGGTCCGCGCCGTCGGGTTGTAGGTGAGGTCGAGCATGTCGAGCGACAGTTCGCCGCCGGTGATCACCGTCGGACGGTCGCAGAGCACGTAGCGGTTGTCGAACCGGTTCGACGACCGGCGCAGCGCCGTCGGGTCATCCTCGGACGCCTGCGCGGCGGAATGCACGATCGGGTCGTAGACGGTGATGACCTGACCCGCGTACTCGATGGCCCTCGGGATGTAGATCTTGTCGCCGATCGCGTCGCGGATGCCGTTCGAGATGGACGATTTGCCGTTGCCCGGCGGTCCGTACATCAGGATCGACCGGCCCGCGCCGACCGCCGGCCCGAGGTGGTCCAGAAGCTCGTCGGGCAGGATCAGGTGGCCCATCGCCGAGGTCAGGCGCTGGCGCGTGATCTGGATGTTGCGGATCGATTGCCGGCGGGTCTGGTCGCGGTACATTTCCAGCGGCACCGGCATGGCGCCGTAGTATTCCGACTGGCTCAGCGCATCGAGTGCGCGCGCCTTGCCGGCATCGGCGAGTTGGTATCCCATCTCGCCGCCGGAGTTGGCGTGGAGCGTGCCCGTCGCTTCCAGCAGCTTCTGGGTGCGCGCCAGGTCGATCAGTTCCTGCGTCACCGGGATCGGCAGCGCGATCTGCCGCGAGATTTCCGAAACCGTCTCGAGGTTCATGCGGAACATCGTCTTGAGGAGGATGTCGCGCATCATCACGACGGAAAGACCGGTATCGCCGAGCGACCGGGGCGGCGTCGGTGCGATGACGTTGGGCACCTGCATGTTCATCTGGCGGGACCTCTGCGGCGGTTCGGGCGGCGGTCAGAGGGACCCGCACGCAAAAGCGCCCGTGCCCGCCGCCTTGGGATTCACAGCGCGACTCTGCCGAGGTATTGTGGCCAAAAGAAGGAAACAATTCCGCTGAAGAGGCACGAATGAGCAGACCCCGGACCGCCGCTCTCGCGGCCTTCCTTGCCCTCGCGATCGCCGTTCTCGGCGGCCTCCCTCTCTTGAAGGGAGCCTTCTACCTCGAGAAGCACGAGGGCGACACACTGCATCTGGCCGAGCTTGTGCTGAGGATGGCGCGGGGCGAGTGGCCGCACCTCGATTTCATGACGCCGATCGGCGTGCTGGCGATCGCGCCCATAGCCGCCTTCGTCAAGGCGGGGGCGGGGATCGGCCATGCGATCTTCTATTCCCAGATCCTCGTCGCGGTGGCGCTCCTGCCAGCCGTCCTTCGCGTGGCGACGAGCCGGATCACTGGTATCTGGCCCTGGGCCTACGGTGGCTTCGTCATGCTCCTCTGCCTCGCGCTTGTCCACGGCGAGGCGGAAAGCTCGGTCTCGATCTCGATGCACTACAACCGCTGGGCCTGGGCGGTCAGCTACATCGTCATTCCGCTTGCGGTGCTGGCGCCCCTCGACCGGCCGCGGCCATGGCTCGACGGGGCCCTGATCGGGCTCGGGATGGGGGCACTCGTGCTCTTGAAGGTGACCTATTTCGCCGCATTCGCGCCCGGGATCGCGGTGGCGCTTCTCGCGCGGCGGCAGGGCACGATGATCGCCGCGGCCCTGATCGCCGGGCTCTGCGTGGTGGCCCTGACCACGGCGCTGGCCGGTCCCGCCTTTTGGGCCGCCTACGTGGAGGATCTCGTGACCGTCGCCACCGGCGAGACGCGGGCCGCGCCGGGCGAAAGCTTCATCGACGTGATCGTGGCGCCGCTCTACATGTGCGGCAGCCTCGCGCTGATCGCCGCGGTGATCTTCCTTCGGCAGGCGGGGCGGGCGGTCGAGGGACTCGCTCTCCTGGTGCTCATGCCGGGCTTCTTCTATGTCGCCTACCAGAACTTCGGCAACGATCCGCAGTGGCTCTACCTGCTGGCGCTTTTCGCCTTCCTCCTGCGTCCCGGGCCGGGCGCGACGAACGGCATGGGCTGGGATCTCCGCGTGGCGCTGACCGTGACCGGGATCGCCGCGCTGTGCTTCGGCGCGCCCTCGGCGATCAACCTGGCCTTCAGCCCCTGGCGCCACCTCGCGGCGGACACCGAGGATACGGTGCCGCTTCTGCCGCGTCTGGCCGCCCACGATGACCTCAGGACGCCCGAGGGCCGGCTCTACACCGTCAACCTGAAGGAGCCCTACGACCAGCCGGGCGATCCCTTCGCCGCCTTCCGCGAACTTGCCAAGCGCGAGGACCCGCCCGTGCTGAACGGCGAGGCTCTGCCAGAATGCCAGATCGAGGGCGGCATATCGGGATGGTTCGAACTGGTGGACGACGACCTGACCGAGGCCGGCTTCGCCGGCAGCGCCATCCTCGGCACCGACCTCTATTCTGCCTATTGGATGTTCGGGGATTTCAGGCCGGTCAAGGGCGCGGCACCCTGGTACTACGGCGGCCTGTCCGGGGCGGAGAACGCCGACTATGTCGTCGTTCCCCTCTGCCCGATGGCCTTCTCGCTCCGTTCGGAGATGCTGAAGACCTTCGAGGAGGGCGGCTGGACACTTCGCGAGGTGCGCCGCACGCCGCTCTACATATTGGTTGAGCCGACCGCACCCTGAATCGCGGCGAGAACGCCGGGGAAGGCCATGAAGACGAGGTAGGTGAGGAACGTCCCGACGAGCGCGAGGCCCATCGGGAAATCCTTGCGCTGCCAGCTCACCCAGTCGGGGGTCGCCGCCCTTACGGCGGGGATCGCCCGCATCAGCCGGTGCGCGGCAAAGGCGCCGAGGAGGAAGGCCGCGAGCAGCACCAGCGCGATCTGGAGATGCTCGATCCGCTGCACGAAGTAGGGCGCGGCGGCGGCCGCGAACTTCGCGTCGCCCGCGCCGACGTTGGCGGCGATGTTCAGGACGAAGCCGATGGCGAGCACGGCAACGAGACTGACCCAGCGCCAGAGCCAGAACTCCGCCGGAATGAGCACGAAACCCGCGAAGGCGAAGATGGCGACCACCGCCATCACCGCCATGTTCGGGATCTTCATGAACTTCAGGTCCGACCAGGCCACCCAGGCGCAGATCGGCAGGCAAAGGAGCAGGAAGACCTTGTAGGCGAAGGCCACGGCCTCCGGGCTCGTCGGCGGGTAGGGGTTCAGCATGGGCTCAGCCGTTGTTCAGCGTCTCGAGCGCGCGGGCGGCCTGTTCGAAATACTTCGGGCTGGTGTCCACGGCATCTTCGAGAAGCCCCTTTCCGGTCGTCACGTCGCCCTGCTTGATGGCGGTGAGCGCCGCCGTGTAAAGCAGCTCCGCCCGCTCGGCCTGGGTCATAGTCACGATCGGCATGTCGTACTTGCGCTGCGCCGCACGGGCCAGGACGAGGTTGTTCTTGGTCGTGAAGCTGGAGGTGTCGTAGGTCAGAGCCTCGGCAAAGAGCTTCTCCGCGCCGGGGAAGTCGCCGCGGGTGAGCTTCGAATATCCCCAGTTGTTCAGGACCGACGACGGCTGCGTCGTGAGGCCGAAGGCGGTTTCGTAGAAGCTGTCGGCCTTCTGCCATTTCTTGTTGGCGTCTGCGACCATCGCCTCCAGCCGGTAGCGTTCGTAGGTCTCGTGGGTGGGCGGGATCATGTTGAGCTCGGCCTCGGCCTTGGCCCATTCGTTGGACCGGATGAGGGCGTCGGCAAGCGCCACGCGGTCCTCGTTCGTTGCCTCCTCGCTGTCGACGACCGAGCGCCAGGCCAGCACGGCCTCCGTGGGTTTCTTGGCACGGATCAAGGACTTGGCGAGTCCGCGCTTGATGTCGATGCGGTCGGGGTGCTGTGCGGCGGTTCTCTGGAAATAGGCGACCGCCTCGTTCGGGTCGCCCACCGTCAGCATCACGTCGTTGAGGTTGCTTTCGTCGATGACGTTCACGTCCTCGATCGCGCGTTCGACTTCGGCATCGGTGGCCTTCTGGCAGGCGGACACCGCTGTCGCCCCTGCCAGGCAGAGGGAAATCAGAATGGGGTGGCGCATTTGATGCGTCCTTTGCTGCTCTTGCCTCAATGTTTGGTGAGAAGCAGGTATTGCCCGTTCCCGCGCCTCACCAGGGAGAATTCTCCCTTATTGATGGGATCATATGACGGGGTTTCGATTTTTGCGAGGGCTCGGCGGAGATTTTCGCGGATGGCGTCCGTTTGGCCACTGTCGAGCGCGAAGGCCAGGCGGAAGACGCGCGCGGCTTCGGCATACTTGCCCTGCTCCATGAGTACCACGCCGAGATTGTTCCAGGCCGGCACGAAGGTCTCGTCCTCCTTCACGGCGCGGCGCAGGAGCCGTTCGGACTGGCCAAGGCGGCCGAGGTGAAGGTTGGCCGAGCCGAGGGCCGATAGGACATCGACCGTCATTCCCTGGTCGCCGGCGGCGCGGAAGTAGGCCTTGAGTGCGAGTTCGTATTCGCCCGCCGCCATCAGCCGGTGCCCGACGATGAGGCCGTCGACCGAATCCTCGCCCCTGACGGGACCCGCGGGCGGGAAGGGGGAGTTCTCAGAGACACGCTGGCCGCCTGTCTGACAGGCGGCCAGCAATCCGGCTGCGAGAAGAAGGGCCGATACGCGGAGAGCCATCGCCTCAGGGAGAGAAGTTCGCGAACAGCTGCAGCATATCGTAAACCGAGGGGCCCACAAGGATGATCAGGAGCGGTGGCACGGTGAACATCATCGTGCCCAGCGTCATCTTTGTCGGCAGTTTGTTCGCGGCTTCTTCCGCGCGCATCACGCGCTTGTCGCGCATCTCGCTGGCATAGACCCGGAGCGCTTCGGCGATCGAGGTGCCGAAGGTCTGCGACTGGATCATCACCGTCACGAAGGAGGCGATGTCGGGCACGCCCGTGCGTTCCGAGAAGGCGCGCAGGACCGAGGTCTTGTCCTTGCCGGCCTTGACCTCCTGGGCGACGATCTCGAACTCCTCGGCGAGCGCGGGATAGCCTGTCTTCAGTTCCTTCGACACCCGGATGATGCCCTGGTCGAGCGACTGGCCGGCCTCCACGCAGACGAGAAGCATGTCGAGCGCATCGGGAAAACCGTTCTGGATCTCGCCCTGACGGGTCTGGATGCGGCGTTCGATCCAGTACTTCGGCAGGTAGTAGCCGACCGCGCCCGGCATGACGACTGCGAGGATCAGCGTCGTGGTCGCGATCTCGCCCGTGGCCGAGGCGACGATGGCGTAGATGACACCGATGATGAGGAAGGCGATGCCCAGCATGAACTGGACCGCATGGAAGGTCCGCACGGCGGTCTTGGACCGGTAGCCCGCCCGTGTCATCTTCAGCCGGGAGGTGCTCATCTCCTCCTCGGTCTTCGGCTCCAGGAAATGTGCGAACTTGTCGAGCTTGTCGCTGCCGCGGCCGGCCCGCAGCGACTTCTTTTCAAGTGTGCGGACCCGGTTCTCAGTGGTCGGCTTCGCGGTGTCGCGCAGCTTGGCGAAGGGATCGGCGCGCTTCTTGAGCATGGTCGGCAGCGCGATCGCCATGAGCGCAACGCCGAGCACGCCGACCGCGAAGAGCGGTCCCAGGGGACCCATCTGAGCGATCAGGAAATCATTGATCTGGGACAACATTCTGGTCAGGCCCCCTCAGACCTTGATGTTCACCATCATCTTCATGAAGACGATGTTGATGGCGAGGAACGTGAAGACGATGAGTGCGGCCGGGACGAAGGCCGAGGTGTCCTTCACGGTATCGAAGTAGTCCGGTTTCAGGATCTGGATCACCGCGAGCACGACGAGCGGGAAGGCCGAAAGGAACATACCCGACCATTTCGCCTCGGCGGTGATGGCGCGGACGCGACGGAAGAGCCGGAACCGGGCGCGGATCACCTTGGCGAGGCCGTCGAGGATTTCCGCGAGGTTGCCGCCCGACTGCTGCTGGATGGTCACGGCGACGGCGAGGAAGCGGAGGTCCTGCATGTCCATCCGTTCGGCAAGGTCCTTCAGAGAGTCCGAGACTTCGCGGCCGTATGCGCTTTCGTCGGCGATCATCCCGAACTCTGTCCCGAGAGGATCGGGCACCTCCTTGGCCACGATCTGGATGGCGGACGAGAAGGGGTGGCCGACGCGCAGGGAGCGCACCATCAGTTCGACGGCGTCGGGGAGCTGCTCCTCGACAAGGTCCATCCGCTTCTTCGCCTTGCGGTTGATCCAGAAGTAGACGGCGCCCACGCCCATGACGATGGCGACGGCGATCTGCACGGGCGTCGAGGCCGCGGTGCCGATCTTCAGCCCGAGGAAGGCCACGACCGAGAGAAGCGCCATGACGCCCATCAGGGCCCTGGGCGAGAACGCGATATTCGCCTTCTGCGCCTTGGTGGCGAGGATGGAATAGAGCGGGATGCCCTTGGCCTTCAGGTGCTGGCTCGCCTCCTTGCGGAGCTGCTCCAGCACCTTCTCGCGCTGGCCGCCCTTTTCCAGCAGGTCAAGCCGGCGGTTGACCTTGGAGTTGAGCGAGATCGACTTGCCGAAGACGACAAGGTAGATGCCCTCGACCAGAAGGAGCACGGCGATGAAGATCAGGCCGTAGATGATGGGCGTCGGGCTAATGATCATGCGCGCTACTCCGCGGCCACGGGTTCGTAGATGGACGCCGGAAGGTCATAGCCCCAGGCGCGGAAGCGGTCGGCGAACGCCGAACGCACGCCGGTCGCCGTGAAGCGGCCGATGATCTTGCCGTCGGGGGCAAGGCCGAGCCGCTCGTAGCGGAAAATCTCCTGCATCGAGATGACATCGCCTTCCATGCCGGTGATCTCCGTGATGGAGGTCATCCGGCGCGAACCGTCCTGGAGGCGCGAGGCCTGCACGATGAGGTTGACGGCCGAGGCGATCTGGCTGCGGACCGCCTTGATCGGCATTTCGATCCCCGCCATGGCGATCATGTTCTCCAGACGCGAGATACCGTCGCGCGCGCTGTTGGCGTGGATCGTGGTCATCGACCCGTCGTGGCCGGTGTTCATGGCCTGAAGCATGTCGATGACTTCCTCGCCGCGGGTTTCGCCGACGATGATGCGGTCGGGACGCATCCGGAGAGCGTTCCTGAGGCAATCGCGCTGGGTCACCGCGCCCTTGCCCTCGACGTTCGCCGGGCGGCTTTCCATCCGGCCCACGTGCACCTGCTGGAGCTGGAGTTCCGCCGTGTCCTCGATCGTCAGGATCCGCTCGGAGTTGTCGATGAAGGAGGAGAGCGCGTTGAGCGTGGTGGTCTTGCCCGAACCGGTACCGCCCGAGACGATGACGTTGAGCCGCGTGGCCACGGCGGCCTGGAGATAGGCGGCCATCTCCTCGGTAAAGGCGCCGAAGCGGACAAGATCGTCCACCCCCAGCTTGTCCTTTTTGAATTTCCGGATCGAAACGAGCGAGCCGTCCACCGCGATCGGCGGGACCATGCAGTTGAAACGCGATCCGTCGGCCAGGCGGGCGTCGCAATAGGGGTTCGATTCATCGACCCGCCGGCCCACCGCCGAGACGATCTTGTCGATGATCCTCAGAAGGTGGCGTTCGTCCTTGAAGGTGATGTCGGTCAGCGTCAGCTTGCCGGCACGTTCGACGAAGATCTGCTGCGGGCCGTTCACGAGGATGTCGTTCACCGTGTCGTCCTGCAAGAGCGGCTCCAGCGGACCCAGGCCCATCACCTCGTGATAGAGCTCCTGGAAGAGCGAGGAGCGTTCGTCCTTGTTCAGGACGACCGACATGTCCTCCAGCGCCTCGGTCGAGATCGAGACGATTTCCTGCCTGAGTTCCGTTTCCGAAGCGTGTTCGAGAGCGCCGAGGTTGAGGTTGTCGAGAAGCCGCTTGTGCAGCTCGACCTTGAGCTCGCCCATCCGCTCCTTGCGCTTCTTCTCCTTGTCGGCGGCGACCGCCTGGGCCGGATTCGTCGCCGTAGCGCCGGCACGCCGGGCGACGACGGGCCGGTTCACCTCGGGCGCGGCGACCACGGCGGGTTTCGGCGTCTGCGGGGTCGATGCGGCGGTGGCCGGTCCGGCGCCATCTGGCTTCTTGAAGCGGGAAAACATGGGCTACTCCGGTTCGACTGGCGGCGGTCAGACGGCCGCGGCTTCAGCGGCCACGTTGAGGTCGTAGATGGATTTCGCGAGCTTCGCGATCTCGCGCCGCAGGGGGTTCTTGGCGGCGGTTTCGGCCAGCGGCAGGCCGTGGTCGTTCGACTGCGTCACCTGCTTGGTCCCGTCGGGAAGCTGAAGCTCGATCGTGATGTCGAGGCTCTCGGCCAGGCGCTTCACGCGGCTCTTGCCGGAGAGGTCCGTGAACTTCGGCGCGCGGTTGAGCACGTAGCGCAGCTTCTCGTAGGGAAGTTCCTCGGCCTTCAGCGCGCGGATCATCCGCAGCGCGTTCTGCGCCGACCGCATGTCGAGTTCCATCGTCGCGAAGTAGATATGGGACTGGTTCAGAACGGCCTCGGTCCACTGCACGACCGTGGAGGGCATGTCGACGACGACGAAGTCGAAATTAGCGCGCGCCACTGCGAGCACGCGGTTGATGTCTTCCGACGTGACGATGTCGAGGGGCAGCATCTCCGTCGGCGCCGTCATGACATGCATCTTCTCGTTGAAGTTGAGAAGCGCCTGCAGGAAGCTCACGTTGTCCACCGAGGCGGTGTCCGACAGCATCTCGTAGACCGCTTCGCGGCGGGGCAGGTCGAGATAGGTCGAGACCGAACCATACTGGAAGTTGAAGTCCAGCAGGCAGACCCGCGGCCCATTCGTCTTCTGCACCGTCGCCAGTTCCCAGGCGAGGTTGACCGCGAAGGTCGTGGCGCCGGTGCCGCCGGCAAGTCCGTGAACCGCCAGAATCACGCCGTCGCGGTCGCCCTTCGGCTTGAAGGCGGGGGCAACCGGTTCCTCGCCCAGGACCTGATCGGCGGCTGGTGCTCGGTGGAGGCGCTCGATTGCATCATGCAGCGCGTTCTCGGGAAGCGGGTAGGGCACGAAATCGTCCGCGCCAAGCCGCAGCAGCTGATGCAGCGCGATCGGGCTCACCTCCTCGGCGATGAGGATGATCTTCACGCCCTTTTCCTTCGCGGTCGAGATAATCCCCGAAATCCGTGCGAGGTCGCTTTCGTCCTCCGAATCGACCGCGATGGCGACAAACTCGAGCGCGTCGGCATCCGGCTGGTTGAGGAAGAGTATCGCGTCGTCGAAGGAAAGATCGCCCCAGCTTTCGCCAAGCTCGACCTCCATGTCCTCGATCAGAAGGTCGAAGTTGCTGACATCGCGCGAAATCGTGCACGCGACGATCGGTGCCGGTTCCGGCTGCAAGGCGGCTACGCTGCTCATTCCCACACGTCCTTCATCACGCGGGTGGCGGGCCTTGTCCTGTGCATCGTGCTTGGTCATCAAGTCGCTACAGGCCCCGGTCCATCACCCGGCACGACCTTACGGCCGCGCTATTACTCCCAGGTTGCGAAAATCCCGGAGAACTTTGGCAATATTGGGGCCGAAATACCGAAATTATGCGTTATCCGGCGACGATGAAAAGCCGAGGGCGGCCTTTGTTGCCAAAGGCCGCCCAGAGCAGGAAACAATTTGCGATGTTGTCCCGTCAGCCGCCGGTAGAAGCGCCGCCGGCACCCGCCGTACCCTGGACCGAGTCCACCGTATGCGGGGAGGTTGCGCTGGACACATACTCTCGCCAGATGATCTCGGCGTACTTGCCGTTGAGAACCAGCGGGTTCTTGGCGACAAAGCCGGAAACCTCCGTGACGGTGCGCCGGTTGCGCCGCTCTTCGGTCTGCACGAAGACGAGCGGTTGCGTTTCGCCGAAGGAGGCGACGGCCTCCAGCCGCGACCGGCTGATGCCCTGGCTCGACAGGAAGGCGACCACGGCCTTGGCGCGGCGCAGCCCGAGTGCCTTGTTGTAGGCGTCGGAGCCCACGAGGTCGGTGTGGCCGTAGACACGGAAGCGCACCTCGGGGAATTGCCGGATCCAGTCGGCCTGACGCATCAGGGCCTGCTGGGCCTCGCCATCGAGCACCGCGCTGTCGAAGGCGAAGTTGACGGTGTTCGGCACCTCGGCCGCGAAGCGGCGCGTCAGGTCGATGACATAGGACTTCTCACCTTGCTGGATGAGCGTGTTGTTCATCGTGGCGTTGCCGAAATCGCGCGTCTCTATCTCGGAGCCTGCCTCCGAATAGAAGGTGCGGGCGATGTTGGTCTCCTTCGAGCAGGCCGCAAGAGCGGTCAGGCTGGCCGAAAGGAGGAGAAGGCTGGTTCTGGCTCGCATCGTCTCACTCCATCACATAGCCATAGGACCCGCTGTAGTCCTGCTTCGACACTTCGCCGATGGCGCCTTTGGACCTCCCGGTCGACGCCGTCTTGCCGAAGAGGAAGAGCTCGGCCTCGGTCGGCGCCTTCACGCGGTCAGTCGGCAGCGCCAGCGCCTCGCCGCGGGTGGGCGACACGAGATGCGGCGTGATGATGATCACGAGTTCTGACTGGTTGCGCTGGAAGTCGGCGCTGCGGAAGAGCGCGCCGAGTACCGGAACGTCGCCGAGCCAGGGGATCTGGCCGTTCGAGTCGGTGAAGTCGTCCTGCAGCAGGCCCGCGATGGCAAAGCTTTCGCCGTCGCGCATCTCGACCGTGGTCTGTGCCTCCCGCCGCTTGAAGGCGTTCAGGGTGATGCCGGTCCCGACGCTGGTCTGGATCGTCGTGTCGATGCTCGACACCGCCGCGTTGATCGAAAGGTTGATGATGTCCCCGTCGACGACGACCGGCTTGAAGGTGAGCTCCACGCCGAAGGGCTTGTATTCGACGGTCACGGTGTTGTTCTCGCTGGCGACCGGGATCGGGTATTCGCCGCCGGCGAGGAAGGCCGCCTCCTGCCCCGAAAGGGCGGTGAGGTTCGGCTCGGACAGGGTCCGGACGAGACCCTTCTGTTCGAGTGCTTCCAGCAGGATGCCGAACTGGACGCTGCCGCCCGTGAAGCCGATGCCGAAGCCGCCGGTCTGGGCCGTCGTGAAGCCGCCGCCGCCGGCGACGCTGACGGCTCCGTTGAGGTTCGCTCCGGTGCCAGCCTCGACGTTGACCGAACGCGTCGGGTCGGGCGTGCGCACGCCGAGACTGGTCTGCAGTCGCTTGGTGACCGAGCGCTGCATCTCGGCGAAGCGGACCTTCAGCATGACCTGCTGGGTGCCGCCGACGACCATCAGGTTCGACACCCGGTCGGGCGCGTAGCGCTTGGCGAGATCGAGTGCTCGGTCGAGCTTTGCGGTCGAGGAAACGACCCCCGACAGCACGATGCCGTCGTTCGCGGTCCGCACCTCGATGTTCTCGCCCGGCAGGATCTGCTGCAGCCGCTCCTTGAACTCGGCCACGTCGAGCGAGACCTGCACGTCGACGTTGGTGATGAGCTTGCCGTCCGGCGCAAGCAGCGTCAGCGTCGTGCGCCCCGGCGCCTTGCCGAGAACGTAGATGGACCGGTCCGACAGCGTCGAGATGTCGGCGATGCCGGGGTTGGCGATCGACAGCTCGGCGAAGGGTTGGTCGGATTCGACGACGACGGCCCGGTTCATCGGAACGGTCAGCGCGCTCGTGGCCGATCCGTTGACGATCTTAAGCGTTTCCGCTTGGGCGGCCGGGACTGCGACGATGCAGAGCGAAACGCCCAGCATTCCCGCCGCAAGGGTTCTTTTCATGCTCATGTGACCTGCCTCTCCGATCACGCCTCTGGGATGGGTCTTTGTGCCCGTTGTGCGGGTCTTTGGGTGCCCATATTGATGTCAGAATGCGGGACGCTGGCTTTTTTTGCAAGAATCAACCGGTTGCCGCAGGGTGTTTATGTGGATAACCGGCAACACAAGGGAATCTGTGGTACGAAATCACCGCGCCGGCCACTTGATGTTGTGGCCGGCGCGGGTAACGGATGCGGATTTCGTCGGCGTCAGTTCGTGCAGGGGATCACGGTCTCCACCACTTCGCCGCCCTTGTTGGTGCGGATGGTGCAGACCTTCGGCGCTGCGACTTCCTGCACCGGGGCTTCCTCGACGATGCCGAGAAGCGTGTTTCGGTCGATCTCGATCGCGCTTGCCTTCTCCATGTCGCCGGTGCCGACGAGCGAGAGGGTGAGACGGCCGGTCTGCTGGGCGAGGGCGAGCGACGCCACCTGCTCAGGCGTCGCCTCGACGGTCACGGTGCGCGCGATCATCGTTTCCTCGCTGCGGTCGGCGTCGGCGCTCTGGTTGATCGCGATGAGCCGCACGGCCGAGTCGATGAGTTTCGCCACGTCCTGGCCGTTGACGGCGCCGGACCAGTAGATGTCGACCCGGTCTCCGGGCCGCAGGAAGCCCGACACGCCCGTCGTCACGTCCACGTTGATCGCGAAGGCGCGCATCCCGGCGGAGAGATTGGCATTGATGCCGGCATCCACGCCCGGTTCGGTGATCTTGGCCAGGAGAAGCGGTTCGAACGGCTCATAGCTCCGAAGCGCGGCGCGGGGGCGGGTTTCGCCCTCCCAGAACACCGGCACGACGGCGGGATCGCCGCCCTGGGGGCCCACCACTGTGTTGAACACGCCCGCGGGCGTCTTGCCTTCCTGGACCTTGATCACCTCAAGGTCTTCGCGGGTAAAGCGGTCGCCGTACTTCATCGCCTTCTTGGCGACGACCACGTTCACGAGCTTCGGCGCATTCGCCTGTTCGGCCGCAAGACGGTCGCGTTCGGCCTGGGTCTGGGCGATGAAGCCTTGCGCCATGTAGACGGCAAAGCCCGCAAGCGCGACCCCCAGAACCAGAACCAGGGCAAATACCAGTCGCATCCTTCATCCTTTCGTCCACCAGGTCCGGCACGCGGAGCCCATCCGCACGGCAGCCAGACCTCACCACGGATCTATATCGTCATCGAATACGGCGAAATGGTGGTCAAAGCACGCCCGATAGGAGGATTCTTTCCTGCTTCGGAAACATTTGCCGGGATCCGCCTGCCCTGAAAGCAAACCGGGCGCCGCGTTGCCGCGCGCCCGATCCTGTCTTTCCTGCGCGCCGCGCGCTCAGAACGTGGTGTTGATCGACTGGGAGGAAAGCCAGGATTCCGTTTTCTGGCCGATACTTGTCATCTGGCCCTTGAGACCGGCCATGGCGACCAGCACCAGGCTCACCACGCTTGCCGTCAGCACGACCCAGTCCACGGTGACCGCGCCCTCGTCGCTGGCGAGAAACCGCTTGCTACGCTTGAATACCGTCATCTCACGCTCCGTTGTCCTTCGCGGCGCCGCATCCGGGCGGCCGGCACTTGTCTCGCCCTTGACCCTTGGGACAATTAAAGACGTTCAAGATGGCACGATTTGGGCGGTCGTCGTCCTTTTTCGCGCCGGGGCGGCCTACGACTGGAAACGATCGGTTGCGGCCGTCGAAACGAAAACCGCGCCCCGAGGGGGGGGCGCGGTTCCGCAGTTGTCCTGGTCTTGAGCCGGATCAGAAGGTCGAGTTGATCGACTGGCTCGAGAGGTAGGAGTTGATCTTCGTGGTGAGCGAGCCCGTGCCCTTCTTCACCGCGGCCAGAGCCGCCACGCCGAGGCCGACGACGGCGGCGGTCAGCACGACCCAGTCGACGGTCACAGCGCCGTCTTCCTCGTTGTTGAACTTCTTCGCAAGCTTGAACAGTTTCATGTCTCTCTCCGTAGGTTCGCTTCTGTTGCACCCGCGAACCCTGGAGGCCAGTTCCGGCCTCAGCCTTCCCGTCGCGGAATACAGAGAATGTGCCCCCCGATCTTGACGCAAGTGGGGCAGGGAACGCGCATTTCGATGCAATTTGGGGGCAAGCAGGAAACAGATCCGGGGGATTGTTTTCCGCAAGTCGGGTGCCAGCCGCGCGAGCTCCGGCCCGCGGCCGGCGCAAAGCAAAACCGCGCCCCGAGGGGGGCGCGGTTCCGCAGTTGTCCTGGTCTTGAGCCGGATCAGAAGGTCGAGTTGATCGACTGGCTCGAGAGGTAGGAGTTGATCTTCGTGGTGAGCGAGCCCGTGCCCTTCTTCACCGCGGCCAGAGCCGCCACGCCGAGGCCGACGACGGCGGCGGTCAGCACGACCCAGTCGACGGTCACAGCGCCGTCTTCCTCGTTGTTGAACTTCTTCGCAAGCTTGAACAGTTTCATGTCTCTCTCCGTAGGTTCGCTTCTGTTGCACCCGCGAACCCTGGAGGCCAGTTCCGGCCTCAGCCTTCCCGTCGCGGAATACAGAGAATGTGCCCCCCGATCTTGACGCAAGTGGGGCAGGGAACGCGCATTTCGATGCAATTTGGGGGCAAGCAGGAAACAGATCCGGGGGATTGTTTTCCGCAAGTCGGGTGCCAGCCGCGCGAGCTCCGGCCCGCGGCCGGCGCAAAGCAAAACCGCGCCCCGAGGGGGGCGCGGTTCCGCAGTTGTCCTGGTCTTGAGCCGGATCAGAAGGTCGAGTTGATCGACTGGCTCGAGAGGTAGGAGTTGATCTTCGTGGTGAGCGAGCCCGTGCCCTTCTTCACCGCGGCCAGAGCCGCCACGCCGAGGCCGACGACGGCGGCGGTCAGCACGACCCAGTCGACGGTCACAGCGCCGTCTTCCTCGTTGTTGAACTTCTTCGCAAGCTTGAACAGTTTCATGTCTCTCTCCGTGACTTCACCCGTTGCACCATCCGCTTCGCCGGGGCGGGGTCGCCATTTCCACCCCGTCTGCGTCGCGGCATGGGCTCATGAGGCCCCCGAATCGTGGCGGCAATTGGGCAGTGATCGTACATTTTGAAGTTGTGTTAATGCCGGGCCGGGATGCTGGATAACATACTGGAATATCTTCGGAAAAATGGTCGCCTTCGCTGCGGCCCGGTGCCGCGACCTGTTGCCGAAAGGCCGAATCGCCGTGAAATGGCGCATCCCGGGCGCAAAACCCTTGGCTCCGCAATGCGATTTCTGCGACAACTCGGCCAACGATAAGATCATGAGGCAGTTTGGGCGGAATGCTGCGAGGCATCGCACCAATTCTATCGTGCGGCGCGGTTCTGTGCCTGATCGGAGGGATTGCCGTCGCCGAAACCCCGGCGGGCGCCACGTCCGGCACCGGGCCTTCCGGCTATCCGGATTTCACCTTCAAGCGCATCAGTGCGCCTTCGGCCACCTCGGCCAAGCGGATCACCGTCCAGATCGACCCCGAGGAACAGGCGAAACGTCTCGCCACCGGTCCGCTGCCGCCGGCAGAGCATCCGATCCCGCACGGCGGCGCGGCGCCCGGCCTCGAACCGGCGTTGCCGCAACCGAGCGCCTACGACTGGTACTGGGACAAGGTCTCGCCCGCGCTCGGCGACCGCGATGGCCGTTTCCCGGCGGCGCTCGCCGCGCTGACCCAGGGCCCCGCCGGCATCCAGATCGGCGCCCCGCGGCTCCAGCGCCTGCAGGAAATCGCCACCGTCCACGGGGCCGAGATACTCAGGGCCACCATCGGCACCGAGGTGTCGCCCGCGCTCGTCCTCGCCGTCATCGGCATCGAGAGCGGGGGCAGGATCGATGCCGTCTCCTCGGCGGGCGCGGTCGGGCTCATGCAGCTTATTCCGGCGACGGCGGACCGCTTCGGCGTCGTCGATAGCGCCAATCCGGTCGACAACATCAAGGGCGGCGTGGCCTATCTCGACTGGCTGATGAAGGAATTCGACCGCGATCCGCTTATGGTGCTCGCGGCCTACAACGCGGGCGAGAACGCGGTAAAATCCAACGGCGGCGTGCCGCCCTATGCCGAGACCCGGGCCTATGTGCCGAAGGTGCTGGCAGCCTGGGCGGTGGCGCGCGGGCTCTGCACCACACCCCCGGAGCTGGTGACCGACGGCTGCGTCTTCGCCGTGAAAGGATGAGTGTTCCCGCATGACCGACGTGAAGCCGCTGGTCCTGGACGTCGACGGGACGTTCCTGAAGACCGACATGCTCTTCGAGTGCTTCTGGGCCGGGCTCGGCTCGGATCCCTTGCCGACGCTGCGCGCCGCCATCACGCATTTCCGCCACCCCGAGCGGCTGAAGGCAGAACTTGTGCGGATCGCGCCGATCCGAACCGATCTTCTGCCGGTAAATCCAGACGTCGCCGATCTCGCGCTCCGGTCCCGCATGGCCGGGCGCGAGGTCATACTCGCCTCTGCGTCCGACCGCAGCCTCGTCACCCGTCTCGCCGCCGAGTACGGGCTCTCGGAGCGTGTCTTCGCCTCGGATTTCACGACGAACCTCAAGGGCGCGCGCAAGGCCGCGGCGCTCGTGGAGGCGTTCGGTGAACGGGGTTTCGACTACGCGGGCGACAACCCGGTGGACATGGCCGTTTGGGCGCAGGCCGAGAACGCCATCGTCGTGGGTCGGGTGCCGCAGGCGCGGGAGCTTGCCGCGCGCGGGCAGAACGTCGTGGAGATCGGGGGCGGCTGGAACTGGCGGAGGCTGGTCAAGGCACTCAGGCCGCACCAGTGGGTGAAGAACGTCCTTCTTCTGCTCGCCATGATCGCGGCCCACCGCTTCGACCTCGCGACGTTGATCCCGATCCTCTGGGGCATCGTCGCCTTCTCGGCCGCGGCCTCCTCCATCTACATCGTGAACGACCTTCTCGACCTTGAGGCGGACCGGCTTCACCCGACCAAGTGCTGCCGGCCCTTCGCCAGCGGCGATGTGCCGATTCACGTCGGCATGTTCACCTTCATCGGCCTCGCCATTCTCTCTCTCGCCATCGCGGCCACGCTCAACGCCCAGTTCTTCGGCGTCGTGATCCTCTACATGGTCACCTCTCTCGCCTATTCGCTGAAGCTGAAGCGGATGCGGTGGATCGACATCTCGACGCTCGCAGCCCTCTACACCATCCGTGTCGTCGCCGGCGCCGCGGCGGCGCAAGTGGATGTCTCGGTCTACATGCTGATCTTCATCTTCCCGATCTTCATCACGCTCGGCTGCGTCAAGCGGCTGACCGAGCTCACGCTCGCCACCTCCGACGATCGCCTGCCGGGGCGCGGCTACGGCCGGCCCGACCGGGGCGACCTTCTGAACGTCGCCATGCTCGGCACCTTCTGGGCGCTCGTCATCTTCTTTCTCTACTCGCTCAGTGATCAGGGGCAGGAGCTCTATCCCACGACCTGGATTCTCTGGGTGGCGATGATCCCCATGACGCTCTGGTTGGTGCGGATGGTGATGCTCGGCTGGTACGGCAAGCAGGATTACGACCCGATCGTCTTCGCCATGCGCGACAAGTTCGGCATCGGCCTGCTGATGATCATCCTCAGCCTGATGTTCTGGGCGGCCGGCCTCTGGTCGCAATGGTTCGGCGCCTGACGCTCATTCCTTGCGCTTCGGCGCGAGCCGGTAGATCCCCTCGGGCAGGTTCAGCGCGGCGGCAAGCTCGTTGACCTGCGCCATCGAGAGGACGATCTTCACAACCTCGTCGCGGCGCGGGTCGTACTGCTCGATGGTCACGCATTCCTCGAACGCCTGGATCGTCACATCCTCTTCGAGGTGCGGGCTGCCCTCGTCCACGAGGGTGATCACGGTGGCGTCGAAGTCGTGCTCGATGGTGAACATGGACCGAGCCTATCGCGCCGGGCGGGCGACCACAATGCACTCTCCCCCCCGCTCACCCCCGCGTGACGGCGGCGGCGCGGGGCTTTTCCGCGGGCCGCATGGGCGCTACCTTGTGAAGCAAGAGCAGCAATGGCCCGGGAGAGGCACGATGAGACATCTGATCGCGACGGTGCTCGCCCTCGCCGTTTCCGGGTGCGTGGAAAGCGCGCCGCCTGCCCCCGCGCCGATGCCGCCGCCGCCCCCGGCGGGCGCGATGGTTTCGCCCGAAGTCGCGGCGTCGAACTTCGTCTCGGTCGTCGCGCGGATGGAGCCGGTCGTGGAGCGCGAATGCCTTGCGCGCCGCGCCGCCACGAATTGCGATTTCCGCATCGTCGTGGATGACCGTCCTGGCCAGCCACCCAATGCCTACCAGACGCTCGACCCCTCGGGCCGGCCGATCATCGCCTTCACGCTCCCGCTCATCGCCGAGGCGCGCAACACCGACGAACTCGCCTTCGTCATGGGCCACGAGGCCGCGCATCATATCGCGAGCCATATCCCCCGCCAGCAGCAGGAGGCGACGACGGGGGCGATCATCTTCGGCGTCCTCACCGCCGCCACCGGCGGCGACGCGCGGGCTGTCCAGACGGCGCAGGACATCGGCGGCAGCCTGGGCGCGCGCCGCTATGCCAAGGATTACGAGCTTGAGGCCGACGCGCTTGGGACGGTGCTGACCTGGAATGCGGGCTACGACCCCGAGCGGGGCGCAGCCTTCTTCGCGCGCATCCCCGACCCGGGGAACCGATTCCTCGGTACCCATCCGCCGAACGCCGCGCGGATCGAGACGGTGCGACGGACGCTCGCGACATTGCGATGACGCCCGAGCGCGGGCTTGATCCAAGTCAATGCGCGGCGCATGCTGGCGGCGTGATGCTGGGGCCAACGTAACGCATCGGGAGCGTGCGCCATGGGCAAGATCGTGCAGATGGATGCGACCGGAACGCCGGACATCCCCTATTTCCTGACCGAGGCCGAAACGCGTCGCCACGGCGTCGACATCGGCGAGGCGATCCAGAGGGGCATGCTGACGGCCGACGACTTCCGCGCCCTGCTCGCGGCCTGCAGGACCTGCGACGACGGGCAGGCCATCCGCTGCGAGCCCGGGCACGACCGCACCGCCCGCGCCGCGCCGGACTGGTGCGCGAACCGGTCGGTGCTGGAGGCGCTGCGGGGTATCGTCTGATCCGCCGCAAGAGGCCGCCTTCCCATCCCGGCGCGTGACAAGGGGGCGCCGCCGTCGCTAGTCTCCGCCCGAGGACGGGGGAGGACGACATGCGCGAGCTGCTTGCCGGGGAGATCCGGCGCTTTGCGAATACCTGCATCTGGTCGCTTCAGGGTTGGCGCGCGGCCTGGGCCAGCGAGAAGTCGCTGCGCCAGTGGACGCTGGTGAACCTTCTTTCGGCCACGCTCGCCTTCACGCTCGACCTCAGCTCCGGCGAACGCGCGCTGATCCTGGCACTTGGCCTGATCGTCCTCGCGGCCGAACTCCTCAACACCGCCATCGAGGAGGTGGTGGATATTGTCTCGCCGGGGCAGCACCCGCGCGCGGGAAAGGCCAAGGATTGCGGCTCGGCAGGCGTGGCGCTGGCCGCGCTGGCCGGCGGGGCCGCCTGGGTCGTGATCCTTTTCGGCTGACCCGAGGTAAGGGATACCGGTATCGGCCCCGCGCCGGAGGTGTGCTAGAAGCTTTGGGTGTCGAGGCTCAACGGTTTTTGGGGTGGGTGACCCCGGGCACCGGGCGCGAGGGTAGGGCGCGCCCCAGCCATGGTCCCGCCGCCGCACACTCCCGGCGGCGGCGGGCCCTTCGCAAGGGCTCAGGCGTTATGCCAGACGTTGTAGGCGAAGCTCGCCACCCCGAGCAGCACCAGAAGCTCGGCCAGGGGTGCCAGCGGTGCCATGCCGGCTTCGGTGATGCGTCCGGTCAAGAGCATCGACAGCATCGCCAGAAGGATCAGCGCCCCCGCCTGATGCAGCCAGAAATGCGCCCGCGCGAGGGTCGTGGCGCCCATCGCCGGAATCACCCGGTAGACCAGCCCGAAGACGGTCATCAGCGTGAAGCCGAGAAGGTTGATGTGCGCGTGCAGCGGCGCGAGCGAATGGTCGCCCGAGCCGCCCATGTACATGCCGAGACCGATACCCAAGAACAGATAAGCAACACCGATCACCATGAAGTTGCGTGAGATCTGCATAGCCGTTTCCTGATTGAACGCGGGTGTCCTGTCGCCCGCGGGCCGGACTCTATGCGCGTTCACGGAAACGTGAAGGGAAAACGACGCGCGCCGCGCCAATTGCAGCCTGGGGGTGAGAGCGTCGATGCGATTTCGTCCGATGCGGCCGAAGCCGGGTCAAATCCGGCGGGCCCAGAGGTCGTAGTCGCCGGCCTCGTCCACCTCGACCGTCACGATGTCGCCGGGCCGGAGCCCCTCGAAGCCCGCGTCGATGAAGAGGTTGCCGTCGATCTCCGGCGCGTCGGCCTTGGTCCTGCAGGTCGCTCCCTCGTCGTCGACCGCATCGACGACGGCTTCCAGCCGGGTGCCGACCTTCGCTGCGAGCCTGGCCGCTGAAATCGCCTGCGCCTTCTCCATGAAGCGGTGCCAGCGCTCTTCCTTCACCTCTTCGGGGACATGGTCGGGCAGTGCGTTCGATCGCGCGCCCGCCACGTTCTCGTACCGGAAGCAGCCGACCCGGTCGAGCTGCGCCTCGTCGAGCCAGTCGAGCAGGGTCTCGAACTCAGCCTCGGTCTCCCCGGGGTAGCCGACGATGAAGGTGGAGCGGAGCGTGATGCCGGGGCAGACGGCGCGCCACGCCGCGATTTCGTCGAGCGTCTTCGTGGCGGCAGCCGGCCGCGCCATGCGCTTCAGCGTATCGGGGTGGGCGTGCTGGAAGGGGATGTCGAGGTAAGGCAGGATCAGCCCCTCCGCCATGAGGGGCACCAGGCCGCGCACATGCGGATAGGGGTAGACGTAGTGAAGCCGCACCCAGGCGCCGAGCGACCCGAGGTCGCGGGCGAGGTCGGTGATATGGGCACGGTGGCCGTTCTTCTCGGCGTGCTTGAGGTCGACGCCGTAGGCCGAGGTATCCTGGCTGATGACGAGGAGTTCCTTCACGCCCGCCGCGACAAGCTTCTCGGCCTCGCGCAGGACCGCATGGGCGGGGCGGCTGACGAGGCGGCCGCGCATGTCGGGGATGATGCAGAAGCGGCAGTGGTGGTTGCAGCCCTCGGAAATCTTCAGGTAGCTGTAGTGCCGTGGTGTCAGCTTGACGCCGGTCGCCGGCATCAGGTCCACGAACGGGTCCGGCGCAGGCGGCACGGCGGCGTGGACCGCATCCAGCACCTGTTCGTATTGCTGCGGCCCAGTGACGGCGAGAACCAAGGGATGCGCGCCGGTGATGTAATCGGGGTCCGCGCCGAGGCAGCCGGTGACTATCACCCGGCCGTTCTCTGAAAGGGCCTCGCCGATCGCCTCGAGGCTTTCCGCCTTGGCGCTGTCGAGAAAGCCGCAGGTATTGACGATGACGGCATCCGCGCCGGCATAGTCGGGGCTGATCGCATAGCCCTCGGCCCTGAGCCGGGTCAGAATCCGCTCGCTGTCCACCAGCGCCTTGGGGCAGCCGAGCGAGACCATGCCGATCTTCGGCTGGCCGGGGCGGGCCTCGGTGTCGAAGACCGGCTTCGGCGCAAGATCGGGGCGGAGGTCGGGCGGGTTCTGGGTCATCGCGCGGATATAGACGCTCGGCGCGCTGCGGAAAAGCGGGATCGCGTCAGGGCCTCAGCCGCCATCCGGTGCGGAAGATCGCCCAGACTGCCACGAGGCTCAGACCGAGGAAGACGGCCAGCGCGAGAAGCGAGGCCGCCACGGGCACGTCCGCGAGCCCGAAGAACGCCCATCGGAAGCCCGAGATGAGGTAGAGCACGGGATTGAGATGCGCGACCGCCTCCCAGAAGGGCGGCAGCATCGAGGCGGAGTAGAAGGCGCCGCCGAGGAAGACCAGGGGCGTGATGACCATCAGGGGCACGAACTGCAACTGCTGCCAGTCCTTCGCCCAGATCCCCATGAGAAACCCCATGAGCGAGAAGCCGAAGGCGGTCAGGACGAGGAATCCCAGCGCCCAGAACGGGTGCACGATCGGAATATCGACGAAGAAGAGCGCGGTCAGGTAGATCACCACCGCGATGATGACCGACTTCAGCGCGGCGGCGCCGACATAGCCCATCACCACTTCGAGAAACGACACCGGCGCGGCGAGAATCTCGTACATCGTGCCAACGAACTTCGGGAAGAAGATGCCGAAGGAAGCATTGGACAGCGACTGCTGCAGCACCGTCAGCATGATGAGGCCGGGAACGATGAAGGCGCCGTAGCTGACACCTTCGACGTCCTGGATGCGCGCCCCGATCGCGGCGCCGAAGACGACGAAGTAGAGCACTGTCGAGACGACGGGCGAGGCGAGCGATTCCCAGGGCGTCCGCCAGAATCGCGCCATCTCGTGGTTGAAGATCGTGGCCACTGCCTGCCAGTTCATCTCCCTTCCTCCACCAGTCGCAGGAACACCTCCTCGAGCGAGGATTGCTCCGTCTCGAGGTCCCTCACGGCGATCCCGGCCGCCGCGAAGCCGGCCAGAAGCCGCGCGATCCCGCTCCGGTCGGCGCGGGTGTCGTAGTCGTAGCTGACGTGGAGCCCGCCGGGCGACAGGGACAGGCTGTGGCCCGCCATCGTCTCGGCGAGGCCGGCAGGCAGCGCCGCCAGCGGCTCCGCCAGCTCCAGCGTCAGCCGCTTGCGCCCGAACTCGTGCATCAGCCGCGCGGTCTCCTCCAGCAGGAGGAGGCGCCCCTTGTCGATGATGCCGATCCGGTCGGCCATCTCCTCGGCTTCCTCGAGGTAGTGGGTGGTCAGGATGATCGTCACGCCGGACGCGCGCAGGTCGCGCACGACCGCCCACATCTCGCGGCGCAGGCTCACGTCGACGCCGGCGGTGGGCTCGTCGAGGAAGAGGATGCGCGGCCCGTGCGACAGCGCCTTGCCGATCAGCACCCGCCGCTTCATGCCGCCCGAAAGCTCGTTCAGCCGCGCATCCCGCTTGTCCCAGAGCGCGAGCGAGCGCAGCACCTGTTCCAGGTGCGCGTCGTCCGGCCGCTTGCCGAAAAGCCCCCGCGAGAAGCGCAGCGTGTCCATCACCCTCTCGAAGGGCTCGACCGCGATCTCCTGCGGGACGAGCCCGATGAGCGACCGCGCCGCCCGGTAGTCGCGCACGATGTCGTGCCCGCCCACCAGCGCCCGCCCGCCCGAGGGCGTCACGAGGCCGCAGAGGATGGAGAT